>CACZCD010000128.1 GCA_902779565.1 uncultured bacterium | reverse complement strand
CATCCGCATCCGCTACGGCGGTTTCACCTACTACACCGGCGGCGATCTGGAAGGGGACTTCGTGGGGCCGGACGGCACGAAGTTCAGCTACGAGGAGCGCGTCGGCAAGGTGGTCGGCCCGGTTTCGGTGTGCAAGACGAACCACCACGCCTGCCCGGCCTCGATGCGTGACGGCTTCATCAAGGCCACGAACCCGCAGCTGTTCCTCTCGAGCGCGTGGAGTCCGAACCAGCAGAACATCACCACACTCAAGCGCATGACCGACCGGCAGAACTACATCGAGGGCGGCAATGTGGATTTTGGCTTGCGCTTTAGGTTCGCCCCCCGCGTGGTGGCGTACGGCTCAATCCCGGAGTTCAAGATGCGTCAGTTCAAGCAGTACGGGCTTACGGGGTGTCTCGCGGCGGAGGGGCACGCCGTCGTGAAGGTCAATCCAGGCGGCTTTGCCTACCGGCTGTACACGCTTTCGGCGAAGGACGAGTCGATGCGCATCGTGGGGGTGCGCGATTTCCTGTGTTGTTAGTTTCCAGTTTAGAGTTTAGAGTGTGGGGGAGAGGCTAGATAGCCGTGTAGAACGTGTAGAGCGTGTAGAGGGAGTTTCCAGTTTTGAGTATTGAGTTTGAAATGAAAGGAGTGGTGATAGATGGATAAGGGATTGGCGGTTGCCGACTATGCCGTGATTGCGGTGTTCTTCGCCGTGATGGTGGGCGTGGGTGTCTATTACAGCCGGAAGTCAAAGTCTTCCGAGCAGTTCTTCGGCGGCGACAAGTCCGTGCCGTGGTGGCTCTCGGGCGTGTCGTTCTACATGAACAGCTTCTCGGCGCTGGCGTTCGTGATGTACTCGGCGCTGGCGTACAAGTTCGGTTGGGTGCCGGTGACGGTGAGCTGGCTCTCCGTGCCCGCCGTCCTGCTCGGCGCCTGGTTCCTGGCCGTCCGCTGGCGGCGGGCGGCGAAGGGGAGCCCCATCGACTACATTGCCACGCGCTACACGCCGAAGATGTGCTCCACGCTGGCGGTTCTCGGTCTGCCGATGCAGCTTCTCGACAACGCGCTCAAGCTGCTCGCGATCGGCACGGTCGTCGGCGTGGGTATGGGGTTCCCGCTCTTCTGGGCGATCTGCATCTCGGGCGTGATCATCGTGCTCTACACCTTCCTCGGCGGACTGAAGGCGACGCTCACCTGCGACTTCATCCAGTTCCTCGTGATCCTCGTGGTGGTGTTCGCCCTGCCGCCGCTGTGCCTCGGACGGCTCGCCTCCCTTGATGGCGGCTCCGGTCTCGTGCATGGCTTCTCGGTGTTTCTCGACAAGGTGCCGGATGGGTTCTTCAACTTCACCAACGGGCAGTACGGATGGATCTACATGATCGTGTTCTTCTGCTGCGTGGGATCCACGCTCTCGACCAACTGGTCGCTCGTGCAGCGGTACTACTCCACGAAGAGCGAGAAGGACGCGAAGAAGATGGCGTACCTCGTGGCGACGCTCCTGTTCGTGGGGCCGCCGCTCTTCTTCTTCCCGGCGATGGCGGCGCGCGTGTTCCTGCCGGATCTCGACCTCAACAGCGCCTCCGCGATGAACGCCGTTTACGCGACGCTCTGCAAGGACATCCTGCCCGTCGGCATGATCGGCATGGTGATTGCGGCGATGTTCTCGGCGACGATGAGTTCGCTCGCCGGCAACTTCAACGCGGCAGCGGCCGTGATGGTGAACGAAATCTACCTGCGTCTCGATAAGACCGCGACGGCGGCGCGCCGTATGGTGGCCGCGCGCGTGGCGACGGTGGTCGTGGGCGTCGGCGTGGTGGGGCTGACGTTCGTCATGCAATATGCGCAAGGGGCGGATGATCTCTTCAACCTTACGAACAAGGTGTTTGGGGTATTCCTCCCGCCGATTGCGTTGCCGATGCTCTGCGGTGTGTTCGTGAAGCGGTTCTCGAAGCGTTCCGGGATGCTTGCGCTCGTGGGGGGCATCGCGGTCGGCGTGGCCGTGTTCGTGGTTGGTGGTTGGTATCCGTTCCTCCGCGAGATGGTGTGGATCACGCCCATCACGGCATCCGTGACCCTTTTGCTGCTCGTGGCCGGCACAGGACTGTTCCCCGACAAGCCGGAGGAGCGCGAAGAGGTTGAGGCGTTCTTCAAGCAAATCACCACGCCACAGGAATAGGTTGAACGTGTTTGATCCTTACGCCAAGAGGCGGGCGAAAGCCGCCGCTGCACGAGCCAAGGAGATGCGAGCCGTTGATTTTGCGCTCCCCGTGGACGGTGATGTGCCGGATGTCCGCCGCCCCACACCGCGTGTCGGCGGTCTGTTCGACGCGCTCGTGGCGGATCTGACGCGTGACCGTTCGCCGTTCTACGACGAGGTGTGCGCGCGGTGGCGTGAACTGTTTTCCGATATAAACGCGAAGCCCGCTCGCTGGGTCTCCGGTGCGACGCCTCGCGCGGGCGGTCGTCTTTTCCTGCGCGTCCGTTCGGCGGCGGCTTCGTTTGCGCTCCGCCCGAGGCTTCCGGCCCTGAAAAAGAAGCTGGCGACCCTCGCTTCGGCCCCGCCCCGCTTTTCCGTGCATGTGGAGATTGGTGGATGATTGGAGGATTGTGTGATTGGAGGATTGGAGGATCACAAATCACCTAAGTGCACAATGACAGACAGCTGCCAATTTATAGACATGATCAATTTTGGTTATGGAAAATAAAGGAACAAATCCTCTTGACAACATACGGATCGTACTGGTCGGCACGCTCTACACCGGCAATGTCGGGAGTGCCTGCCGAGCGATGGCCAACATGGGCATCCGCCATCTCCGCCTCGCCGCGCCCAACCTGCAGAACGATTGGGAGGAGGGAAACCGTCTGGCGGTGCATGCGACGGATCTCATCGAGCACCGCGAAGAGTTCCCCACCTTCGAGGAGGCCGTGGCCGACTGCGTGGCCGTGGTGGGCACCACCGCGCGCGGCGGACTTTACCGCCAGCATGTGAAAGCGCCGCGCGACTGCGCCGCCGACATCCTGTCCTTGGCGGCCACCGGTCCCGTGGCCGTGGTGTTCGGCCGGGAGGATAAGGGACTCCTCAACGAAGAGATCTCTCAGTGTACGCATCTTATCCGCATCCCGGTGGACGAGGGCTACACCTCCATCAACCTCGCTCAGGCCGTGCTGATCACGTGCTACGAGCTTTTCACGGCGACCGGGCGCTACCAGCCGCCGCACGAGAAGGCGCCGCCTGCGCCGCAGGGGCAGAAGATGCAGCTCATGAAGATGTGGCGCGCGATGCTGGAGGAGATCGGCTACATGGAGGAGCAGAAGGCCGACCACATGATGCAGGGTATCCACCGCGTGTTCTCGCGCGGGGTCGTGACGAAGGACGATGCCGCGCTCCTGCTCGGCGTGGCGCGTCAAGCCGTCTGGGCCCATCGCCATCCGGCGTTGGATGGCGGCAGAAGGACATCCGAGGAGTTTACATCATGATAAAAGAAAATTTCCATATCCGCTCCGTCTCGGAGCTGGACGAGCTGCTGGCGACCGGCGATGTGCCCCTGTTCATGGCGAAGTGCGAGCAGCATCACACCGAGCGTCTCGCGCGCATCGCCGAGCTGATCGCCGCGCGCATACCGGCCGTGCGTCTCGTCCTGGAGGCGGGGCCCTCCGCCGCCGGCAAGACGACCTCCGCGATCCGTCTCTGCCGCGCCCTGGAGGCGAACGGTCGTACCGCGCTCCGCATCTCCACCGACGACTACTTCGTGGGGGATGCCCGCAATCCGCGTGACGCCGAGGGCAATCTCGACTACGAGCATTTCGAGGCCGTGGACCGCGTCCGTCTCGCGGAGGATCTCCTGAAGATCTTCGCGGGCGAGCCGCTTCACCGCCGCCGGTTCGATTTCGTGAAGCATGAGGGCTTTGACGATCCGGAGCTCTTCGTGCCGCCGCCGAACGTGGTGGTCGTTCTGGAGGGCATCCATGCGCTCAATCCGCAGCTCACGGAGGGCGTGAGCGACGAGCTGAAGTACCGCGTGTACGTGAACACGCTCACGCAGCTGGTGGCGGACTGCGGCGGCTGGCTGTACTTCGAGGATGCCCGCCTCATGCGGCGGATCGTCCGCGACAAGACCTACCGCGACATGTCGCCGGAGAAGACGATTCTCATGTGGGAGAAGGTCTCTGCCGGCGAGATGAAGTGGATCAACCCCTACCGTGGATTCGCCGATTCCGTGTTCAACACGGCGCTCGACTATGAGATCGCGGTGATGAAGCCGATATTGGAGCCGGTGCTGAAGGCCGTGCCCTATCTCGGCGGGCGGGAAAGCGCCGAGATCCGCCGTCTGCTGGCGGTTCTCGAGACGGTGCTTCCGATCACCGACCATTCGGCGATCCCCGGCGATTCGATTCTCCGCGAATCCATCGGCGGTTCCGTTTTCGAGTATGTGTAAGAAGTTTAACAACCAGACAATGAGGAGAACAAAGAAAATGAAAAGAGAAATCAAGGCATTCGCTTGCCTGTTCGCGTTCTGTACGGTGACGGCCGTGCAGGCCGGTGCGGAGACGCCACCCTGGATGACGCCGGCCGTCAACTCCATCAACCGGTTGCCGGCGCGTGCGATCGCGGTGCCGTGCGAGAGCGCCACGAAGGCGCTGATGATCGCGCAAGGCGATCTGGCGCGTACGGAGTCCAAGTGGCTCCAGTCGCTGAACGGCGTATGGGGGTTCAAGTGGAAGCACTCCATCGACTACCCGAACTGGGAAAAGGAGGGGCAGATCATGGTGCCGAGCTGCTGGCAGCTTCAGGGCGACTACGATCCCGCGCTCTACGTGAACTCGCGCTTCCCGATCAAGGATGACGGCACTGGCAATCCGATGCTGGATCCGCCGGAGCACTACACGAGCTTCTATTACCGCAATCCCGTGGGACTTTACACCTGCACGTTCGTGGTGCCGGCGGACTGGAAGGGACGGCGCGTTGTCATCCACTTCGGCGGCGTATCGTCTGCCATGTATGTGCGGCTCAACGGCCAGAAGATCGGCTACTCCGAGGATAGCCGCCTGCCGGCGGAGTTCGACCTCACGCCGTACATTGAGTTCGGCGGCTCGTTCATCAGCAGTGCCAAGTCCGGAAAGATCAACACGCTGGAGGTGGAGGTGCTGAAGCACTGCGACGGCACGTTCCTGGAGTGCCAGGACTTCTGGCGTCTCTCCGGCATCTTCCGCGACGTGTGGCTTGTCGCCGAGAAGAAGGACGCGCCGAAGGATCTCGTGGTCGATGCGGTGCTCGCCGACGACTACGCGACGGGCACGCTCACCGTGCGCGACGAGAACGGCAAGACGCTGCTCGAGAAGAAGTACGACAAGCCCCTCCTCTGGAGCTGTGAGACGCCGAACCTGTATTACGAGACGATCGAGATGGACGGCGACTTCCGCGCCGTGGCGTTCGGCTTCCGCAAGGTGGAGATCAAGGATTCTGTGATTTACATCAACGGAAAGCGCGCGCTCTTCAAGGGTACCGACCGCCACGAGATGCAGCCGGAGGGCGGATACACCGTCACGCTTGAGGGCATGAAGCGCGATCTTGAGATCTTTCACGACCTCAACATCAACGCTGTGCGCACCTGCCACTACCCGGACGACCCCACCTGGTACGAGCTGTGCGACCGCGAGGGTATTTACGTGGTGTGCGAGGCGAACATCGAGTCGCATGGCGCCGGCTATGGCGAGCGGAGCTACGCGAAGAAGCCGCCGTACGAGGCGTCACACGTCGAGCGTGGCGTGAACATGGTGAAGACATTCCGCAACCATCCCTCGATCGTGATCTGGTCGATGGGCAACGAGGCGGGCGACGGCCCGAACTTCACGGCCGAGTACAAGGCGATGCGTGCGCTCGACGCCACGCGTCCGATTCAGTACGAGCGCGCCATCCATGGCGACAACACGGACATCTACTGCCCGATGTACGCCCGTCCGTGGGACGTGGAGCGCTACGTGAAGAACAATCCGCCGAAGCCGCTCGTCCTTTGCGAGTACACGCACGCGATGGGCAACTCGAACGGCTCGGTTCAGGACTACTGGGATCTCGTGCGCAAATATCCGAGCATGCAGGGCGGTTTTGTGTGGGACTTCGTTGATCAGGCGATCTGGCGTTCGGATTCCGTCGGCACCTGGCTCGCCTTCGGCGGTGATTTCGGCGACAAGCCCAACGACGACAACTTCAACTGCAACGGACTCGTCGATGCGACGCGCGAATACCATCCGGGCGTGTACGAGCTGAAGCATGCCTATCAGCCCATCCTGGTGGATGCGTTCGACTGGGAGACGGGCGAGGCAAAGATCTACAACGGTTACCGCTTCCTCTCGCTGGATGACGTCACGGGTTGGTGGTCGCTCGAGCGGAACGGCGAGAAGGTCGCCGAGGAGAAGCTCAACCTCAAGAATTTCGCGGCGGATACCGTGAAGACGGTGAAGACCGGCGCGCGCGGGGCGTTCGGCGATACGATGACCTTCCGCTTCTATCAAAACGGACGCGAGATCGCGCACGACCAGTTCGCGAAGCCGTTCGAGCCGCTCACTGTCGAAAAGAAGGCGTCCACCGCGCCGGCGGCGGAGACGGAGGAGGTCCTCACCGGCGACTCTTTCCGCGTCAATCTCTGGCGCGCCCCCACCGACAACGACCGTGGCTGGAACATGCCGCAGATCTGCAAGGTGTGGAAGGATGCCACCTGCTACCAGACGCTTCCGCAGGGAGTGGAGAAATCCCTTGAGGTCACGCGTCTTGCCGCCGGGCGGTATCTGGTGGAGTTCACCCTCACCGTTTCGGCGACGAATCTGCCGGCCATTCCGCGCGTGGGGCTCACGTTCACGCTGCCGAGCGACTATACGCAGGTGGCCTGGCAGGGGCTTGGTCCTTGGGAGAACTATTCCGACCGCGCCACGGCAGCCTGTCTTGGCGTTTATACTGCGACGGTCGGTCTCGTGAAGGGACTTGCCGACAGCTCCGGCACGATCACCTACCCGATTGGCCGCCTCAACCCCGACAACTATTCCGAGCCGGGCGAGCAGGGCTACCGGACCGGCTGCCGCTGGTTGGAGCTTTCCAACGCGGTCGGCGGCAAGGTGCGCATCACGGCCGTCAACGCGCCGTTTGGCTTCAACGCCTGGCCTTACTCGCAGCTGGCGCTGGAGCGCGCCAAGCACCAGTGGGATCTTGAGGCCGAGAGCACCGTCACCGTGAACATCGACGCCGTCCAGATGGGTGTCGGCGGCGACAACAGCTGGGGCGCGCGTCCGCACAACGAGTACATGCCGGGTGCCGGCACCTACAAGCTCGCCTTTGTGTACGAAGCGCTGTGACGGCGCAACGCCGCCGTTTGTTGATTGCCACCACCGGCGTTACGGAACAGTTGCTCTTTCAACGGAACATGGGTTTCTTCTTCACCGTGAAGTGACAATAAGATCTGTGTGCATTGTTTGCGATGTGTAAGGTGGTGCTTGAGCGCCCGACGGCAGTGTTTTCGCTGGCGGTGGCTTATGTCGGCGTGAAGACGCTGATTAGGCACTTCAGATTTTAGCCAATAAACCATGAAAGCAAGGAGTGACATGAGATTGACATTGATTGTAGGTGCGGCGTTGTCCGCTGTCGCGGGGTGTACGAACATTCATTCCCCCGCAAATTCAGCCGCGAACATTGCGCATCTTCGCGGGTGCATTGCGGAAAGCGGCCAGTACGAGAGTCTGCATCCGCGATTTGCAAAGGCGTTCGCGTTCATGCGAAGGGCGGATCTCGCCGATCTGCCCTGCGGGCGCTACGAGATTGACGGCTCCAACTGCTGGGCTATGGTTCAGGAAGCTTCGCTGAAGCCGCTCGCGGATGAAAACAAGTACGAGGTTCACCGCGCATTCATCGACATACAGGCGCCGATTACCGGAAACGAGACGTTTGGTGTGACGGAACCTGAGCCAAAGGTGTTTGACGGTTTCAATGTCAAAAAGGACTATGTGTTATTCAGGGCGAAGGGTGAGCTGTGGACGCTGAAGCCCGGCGAGTTCGCGATTTTCTTCCCTGAAAAGGGTGCGCACGCCCCCTGTCTTTCCGCCGATGGCCCGCGCAAAATCCGCAAATTGGTCATAAAGGTTCGCGCAGTACCGGAAAGGAACAGATAATGAGAAGAGAAATTCTTCCTTTGGCGGGAGGGCTAGCCGTCCTGGCCGCCTTTATGGTTGGGGCGCTTGAGGCGCAGGTTCCGGCGCCCCGCGACATGCGGGGTCCGTTCCCCATCCTGTCGGTGCCGTACCACGCGGACGGCGCGGTGGATTACGAGGTGCTCGCGAAAGAGGCGCAGTGGGTGGACGATTCCGGCTGTCCGGGCGTGATCTGGGCGCAGTCGAACGACGCCATCGATCTCCTCTCGCGGGACGAGAAGGCGAAGAGCTTCGAGGCGGTCGCCGCCGCGCTTGAGGGTCGATCGATCACCCTTGCCATCGGCGCCAACGGCACGAATACGGCGGAGATGCTTGAGATCGCCGCCGAGATCGAGCAGGTGGCGGCGCGCCATCCCCGCACGAAGATCGCGATGATCTCGCGTCCGCCGGATGATGTGCGCAGCGAGGCGGAGATCGAAGCGGCGTGGGAGGCGCTCGCTGGGCTCGCGAAGCGTCCCGTCATCTTCCAGACGCACGGCACGAAGGAGACGCCCACGCCGTCGGTCGAGCTGCTCGTGCGGTTGGCGAAACGCCATCCGCTTCAGTTCGGCTACGTCAAGGAGGAGGCCGCCGGAAACGAGGCGAACGAGCGCATGGTCGTTGAAACCGCCGCGAAGCCGGACATGAAGACGGTGTTCGCGGGATGGGGTGGTTGGCAGTGGCTTCTGCAGCTCCGGCACTGCGGCAGCGAAGGTCTTGTCACGGAGCGTTGCGCCTACGCGCCGGTGCTCGGCGAGATCTGGCGCCGCTACGAGCGCGGCGAGCGCGGGCTTGCGCTCACGGAAGCGTTCGCGATGTACCGTCTTCTCGTTGACCAGCGGAACTTCCCCGGCGGCTTGCGCGGCTACTCCCTTTATCTGCTGATGAAGGAGGGCGTGTTCAAGAACATGGTTTCGCGGCAGTACGAGAAGGCGAAGGTGACGGAAGGCGGCAGCTTTGGCTCCGGGCGCAAGTGGAAGTTGGAGACGGTCAAGCTCTCCGACCGGCAGAAGGCCGAACTCGATCTGCTCTACGCGGACATGCTCGCGTTCTGCGCGTCATCGTCCGTCGCGCCGGCACGGGTGCCGCAGGCGGTCATCCGTTCGGAGGTGCGCAACGGCGTCACCCTGCGCTGGTTCGAGGAGATGGTGCCGATGAAGGACGGCGTGCGGCTCTACACCTACGGCGTGTTGCCGCCGGAGGGTGAGAAATGCGCGATCGTCTTTCAGCGGAGCCCGTATGTCAAGGAGGAGCCCGTGGACATGCCGGCGTTCGCGCGCAACCAGCAGAAGGCGCTTGCGCGTGGCTACGCCTACGTGTTTCAGCATGTGCGCGGCACCGGCATGAGCGAGGGCGACTGGGTTCCCTACGTGGCCGAACGTGCGGACGGGCTTTCCACGCTTGAATGGATTCGACACCTTCCGCACTACAACGGCGAGATCTTCCTCTCGGGCGGAAGCTATTGCGCGTCCGTCCACTGGAGCTATCTCGGCACGAATCCGCCGGACGTGAAGGGTGCTGTGCTCACGGTGCAGGACGTGGTGCGCTACAACATCCACTACCGCAACGGGCACTACAAATCCGCTTTGCACGGAAACTGGGTCGTCAAGGGCTACAAGAAGAAGAACCGGAACCTGAAGCGCGATCCCTCCGTGAAATTCACGGATCTCCCGCTGAAGGGGTTTTCGGAGCGCCGCCTCGGCGAACGCGTGGCCGATCTTGAGGATACGTGGCAGCATCCGCGTCCGGAGGATGCCTGGTGGCGCACAGAAGGGGCGGCGGGGAACGAGTTCCGTCGGGCCCTTCTTGATTCGACGATGCCGGTGCTGATGGTGTCGGGATTCTACGACATCTACACCGAGGGTCTTTTCGACATGTGGCGCGAACTGCCTCCTGCGCGCCGTG
>CACZCD010000127.1 GCA_902779565.1 uncultured bacterium | reverse complement strand
CAGTGGTTAGTGGTTAGTGGCTTCATCTCCTCACCGTGCGGAGGCACAGGGGCAGCCGGCGCAGGTCCCGCCGCAGGAGACGTCTTTGCCGTCCCAGCAATAGGTGCAGAGACGTTCCTTGGGAAGTCCGATGGCGGCGACAAGATCGTCAAGCCGCTGGAAGGCGAGCGACGTAAGACCGAGGTTCCGGCAGATGTACTCCACCATCTCCTTGTAGGGTTCGCCGTCCGGATCGAGATACTTCTCGATGTCGTAGTTCGCCCCCTCACGGTCGCGGATGAACCGGCGCGTGATGAGATCGTATTCGGACTTCGACCGCGAGAAGTTGAGGAAACGGCACGGATAGAGGAGCGGCGGGCATGCAATGCGCATGTGCGTCTCCTTCGCCCCGTTCGCGAACAGGCGCTTCGCCTGCTGGCCGAGCTGCGTGCCGCGCACGATCGAGTCGTCGCAGCAGACAAGACGCTTGTCCTTGATCAGCCCGGGGATTGGGATGAGCTTCATCGCGGCTACACGCTCGCGCTGGCGCTGATCCTGCGGCATGAACGAACGCGCCCACGTGGGCGTGTACTTCACGAACGGACGCGCGAACTTGAGCCCCGCCTCGTGCGCATAGCCAAGCGCATGGGAGGTTCCGCTGTCGGGCACGCCAGCCACCGCGTCCGCCTCCACGGGGTTGCGCCGCGCAAGGAAGGAGCCGGACCGGTACCGGGACATCTCCACGTTTCGTCCTTCGTAGGTGGAGGCCGGATAGCCGTAATAGACCCAGAGGAACGCGCAGATCGCCATCTCCTTGCCGGGCTCCAGAAGCGTACGGTCGCCTTCAGGGGTCAGCTCTACCATCTCGCCGGGGCCGAGATCCCGCACGTATTCGTAGCCGAGGTTCGAGAGCGCACAGGATTCCTGCAGCGCAATCATCGCGCCCTTTCGCCGCCCCAGGATGATCGGCGTGCGCCCATAGCGGTCGCGGACGGCGAGGAAGCGCCCTGTCTCGGTCACGATCATGAACGAGCAACTTCCCTCGACCTTCTGCTGGACGAGCTTCACCCCTTCCTCGAGCGTGGGCGCCGAGGCGAGAATCGCCGAAACGACCTCCGTGGGACCCACCATGCCGGATGTCGTGGAGTACTGGAGCTGGAGGTGGTTCTTCTCGAACATCTCCTGCATCAGCGCCTCGATGTTGGTGATCAGACCCACCGTGACGAGCGCGAACGTGCCATGGGCGCAACGCATCACCAGCGGCTGCGGATCGGTGTCGGAAATGACACCAAGCCCTACGCTGCCGACGAGATTGCTCACATCGCGCTCGAACTTGGAGCGGAAAGGCGCATTCTGGATGTTATGGATTGAACGCTGAAACCCCTTCTCCCCCAACACACACAAGCCGCCGCGATGCGTGCCCAGGTGCGAATGGTAGTCCGTACCGAAGAAGAGATCGCTTACGCAATCCCCCGATGAAATCACTCCGCAAAATCCACCCATGTTTCCTCCATAGTCAGCGGAAGGAATCCTCCCCTTCCTTTAAAAGTGCGAATTATACCATAAAACGCCGCCCAATATTGGACGGCGTTTTGTTTTTGCCAGAAACGAGCAAAGGCTACATCGTCCCCTTCGGCACGACCGTCACGACGACATACATCCTGAACGGCGGCAGCGCGCCGTCCGGCCCCACCTCCACCTTCGCCGCCTTTTCGCCAAACGGCTCCTCGACCATTGCCGTCATCCCGGACGGAAGGAACATCTTCGCCGCTTCAACGCGGTGCGCGGGATCATAGTTCAGGAGATGCACGGCGATTCCGCCGGACGGGAGGCGCCTATATTCGGCAAAGACGTGCGGTGAAAGACCTTCAAAGCGGACGGACGGACGCCATCCGGACTTCTCGAGGTCTACGACAAGCGCACGACCTCCGTCCTTTGGCGGATTCACGGAATAACACCAGTCGAGGTCAGCCCCCTTGATCAGATCGGACGAATCACGTAGCACGACGTTCGGAAAACCCTTTAGGCGCGGCAGCAACGGATTCTCACGCCGCTGCGCATTCCAGTCATCGTAGCGCCCAGAGTCGCCAGTGACGACAAGCCTCCCTCCCTTCTTTGCCCATTCGACGAGAAACGACATCTGCACGTCGGAAAGGGAGACGAGCCCCGGGACGACAATTACATCCGTCTCCTCGGGCACAGTGATTGGCTCGCCGGGATAGGCCACGAGATAGCCGTAGGGGATGTGGTTGCGTAGGAATATCTCCTCGGCTGCGGCCACGCCCTGATGCGTCGCCTCGGAGAGAAGAACCTCCCTTTCCGGATAGAAGATGCGCACCGGGTGCATCGTAGGCGACGAAAGCTCGACGCGGTGCGAGGCGGCGAACCTGTTGAACGCGACGTGCTGCAGCTTTCTCCTCTCGAAAACGGCCTTGTTGAGGAAGCCAGGTTCGGGCGAGGGCGCCATCACCGTGCGGTCGGTCGGCACACCGCCGAAGATGACATCTTCAATCATCGGCATAAGGAACTTCGCCTCTCGTTCGGGGTTAATCGTGCTGTCAGTGTCGCATAGGGCAACGATGCGCTGGCCGAGATCCTGCGCGAACTTCAGGTCGCGAACGCGATTATAGATGCGCCCATCCTTCACTTCGGGAAAGTTCGTGTTCTGCATGATGATGAAGTCGAACGCCCGGCAGAGCTCGGCCATGTTCTGGGCGCGATCCAGAAACCGCGCACGGCTGCGGTACGGCGACGGATTGCCGGAGACGATCGCATCGGGCTTTACGGACTTGATGTGCGCCCGAAAGCGCGACATCACGCCGTTCATCGTCTCGCACCGCCAGAGCGCCCAAGCCTGAAAGATCGGGTCCTTCGCCTCGAGATGACTCATGCGGCTGCGCTCCATCCGCGGCAGCAAGACGGACGAGACGTCGGCGAAACCGAACCGGCGCACGCGCTCGCTCTCGGGCATCTTCGCAAGATGTGCGCGGAACGCCTCCTCGCAGCGGCGGCAATAGCACGGCAGATCGAACACGTTGTCGAACATGATGCCGTCAAAGCCGCCGTCCGTGAGGGCGATCGTACACATGCGTTTGATGTACTCCTCCCACTCGCGGCAGTTAAGGCACGGCGTCCAACGGAAATACTGTCCGCCCCAAAGGTTCTTCTTGCCCTGCCAGTCAACAGTCGCCCAATCGTCTATCGAGGGAATTTCCCTTCGCATGAACTCGGGGTACAGCGTGCAGAACTGGACGTAGGCAAGGGTCTTCACGCCGTGGGCATGGCAGTTCCGGACAAACTTCTGCACATTCGGGAAGTCGTCCCTTTCCACTTCCCATCCCATGCCCTTGTAAAAGCGCGAGTGGAGGAAGTTGAGGCCCAGCTCCTCCATCTTCTCGGGCGCGTGCTCGTCGAACCAGTCGAGCCAGTCTTTCACCCACAACGCGTTGCCGTCGATGCTGCCGGTGCAGTGCCGGCCAACCCGGCGGTACATGGTGTAGGGCTCGTGTGCGCCGAACGTCCAGCGCGTCGTAACGGGATCGATATTGAGCGCGGCGGCCAGTATCAAAGCGATTGTCATAGGATTCTCCTGCTTGGTGGGTTAAGCGCGGTGAAGATGGGAGTTTGGGACTAGCGCCTGCCGTCCGTTGTCTTGACGCCGGGCGGGGCATCGATCTTCGTCGCGATCGATCCGTCCGGGCGTTTCTCGTGACGGACCCGCACGACGCCCCACTTCGTCGGGAGCGCGCCTTCCGCCCATTCGAGGTCGCCGAGGAACGGCTTTACGCGCACCGTCCTGCCGCCGACATCCACGGCCTCAAGACCGAGCACGTGTGCGATGCACCACTGCACCGGCCCGCAGCTCCAGCCATGGCAAAGCGAATGGCGGAAACCCGAATAGCAGAACTCGCCATAGTCGCCATGGATGTCCTTCTTCCCCGCGACAGGCAGTTCGTCGATGCGGAAGCAGTTGTTCGTCCAATCGACGTTGAAATCCTCCCAGAAGCTCGTTGCGCCCACATCCAGCATAGCGCCCCAGTAGTCGCGCACCGCATTGAGCGCAAAACGGTCCTCCCCTGCCGCGCTCATCGCCTCCAGCATGTAGCAGCCGTAGAACGTTGACATTCCGTGGACGCCATCCCGCCCGAGCACCTGGGCGAACATCTCCTTCGGTTCGCGCAGGCCCGAAAGCGCCAGCATCGCCGCCGCCTGCTTCGAGCCGTGCGGCTCCAATTTCCCGCGAAGCGTCTCGAACCGCGCCACCGTCCGCCGGCAATTCGCCGCGAGATCGCCATCGCCCAGCTCGTCCGCAAGAAAAGCCCCTTCACGCCAGGTGATGAGCGCAAGCGCCTGCATTCCCGCATGGACGGCCGGACGGTTGTGTTCCGTCGGCCAGTCGAGGAAGGGTCGGCGAATCCCCTCCAGCGTGTTGGAGGGCGTGATGTATTTCTCAAGATTGGCAAATGTCGCCCGAATGTAGTTATGGTGTTTTTCGAGATAGGTCTTGTCGCCCGTGAAGCGGTACCATTCCGCCACGTTGCGGATCCACCAGAGCGTATAGGGTCCCATGGTGTTCATCCATTCGTCCGGCTTCGTGACCGCCGCCATCAGGTCGAGCGATTCGGGCAGGATGGGCTGCGCGCCAAACACATTGAGGATCGCCATCGTCTCGGGATGCGTGTCGCCCATCCACACGAGCCGGTCGCGCTTGATTCCGTCCCACAGATAGTCCTGACAGCAAAGCTGCACCGTGCGCAGCGCCGTCTCCCAGATGCGGTTCAGCCGTTCATCGGAGCACCTGAAGGCCCCCAGCCGCTCCATCGGGCGCATCAGCTCCACCGCGCGCACGAACTCCAGCGTGATGGAGCCGGGCGTCACGAGATCGATGCGGAGGAAGCGGAAGCCCGTGTTGCCGATCTCGCGCGTACCGAACGACGGAACCCCCACGACGTCGTCGCGGATGGCGTGATCGTTGGTCGCCCTTTTCTCGCCGATCTCGCTCAGGGTCTCGGAAACCGACTCCCCGAACCGCAACCTCACGCGCATGCCTTTCGGACCACTGCCCAGCCCGATCTGGATGCCGCCATGCAACTCGCGCCCGAAGTCGAGCAGCACCCCCGGCGCTTCGCCGTCGTTCACGAGTCTGCATCCTGACGCCCTGTTAGTCCAACCGCCCTCCGGAACCTGGCCATGGTGCTTCTTCAGAAGCGATTCCGCGTCCTTCACCGAGCAGCGCCCCACTCCCGGCTCCCCGTTCCCGGGAGTCTGCCACACCACACGAACCGGCCCCACATACGTGCGCGTACGCGGATCCGGATCCGTCGTCCCCTGGCTCGCCGCGGACGGCTCGACCGGGCGCACGGGATCTTCAGCGTCCTTCAAAAGAACGATCGCGAACGAACGCGGCGGCATCGCCTCCGGAAACGGAACCCGACAGTCGGTGCGGTCGGCGTCGGTGATGCGGCAGGCTGCGACGGTGCGGCCCTGGAAGTCGCAGACAAGCGGGATCGCCCGGTCGGAATCGTTCGCAAGCATCACGGCGGCATCTTTTTCGCCCAGGGCCGCCGTCGCCCACAGGTTCGTGTCGCCGCGCACCTGCACAGCGACGGCCGTTCCCCGCTTGCGCAGCTCGTTGAACGCGGTGAAGGCGTAGTAGGCCTTGTGCGGCTTGTAGGTGAGCGGATTGAAAAGCGGCGAGTAGTTGCCGATGCCACAGCGCGCGTCATAGATGCAGGCAAGATCGCAAGGACCGTTCTGAAGGCCGATCAACTCGGCGGCGACGCCGGCCGCCTGAAGCGCCGAACCGAGGTTCTCGTGCTTGACATACGGCAGCCACTCGTTGAAGATCCGCTCGCACTTGTCGGCGGTGAATCCGTACGCATTGAGATGCTCGTCCGCAAAGCGCACCTGGCGCATGGCCTCTGTCGGCGGAGAGTAGGAATGGTAGGAGAAGAAGTCGAGCGGCCACTTGTTGTCGCGGACCGCCGCGAGGAACTTGTGCGAACACTCCACGAAATAGGCCATGCGCGGGGACGAGTTTGCGGCGGGGATGTGGTCGGAGCCGGCGCCCGCATAGAAACCGCAGTGTCCGTAGCCGCCGATCTTGAGGTGCGGGAACTTTGACTTCAGGTAGGGGGCGACGGTCCCGTAGAGCCGGATATATTCGGAGAACGGCGCCCGGAACATCGGGTTGACGTTGTCGTCCGGATGGTTCTCCGGCTCGTTCCAGATTTCCCAGTAGGTGATCTTCATCCTGAAACCATCCGCCCAGCCCTCGGTGTAGTGGCGGATCACATGCTCGCAGATGCGCGCCCACTTCGCGTAATCCTTGGGCGGCCGCGTGTTCACGGGCGGGTAGCCCCACGCCGCGAAATTCTCGATGGTCACGCCCAGACGGAAGAACGGCTCCACGCCGTTTTCGGCAAGCGCCTTCAGGAGTGAATCCGTATAGGCGAAACGGTAGTTCTTCGGATCCGTCTCGTCGGAATCGAAATCCGGGAAGAGGTTCGGGATATCGACGAACAGCCCGCCGCCAAGCCAGCCACCTACGTCATGGAGACGGGAATACGGTATTCCCGCCTCCTTGAGATAGTGGAACATCATATAGTTTTTGAGCTTGCCCACGAGCGGCGGCTGCCCGACGGCGTTGACGGGTTTGACCGGCCCTGCCGGACTGCCGAAATCAACCTTCACCTCCGCCGCCGGCAGATTTGCACAGGCTACGGCCAGCAACAGAATCCCCCTACATGCCACATCTGTCATCTCTTTTCTCATAGCCTTCACCTTTCTATCACCTATTTAGGTCTCATCATTTCGAAAAACGCACCGTCGGCACGGTCGCCAGACTGTCCGACAAGAACGCGTCCGTGGCGATGCCGCCGCCACCCAATAGTTCCTGAAACATCCTGCTTTCATTTGCCATCTCCGATGAGGACGGCGAGGGCCGTGATGTCGTCGGACTGCTCCGCGCCCGCCGTGAAGGCATCCAGATCCCGCTCCATGTTCGCGACAAAATTGGCCGGCGCCTCCTTTGCGTGCGCGGACGCGAACGCCAGCAGCCTCGCATCCCCGTACTGCTCGTGGTCGGCCCGTTCGGCCTCGGTGACGCCGTCCGTGTAGGCCAGCAGCATCGTGCCGGGCGCGAACGTCGTCTCCTGCACCGCATACGCAAGACCGTCCATGATCCCGGCAGCGACGTGGTTCTTTGCCGCGAGGAACTCCGCGTCGGCCCCCGGAACCACAACGACGAGCGGCGTATGTCCCGCGTTGCAGTACTCCAGACGCCCGGAGGAGAGGTCCAGGCGGCCCACGAAGAGCGTCACGAACATGCACGCGTCGTTGTCCCGGCAGAGGAGCGCGTTGACGCGGGCGACGATCTCATTCGGCGGAAGTCCCATGTCCGCCGCCATGCGGAATCCCGCACTCGCCAGAAAGGCGAACAGCGCCGCCGGAATGCCCTTGCCCGACGCGTCGCCCACCGCGAAATAGAGAAGACCGTCCTTCTCCTGGAAGTCGTAGAAATCACCCCCGACCTCCCGCGCGGGACGAAGAACGGTTCCGAGATACGGCGGCGCCTTGCGCTTCAGCACGCTCGACTGGATCGTCCGCGCGATGCCCAGCTCGCTGCTGAGCCGCTCGTTGGCCGCCGTCGCGCGCTGGAGCCGCGTCGAGAAGGACCACGAGACGAAGAAGATAAGCCCCAGGCCGACGACCGAAAACAACGCAATCCGTCGCACGAGGCTGCGCGCGCCCTGCAGGATGTTGGACAGCGGGCAGACGAGCTCCACCGTCCAGCCGTTGCTGGCCGTTCCGGCGATCGTCACCGTGTCGCTCGACCGCTCGGCGCCGGCGGGAGCGGCGACGAGCGGTTTGCCTTTCTGCGAGAAAAGGACGGCGTATGAGTCCGCATACGGCTTGATCGCCGCCACGTGGTGCGTCAGATCCTCGAGCGAGATGTCGGCTGTCAGCACGGCATAGACCTTCCCGTCCCGTTTCATGAGCGGGACGGAATAGGTACACATCATCACCTCCGCGCCGCCCTCGTCAAAGTAGGGTTCGCACCACGAGGACTTCCCCGCTTCCTTCGGGATGCGGTACCAGTCCATTTCATGGTACTTGAACGTCTCGCCGCCCTGCTGGATGCGCTTGATTCCACCCTTCCCGTCCTTGTAGGAAAAGGCAGAGTAGTAGTATCCCTTCGACGGGAAGAAGTTCGGCTCGAAGGCGACCGTGCTGCCGACGATGAACGGGTTGTTCTGCACGAGTTCGCCCGTGATCCTAAACATGTAGTCGGGATCGGAGATCCGCTCCGAGACAATCCAGGCCGAGTTCTCCACGGCGCTTTCCACCGACGCCATCTGGCGGTCGATGCGGCCGACCGTCGCCTTCACGACGTTCTCGACCGTGCTGCGCGCCTCGTTCTCCATCATCTTCGACGTGCTGAACGCGACGAAGGCCGCGATGGCGAGAAAGATCGTCGCCGTGACGGCGACGACCGCAAAGTTGATGCGCTCGGCTGAACGCATCTTTGATTGCATCGAACTTGTTTTCATCAGTACACCTTTTCGGAAACGTTCCATTCCAGCATGTCGCTCGCAAGGACTCAATCTGCCGCTCTGCCATCCGCCGTCTTTGCCGCGCTCTTGATCATGCCGCGAATTATACCACATCCGCCGCCCATCATGTGCGCGGAAAATTCCTTCTTGGCACGCTCCATCTGGGAACGGAACGCGGGCTTCGTCTGCAGGCTGGAATAGGCGATTGCAGCGGCGAAGCGCGTCATGTCCACATCGCTCTGCCAATGCGCACCGGAGATGACGCGGCTTTCGCCGTATTGCCAAGCCCGGAAAAAGATCTCGCCGGCCTTCGCCGGATTGACCTCCGCAAGGATCAACGCGGCCAGCGTGCTGCGGAGCGTGTGGCCGGACGGATAGCTCCCTTCGTCTCGCCAGACGCCGTCCTCCTTGGGGCAGAGCGGCTCTTCATTGAAGTAGGCGAACGGACGGCGACGGTGGAAATACGCCTTGGGCGCCACGCGCATCTGATCGGATGTTGAAAGGCTGTCGGAGAGCAGCTTCCACAGTTCCGGCGTATCCACGGCCGAGATCTTCAACCCCATCGGCGCCGAGAACGCATCGGCGATCGTTTCGTACGACCAGACGGCATCGTGACGCGCAAGTGCCGCGCGTTCCGGATTCTTGCGCTGCTCCTTTCCCCATTCGTAGCGCGCGACATCCCGCGCGAAATCAGCGCTGCCCGGTTCCGGCGGCGGCGGAAGACATTTGATGAGGTCTGGCAGATCCGCAACGCTGCAATACGGCCCAGCGACGGCGACGGACGACACAAGCGCAACCGACAGCAGACACAGCACAAGACAAGAGTTTGCTTTTTGATTCATGCCCATACACTCGAGACCACAGAAGGTTACACTTGCATGACGTGAAAATTTCCCAGCCCTTGGGGTTTCCATTCGTCTGACGGATTTTCGGCGGGTTCGTCCGGCGAATCGGCGGACATCAGCACGAGGTTACGCTCACCCGTATTCTGCAGGAGAATCTGCACTTTTGTGCCGCCGTCGTCGCTCGCGACCTCGAACACGGTGGTGCCCTGCACAACCTTCAGCTCCAGGTTGAAGGCTTGCCCAAGAACAGCTACGACATCTTCAAAAACCATGGCGCTTCTCCTTTCTCCATCATCAATGCAAATTGTCAAAACAGGTCACCTGTTTTGACACATGGTCAATGGCCAATGGCCTTTCGTTCGGCTGGGGTGATCGTCCCCTCTTTGACCTGCTTGTCGAGGTAGCTCTTGAGAGCGGCCTCCGACTTTTCGCAGAAGGCGTCGCTCTCCTCCTGCGTGCAAAGCCCCTTCTCCGCCCGTTTGCGCGAACGCGCCATCGCCTTCTCCGCGCCGGTGATCGCCCGCTTCACGGCAACCGGCACGCGCGGCTGGCCGAAGTCCGCCGCGATGCGACGCCGCTCGGATTCGGGGAAGATGGAAAGCGGGTAAGTGGTCGAAGTTGGTGGGTGGTCGGTGATGGTGGGGCGAGGCGTCCCGCCGAGCCGCCCCGAAGAGACACCCTCGGCCAAAGTAACGTGCGTCGCCGTGAGCTTGACGGGCCATCCCGCGACGGCGTTTCCCGCGTGGTTCGTGTAGGCGTTTTCCGCATGGACGGAGAGTGCCGTTAGCAAAACA
>CACZCD010000126.1 GCA_902779565.1 uncultured bacterium | reverse complement strand
TGCGCGGCCTGCGAAAGGGCGCGCATCACGCTGGAGGCCTGGCTCACGTGGACCTTGCCGCAGAGGGTCTCGATCCTGTTGGCGATGACGGCGTTGCCAGCGCCGCCGTTCTTCCCGTCGGCGGTGAACGTCTCCTGGCCGATATGGACGGTGAAGTGGTTCTGTTCCGCGCTGAGGATGCGCGTTCCGTCGAGATACTTCGGGTTTTCCGGACGCACGAAGTCGCCCAGAATGCGGCTGCGTCCGCCCTTGGTCGAGCCGTCGATTTCCTCGATCTTCATCGTGGTGGGCGAGTAGTCGGGCAGCGTCTTGGGTTTGGGGCCTTTGCCCTCGGCGGCGGCCAGCGCCTCCGCGAGGGTGCAGCCGCTCTGCTCGATGTAGTTCGAGACCTCCATGAGCTTGCCCTGGTTCGTGCTGTACTTCTTGTAGAGTTTGTTCATGAAGACGTCGTTGACGTCGTGCGAGGAGGCGTCCGGCGGAATTTCGAGGTCCGGCACGAGCACGGCGTTGATGTGCGTGCGGTCGAGCTTGCCGGAGTTCTTGAGCTCCACGATTTCGTCGAAATGCCGCAGGATTCTCGAGAGCGTGTGGGAGTTGGCGACGACGTTCGTGGCGCCTTTCGGCTGGGGGGATGGCGGTTCGAGCGCGGCGAACACGGCATAGACGACCTGGCGCTTTTCGGGGGAGAGCTGCGCGACGGTGCCCGTGCAGCCGGAGCCGTTGCCGCGCGCGAAGAAGTTCATCGCCTTGTTGTTTTCGATGCCGAACGCCTTCTCCGGGTCCGGCGCGGCGAGGTTGAACGTCGGGTCGAGAGCGATGTCCTCGAAGACGAACTTCTCGAAGCCCATGAGCCCCTCTTTCGTGAGGAACGTGCCGCCGGCGTTCTTTTCGGTGAGCGTGTTGCAATTCTTGGACTTGACGTTGGCGGCGGTGTTCTCGAACCACGTCTTGAAGGAATCCATGAGTTTCAGGCCCGCCTTGAAATTGTCCGATGAAGCGGTGAAGCGCCCGCCGTATTGGAAAAGGCGGCGCTCGGAGCTGGCCGGGTCCAGCGTCTTCTTGAGCGCGTCCGCGTCGCTGCAGCCGGTCGCGGACTTGATGAACGCGAAAGCGTCCGCGAGCATCGGGAGCTCGCTCTTGTGGTAGCCGGCCGCAAGGACCTTCTCCTGCATGGCCGCATCCTGGGCGAAGCGCTTCGCCGTCTCATCGAGGGGCAGAAGCCCCGCGGCGTCGATGTTCTTGGCCGCGCCGCGCGCGATGCCATAGAGGAAATTCGGCGTGGGCGGCATGTCCGGCGGCATCGCGGCGAGGGCCTCCCGCAGGACGCGTCCGGCGGCCGTGCCGGCGCCGAAGGCGGCGAGCTTCTTCTCCGGCGGCAGCTGCGCGAGGCCGGCTTCGTCCGCCGCCTTCATGAGCGCCTGCGCGAAGAGCGGCTGCATGTCCGGCTTGCCGAGGGTGGCGGCGAGCTGGGCGGGGGTGAGGGGCGTCCGGCCCATGTACGTGTCCACCTTGGTCACGCCGTCCGGGAGCTTCCCTTCGTCCGCGTCGATTGCCTTCTGGACGTCGCCGCCCGCCAGGAACTTCTCCAGATCCACCGCGAGATTCGGAGCCTTGTCCATCGCCATGAAAAGCAGCAGCGGCACGCCCTTGATCGTTTCGTCCGCGCCGATTTCGCGGGCACCCGCGTAGAGTGCCGGGATCTTCGACTCCGCGCTTGCGTTCAATTTGCCGATTTCCTCGAAAATCTTCGCCATCGGCGCCTTGGCGGCGAATGCGTCCGCCAGCGGCTTGACGTCGATTTCCCCGGCAAGCGACTTGGCCTTGGCCAGGTCGAGGCGCTTGAAGCTGTTGATGCCCAGCAAATGCTGCTTTACGCGGTCGACGGCATCGCCGGAAAGCCCGAGGGCGTCGGCGCCGCGCAGGAATTCCGCGTGCGCATGCGCCGTCTTCTGCGCCAGCTTCTTGAACTCCGCCGTGATTTCTTCGGGCGTGCCGGCCTTGACCTTTCCCATGAGGATGTCGGTCTTGAGCGCATCGCCCTGCGTGGTTGCCAGGTACTCGAAGGAAGCGAGTTCCCCGTTCGCCGGATTCCACTTCACCCCGATTTCCTTGGCGAACGCCTCGTTCATGAAGTCTTTGAGCTTTGCTTTGGCATCGATCGCTGCCGCCGCCTTGGCGGTCGTCTCGCGGATCGTGCCCATCGCGCCGTCGAGGATCGCCTTGGCCTCGTCCGCCGTCTTCGCCTCCGCGAGGGCGCGGAACGTCTCCGGCATGATTTTTTCCAGATCCCCCCTTATGTCCGCGCAGCCGTAGGTCTTCCGGCCCATTTCGCGCAGCAATCCTTCGACGGTCCTCTCGACCAGGTTCAACGCGCTTTGCCTGAAGCAGTTCGCGCGGTAGACCTCGCGGAGGTTGTCGGCCGTCACGGCCTTTCCTTCCTCCGTCATCTTCTCCACATCCTCGCACAAAGTGGAGCCTTTCACCAGGCGGGAGACGGGCTTGTCCGCCTGCGCCACCGCCCCCTTGCCGAAAACCGCCGTCGCCTCCGCCCGGACGGAATCGGCCATCTCTTTGATCTCGAACGGAATCGGTTTCCCGACCGAGGTGGTCAGGCAGAACGCAATCGCGGCGTTGCGCTTTTTGAGATTCGTGCCGCCGGCCAGGAGGAGATACGCCTCGTCGAGCATCCGGATGGTCTCGCGCTCGCTCTTGGAGCTCGCGAACAGGATCTTCTGCCCGGTTTCGGTCGTGTATTCCAGGACGCAATCCCCCTCGGCCTTGGGGTTGCCCTTCGCCTTCGCGACGATCGCGTCGCGCTGCGCGAGGATCGTTTTCAGCATCTCGCGGCTGTCCTCGTCGGCGATCTCCGACGCATCGCCCTCGATGATTTTCTGGAAATTCGCGATTTCCTCCGACTCCGTCATGGTGCGGCGGACGGAGTCGCTCGCCGCGCGGCGGTATTGCTCAAGGTTGTGCAGCGTGGTCGGGTTGGTCCCGTAGAGCTGCTCCGACGTCTTGAACGCCTTCTGCCCGCGCTCGGCGCGCGAGGCGTTGATGGTACCCGCGTTGCGGTCGATGATGTCGCGGATCTGCTGGCGCGACAGCGGCTTGATCGAACGCGAGGCCAGCGACTTGGGGGCCGTCTCGTCGGGCGCCAGCCCCAGTTCCTTGCGGATTTTGTTGATTTCGTCCATGTCCACGCCGTTCGCGGAAAGCGCCTTCATGAAGGCGTTCTTGATCGCCAGGACCTCCTCGTGGGAAATCGACTTCGTGTTCGCGCTCAGGCGATGGACATGGTTGTTGATCTTGGTGAGCTTGGACTCGCTCTTGAGCGCCACTTCGCCGGCGTTGTAGTCGCCAGTTGCCATCTTCTGGAACTGGTCGAGCGAGATGTTGAGGTTCGCGAGATTGATTGCCATAACTTTGTTTGACTCCTTGAAAAGTTGAAAGGTTGAAAGGTTGAAAGGTTGCCGAGCGACAAAGCACGGGGTTTGTCGTCAGGTCGGGTCGGCCCTAGGGCCAAAACTCGGCGAAGCGGCGCTCCTTGGCTTCTCCGGCGTTTCCGTTGTTGTTGCCGATGATGCCGTCGTTCGTCAGGTTCGTGGTCACCGTGCGGGCGGAACCGGCGCCGAGCGCCTTGAGTGACGTGAGGATGTTCTGCTTGATCACGGCGACCATGCACTGCATCATGGACATCGGCCTGTGCGTGTCGGCCTCGTCGAGCTTCGACTTGAGGTCGGTAAGGCGGTCGCGCACGTCGTCGGTGATCCCTTCCGAAAGCTTCTTCTCGATGTAGGCGAGGGCGGCGGCCTTCTTCTGCTCGAAGACCTGCGCCACCGGGACGTCCTTGCCGAAGGCTGGCACCTCGACGCCCTCCTTCTTTGCGGCGGCGAGGATCACGTCGATGCGGGCCATTTCGGCGTTCGTCATCGTGCGCAGCATCGACTCCATCGCGACGGCAAGGCGCTCCTGGCTGGACTGGAAGCCGCTGATCGCAGGCGGGACCTCGATGGAGAACTTGGTCTGGAGCAGCTTGAACACGGCGGTCATGCGCTTCCCGGCGTCGTTGCCCGTGCCCTTGGCCAGGATCGATGTCACGATGTCCTTGACCGCCTCGCGGTTGTCCGTGAGCTTCTGCTTGCCGTCGGCGGAAAGCATTTCCTCCAGGCCCTTAAGGAAGAGCGACGGGTCGTTGCCGGCGGCGCCGGCGATGATGCGGATCACGTTCTTCTGCTCGGCGTTCGTCAGCGTGGTGGTGTTGCCGAAGTCGATCATCGTCACGCCGTTCGGGACGTTGTTCCTGACGTCCTCGGCCGTCGGGACCATGATGTTGCCGGCGTGCAGGTCGCCGTGGTAGAAGCCCGTCTTCGTGAAGAGCCCTTCGCGAATCCAGATTGTCGTGAGATTTGTGAGCGCGTCGTGCTTCGCGAGCGTGTCCTCGTAGGTCCGGGTCAGCTTCTCGGCGCCGTCGAGCATGTTTAAGACCGCGTCTTCGGCGCCGCGGTTGTCCATTTCGCTCAGCGCGGTGGTCTTGTCCACGTCGATGGACTCGTCCGTCCGCTTGAGGAATTTGTCCATCGGCACGCCGGGGGCGCGTTCGAGAACCATCAGCCCCTTGGTCGGTGCGGTTCCCGGAATGTCGCTCAGGCGCATGGACGAGACGTTGTTGAACGTCTTGTTCACCTTGTGCGTGCCGGCGTCGTAGACGTCGAGGCCCTTCTTGACGTTCTCGGCCTCGATCGTGAGGTCTAGCTCCTTCATGATCCCGGAGAGCCTGCCCTCGAAGGTCTTGGACATGCCCTCGATGCCCTTCGCGACCTCGCGGAAGACCTCGGCCTCGCGCAGGGCGCGCAGGTTCGCGTCGGGACGCAGCATCTTGATCACGCACTCGCGGCTCTCCGCCTCACCGCGCAGCTTGATGGAGCAGAGGAAGGTCTGCCCGACGGACGCCGCGCCGAGCGAGTTCTTCACGGTGATGGACTCGATCTCGCCCTTCGAGCGGGCGATCATCTCGGCGAACTGCGCCTTTACCGCCTTTTCGGGGATCGGCGCAAGGTTGGAGCGCATGTCGTCAAGCGCCATGCGGAAGTTCGGGTCGGTGAAAGCCTTGGGGTCGAGACCCTGCAGCATCTTCTGCAGGATCGGCCCCGCGCCCTTGAGCAGCTCGCCGAAGCGGATGCCGTCCGCCGCGCCGTTGACCGTGTTGCGCACGAGGCGCGCCATCATGTTGCGCTTGTCGGGCACGCTCATCTTCTCGAAATAGACGTCAAGCGTCTGCTTGAGAAGCTTCATCTGCGGGTCGCTCGCGCGGTCCTCCACGATCGTGTCGAGCGACGATTTGACGTCGTTCGCGGCCGGGTTCTCCTTGGGGAAGACGTTCTGGATCATCCGCTTCACCTCGGTCTGCACCGTGCCCTTCATCGCCTCGTCGATGCTCTTCCCGAGCTCGATGTCGAGCTGGGCGAAGAAGTTGGCCCGGCCGTGGCGGCGGTAGTCGAACGCCTTCTCATTCTCCTCGAGCTCCTCCTTGGCCACGATGATTCCGAATTCGTCATCGGGCTTCTCTTTCTTCAGCTTCTGCTCGAGCGAGAACGCGTCTTCGGGGCTCGTGCCGATTCCGGCCTTCTCGAACTGGACCTTCTTCGAGAGGTCATCCACCTCGAGTTGGCCGGATTTGTTTTTCTCCCGCTCGATCTCCCGGTCGAAATCCGAGACGATCCATTTCAGGAAGAAATCGTTGTCCTTGCCGACGCAGTTGATGTCCTTCGCCTTCTGTCCGGCCAGCGAGTCGAGCAGCTTCACGACCGCATTCTGCATCGTCGGGTCGAGGCTCTTCAGGGCGGCGGGCGTCTCGTCCGGCTTCTCCGCGCGTGCGTCCATCAGGGACTTGATCGTGTCGTGGTGCTTCGCGAAGATGTTTCGCAGGCGCGTGCCGTCGAGATAGCCGGACTTGCCGATGTCCTTGTCGTATTCCGACAGGTCCTCGCCGAGGATCAAGTTCGCCGCGAAGTCGTGGACGCCCTGCTGCGCCTCGGTCGGGCGGCCCTCGCCTGGCTTGGCCTGCGGCGCCGCGGGGGCGAGGTGGATCTTGTTGTCGATGGCGTCGCCGGCCTCGTCCAGTTTGGCGTAGAGCGAATTCATGTCGCAGTCCACGAGGTGGCGCTGCGAGACGATCTTGTCGTAGTGCGCGTCGAGTTCCGGCCCGCCCGCGATGTTGCCCTTCGTCGCCTGGATGGCCAGCTGCTTGGCCATGTCGCGGTCGAGGTAGTTGAAGCGCTCGGGCGACATCCCGTAGCGCGTCATGAGGATGACGAGGCTCAGCTCCGTCTGTCGTTTCTTGATGGTCTGGCGGACCGGCGAGCCGATGATGTTCGCCCCGTTGGCCGTCTTTTCCAGTTCGAGTCGCTTGTCGTAGCGCGTGAGCATCTTCTCGACCATGTCGCCGCCGAAGACGTCAGTGTCGCGCACGATGTCCTTCTCGAGCGCGTAGAGCGCCTCCTCAACGTTCGGCAGGTCGATGACGGAGTCCTTGCCCTTCCCATCTCCGTCCTTGATGCGGACCTTCGCCCTCCCTCCGCCGCAAAGGCCGATGTCCACCTGGACGCCGCCCATCTTCGTGCGGACGAACTCCCCGTTCGGGAAAACCGGGTCGGAGTCTTCCGGAACGAAGACGAGCTCGCAGTTGGCCTTCGCGAGAAAGTCCCGGTCCTCCTGGGAATGGGAATTGAGTTCCGGGGCCTTCTGCGCGAAGTCCATGCCGAAATTGTCCATGTTGCTGCCGAAGCCGCGCTTTTGGATGTCGCGCTGGACGACGGTCGAGAGGAAGCTGAGCGCGCCGTGCACGTTGCTCACGCCCTCCTTCAGCGCGGCGGTTGTCGCGCGCTGGTTTTTGGCGCTGATGCCGTGGCAGATGTTGTAGATGCCGAACGTGAGAAGGCCGAGGAAGAACTTCTTGACCGTGCTGGCGTGGAGATGGCCCGCCTTTACGTCCGCGACGCGCGAGCCCAGCGCGCCGCCCTTGCCGGCCTCCTCGAGCCGTTGCGTGTTCTCGTCGGGAACGCCCGAAATGCTTTTGAACACGTTCGCGTCGAACTTGTTCCAGTTGCCGATTGTTGGTCCACTCATCGTTTTTCTCCTATTTGGTTGTCTAAACTCTTTACACGCGGCGCGTCGAAAGGTTACACGATTTCATCGGCCGAGCGCCTTTCTTTCGGCCGGGGTGATTACACCGGATTCCACACTTATCTTTGTGCCCTTTGTGCACTTTGTGTTAAAAATCTTCAGCTTTTCAACCTTTTAACTTTTCAACCTAGACGCTGATGAAGCCGGGGCCGTTCCCGCCGAACTTCATAAACTGGGCCGCTTCCTCGTCGCGGACGGCGGCTTCTTCCGCGGCGGGGCGGAAGTTCTCCACCGTCTCGCGCCATTCCTCGGCCTTGCTGACGAACTCGTCCAGGTCCTTGCAGAATTCCTGCAACTCCAGCCCCTTGAACGGGAGACCGCCGATAAGGGCGATCTCGCCGGTGTCCGGCAGTCTCGACAAGGCGATGCCCTGCGTCCCGTACAACTGCGTATTCGCCTGCAGAAGCATCTCGTAGAAGGCTTCGCGCTTGTCCGGCGGCGGTTCGCCGATGACGGCGACGCCCACCACGGCAAGACCGTCCGGCGACTCCGTAAATTCCATCGGGATGTCGTCGATCGTTAGGGAGCAGGTGCCGTTCTCGACCGCGATCCCCTCGATACCGAGTTTTTCCGCAAATGCGGACATCAATTCATTCAGTTCCATGGATGTTTGCCCCTAAGCGTTCTAGAGAACAAGGTTCAGGTCTGCCGGGTCAGGCTTGCACGGCTTCTTTCTTCTGGACGGGTTCTCCGAAGATAACAAAGCACAACTGCCAGTCTTCATTTCTTGTCTTGACCGTCTTTTTCCCTGTTTTGCTCGGCACCACGACAAGCAGCGAGTCCATGTTCTCCGTGACCTCCTTGGCACGAGCCATGAGAGCGTCCTTCATCCCCGGATTCTTCTCGAAGAGGACTTGCATGATGCGAAGTCTCACCTCGTTTTTACCGTCGACGCTTCCGTTGTGCCAGTCGTCAAAGCCGTACGCCTCTTCGCCGATCGTTTCGATCTGCTTCGCGAAATCGCCGACCGACTTGAGGATGGCCTTTGTGTCGTTCCCGGGCTTGAAGCCGTCGATAAGCGTCTGCGGATCGAGCTTCTTCGACATGGCCATGATTTTCTCCGGGAAAAAGCTTTTGGCATTGGCGGAGAGAACCAGTTCGTCCCTCCACGTCTTTCCAAGATTCTCGGAGATTTCGCCGGACGACACGAACTTGTCAATCTCCTTGATGCGGGCTATGAAACCGCTTGCTGCTTTGTCCACCAGCTGCTTGACGGCGGCCTCCAGACTCCATCCGAGCTTTTTCGCGTCCTCGTTTTCATTCTTGAGGATGGAACTCGAGAAATTCTGCATCTTGGCCAGAAAAGCGCTCCTCTGTGTCGATCGGTCCGAGAAATTGAACCGGATGTCGTCGTGCCCCGTACCATCGTTGATCGCCTTCTCGACCATAGATATGAACTCGTTTTCGTATTTGTGCAGTTCCCCGCGAAGTTTCAAGACGTCCTTGATCGTCTCTTTGTGTTTTTCAAAGCAGACCTTGACTTCGTCCGGGCTCTTGCAAGCGAGCAGATCGTCGAGGATTTCCGGATGGCGTTTTGTAATTATATGAGGATTGCATTTAGACTGGCTCATCTCAGTGGTCAACTTGTCCAGCAGACCCTGGATGGACGCCGCCGCGACGTGGCGCTCGTAAAACGGCTTCATGGCGTCCGAAAATTCCTTCACGGTTATGCGGTGGCCTTCCGCATTGGCGGTTTTGACCATTTCGCTAATCAGTTTCTGTGCCCCGCCTCTGACGAAATCGATCGGCGTCGGTTCGCCAGACGGCTCTCCTATGTAGCGCCTCTGGGCTTCGGTCAATATCTTCCGCAATTCTTCGGCGAACTCGGCCGGCATTCCGGACTTGGAGATCTGGTCGCAGCTCTGCATTCCCGTGTGCAGCTTCTCGTTGGCCTCCTTGACCGCCTTGTTTTCCTCCGTCAGTATCTGGACGATCGCCTCCTTGACCGCCATGATTCGCCGCGCGGTGAGGGGCTTGCCCTTCCCGTAGTCCTCCATCTTCATGGCGGCCTGCACGCTTTCGGGGATGTGGTCTTGCCCGCCGAACATGTCGGAGACCGCCTTCAGGAAGGCATCGCGGGTGGTGTTGTTGGCCTTTTTCAGGCTGCTGAGACGCCCCACCCCGATGCCGACCCAGTCGCCGGACCCGGGCACGATGGTGCGGTTGGCGATCCCGCCGACTTCGGACGTTTCGACGCGGGCGATCGCCTTCTGCTTGCCGGCCGCGACCGCGCTCTCGGCGAATTGGACGAACTGCTGGAACTGCGTGTCCAGGAAAAGATTCTGGTTGTTTATAGTGTTTGGCATGGGAGTTCTCCTGTTTAGAAGTTGAAAAGTTGAAAAGTTGAAAGGGGCCGGGGCGCTGCCGCTAGGCGACGATGGGGCCGTTGCCGCGCTGCGCGGCGATCTCCTCCTCGTCGGTCGGATTGAGCGTCAGCGTGAAGTCCATCCTGCAATCGGCCTTGACCTTGAACTCCTCCGGGAAGGAGTCCACGACCTTCTCCAGCTTGTGCTCCCGGAACTGCCGGGTGCCGTCGGGCATGTCGATCTTCTTGTCGTAGATTTTCTTTCCCTCACTGTCGTCGAATTTGCCGAAGTCCAGTTGCGCGAGGCGGTTGAATTCGGCGCCCTTCAGGGTGTAGTTCAGTTTGCAAACGAACTTGCTGCCGTCGCCCACCTTGTATCCGTCTCCGTCCGTTGTGCCGTCGTCGACTTCCTTGAGCGGCTTGTCCATGGTGTAATTCAGATCGATTCCCCCGTCGGCCCGCTTTGCGACCACGAAGGTTCTGGAGGCATCCGCTCCAATCCCATGCAATCTGTCATGCTTGCTGAAGCCGGTAATGGTAAACGCCCCTTCGGCTTCCCGCGGATCCATGGCATGCTCCGCTCCGTTTTCGCCGGCCTTCTCCGTCTCCTGGGAGATCAGGGCCATCAGCAGGTGGACCTTGTTCCTGTCCGAGGCGGCCTTCTGCACGGCGGCCTTGTCCGCAGCCGTCTCCGCGACCTTGTTCACGGCCTCGGCGAGGCCTTTGTAGGTCGCCTTGGGGTCGCCCGTCACGAACTGCGCGAGCTCGTCGCG
>CACZCD010000125.1 GCA_902779565.1 uncultured bacterium | reverse complement strand
CGCCCATCGTGGGCTTCACGATGCGCATGGAGGTCTCCATCGACTCCAGGTCCTCCGCCTCATGGGAGAGGCCGGCGAGGTTGGCATCGGTCGAATACTTCTTCTTGGTGCCGACGAACGCGACACTGCCACGCTTCGCGAGAAACTCGACCATCTGCGTGCGGCCGGGGAACCTCTTGAGCAGTTCCGCGTCGCGCCACGGTGCGTAAACGCCGAACTTCGGATCCAGCACATTGGTGTAGCGCTCGAAGCGCATCTGGTCGTTGCCGCGGCCCGTCGCGCCGTGGACGAGCGCCACGCAGCCCGCCTTCTTCATTGCCGGCAGCAGCTTCTGCACCGTCACCGCACGGGCGATGCCCGTGGAGTTCCAGTAGCCACCGTCGTACATCGCCTGGCACTTGACCGTCTCGAAGCAGATCTCCGCCATCTCCTTCGTCACGTCCACGATCTCCGTCTTCACGCCGGTGGGGGCCATGCGCTTCTTGATGTCGTTGATGTTCTTCTCGTCCGGCTGCCCGACGTTCGCCGAGAACGCCTTGACCTTTACGCCGGCGTCCAGCAGCACGCAGCAGATTGTTTTCGAATCGAGACCGCCCGACACGCAAACGCCGACGGTCTTTCCTTTTAGATCTTCCAGCTTCATTTTGTTTTTCCTTCTTGTCTTTCCATTTGGAAATCGTGTTAGAGATCCGCGAACTCCGGAGGCGGATTATCGCGCGCGTAGATCGCGTGCGCCTGGAGAATCGCGAGAAGCGCAAACGCCGCAATCAGCATTTCGCCCCCCTCCTCAAAGGCCGTGCAGAACGCCGTGAACGAATCGGCCACGTCCGACTTCGGCAATTCCTTCGCGTGGCGATACCAGGCCGGCAGACGGTCGCAGATCTGCACCATCACGCCGGATCCGCCGAAGAAGCACATCGTCCAGGCGACGGGGTGCAGACGGAAGAAGCCCTTCATCAGACGACGGAAGAAGTACGCCAGCAACACGGCGAACACGCCAAAGAACAGGACGAAATAGGCGAGCGCGAGCGCCTTCGCACCCAGCGGGATCCCCGATTTCGTGAGGAAACGCATCTTGAACGGCGTGCCCTTGAAGTTCGCCACCACATCCGGATAGAGCGCGGACATCGCCGCCAGATGCAGATCAAGCTCCTTCACCACCGCCATCACGGCCACGCAGGAGACAGCCGCGCACAGGAGCGTCTTCCGCTTCGGCGAACCCGCGAACGGGCAGCACAGCCACACGGTCGGCACGATCAGCGCATAGAACGGGAGCGTCAGCGTCTCGAAGAACGAATGGCCGTCCGCATCAAACGCGGCGCGCAACGCCTGCGGCTCCATCAACGCCCAGGTGAGGGAGAGAAGCACCACCGCCAGCAGAAAAACCACCGGCGCCAGCATCCACGATCTCTTTGCCACCAGTAAATTCATCGCACCAAACTCTAAACTGGAAACTCTAAACTCTAAACTGGAAACTACTCGTCCAGCATTCCCTTGTACGCCACGCGGCGCACCTTCTGGATCGACGTGCGCTCCAGCGGTTCGTGCAGCACGAGGATCTTGCGCGGCCGCTTGTAGTCCGCCAACTTCTGGCAGCGCATGCGAATGCCGAAGCGCGCCACGTGCTCCATATCCTTCCAGGCCATCGGCGTACCGCCGTTGCGCGCCGTCAGCGCCTCTTCGTCGGGATGGACGATCACGCCGACGTGCTCGCCGGGATCGCGCCCCACCCGGTAACCAATCACCACGCAGTCGGCGATGAGCGGATCGCTGGCAATCACGTTCTCCACCTCTTCCGGATAGATGTTCTTGCCCTCGCGGTTCACGATGAGCGCCTTCTTCCGTCCGCGGATGGTGATCAAACCGAACTCGTCGATCGAAGCGAGGTCACCGGTCTTGAACCATTCACCGTCAAAAGCCTCCTGCGTGGCCGCCTCGTTGTTGAAGTAGCCGCGCATCACCACAGGACCCTTCACCTGAAGCTCACCGACGCCCGCCTCGTTCGGATCCGCAAGACGCACCTCGATGTTCGGCAACTTGTGGCCAATGGTGCCAATCTTCGCGTCCTTCGGCCCCGCCACCGAGACGACCGGAGCGCACTCCGTGAGACCGTACCCCTCCAACAGCTTGATGCCGAGCTCCTTGAAGCCCTGCAGCACATGAATCGGACACGGCGCGCCGCCCACCACGATGAACCGAAGCTGGGGGTCGAGAGCCTTCTTCACGTTCGCGTTCACGATCGCCTTCAGACCGATCAGCTTCAGCAATCGCGCCGCCATGGAGTGGGAGAGTTTGTCGGAGATCTTGTCGTACACCTTCTCCACAAGGAGCGGAACCGCAAGCAGAACCGTGGGCTGCAGCTCCTTGAGATCGTCCGGAATCGTGCGGAGCGACCGCATGAAACAGATGGTGGAGCCGAGCATGACCGGCAGCACGAAGTTGCCGAGGAACGAAAACGCATGGAAGAACGGTAACACAACGAAGAAGGTATCCGTCTCGTCCACCCGCTCGCTGAACGCCGCCAGACCGCCCGTCGCATCCTCAGTGAAATTGGCGTGCGTAAGCATCGCGCCCTTCGGCTTGCCGGTGGTGCCGGAGGTGTAGATCACGCTCGCAACATCCTCGGGCGTGCAGACGTTCGCGTCGTACCATCCACACGAACAGGCACCCCGCTTCAATTCTGCAAAATCGTAAACGGGAACGGATCCGATGGCCGCATAGGAGGGCGCGCCGCCGTCGATAATCACGATCGCACGGAGTTTTGGCAACTCGGGGGCGATCTGCTGGAGCATCGGGATGTGGGCCTTGTCCGTCGTCACCACCACGGCGCCTGAATCCTTCAGGATGTAGGCCACCTCGTCATTATGCAGCTTGGGGTCGAGCGGCACCACCGAAACGCCGGCGCCGGAACAGGCCAGGTACACATCCATCCATTCGGGGCTGTTGGGGAGGATTTGCGCCACGTTCTCCTCCCGCGGTTTAAGACCAAACTTGGAGCCATAGGCCTCAGCCGTGGCTTTCACGTCTGCGAGGAACTCCCCGTAGGTGCGCCGAACCCATCCCTGACCACGCCAAAAGACCTGCGCCACGTGGTCAGAATGCTTGCCAGCGAATTCTTCAAGAGCTGAACGTATCGTCATTCCAAGTCCTTATTTGTCCAACGGGGCGTAAATTACCATATCTGCCCCCATTTTGCAAGGGGGGGGGCACCCGTCAAAGGGCAGGTTCTGGACGGAAAACCGTCGTCACCTTGACCGATTTTGCCGGTTCGTCAAGCGTCAGCGCAAGGCGGGTGACGGCATGTCCACTGACCGTCCGCTCGATGTCCTCCCGTTTGAAAGACCATGCGCCCGCCCCTTCCGCTGCGACGGTGAGGCGCAGAACCTTGCCGCCGGCTTTGAGCAGCCATGCGCCCTTTTCGCCGCCCGGTGTGATCTGGGCCTCTGTCATGACGGGGAACTCCATCTGTTCCGGCTTCCCGCAACAGATGACGTCCGTGATCGTGATGGTGCCGTTGGCCCGATCGTACCGGAACGTGCGGACGGCAGTACCGTCCTTGAATCCCGGATAGGCGGGGGAGAGGTCGAACGTGATCTCATCCGCCTCAGCGGAGAAGCGCTTGCCGAGAAGCTTGGCCTTGCGCCCTTCGCCGAACACCTGCTCCACGCCGCCGATCAGCGGAACGGGATGCCCGTAGGAGCCGAGAAGCTTGTACTTGTAGCGGTTCTTGCCGAACATGTCGTTCGTGTAGAGAAGCCCGCCCGCATCGCCGGCCATGCGCGTACCGTCAAGGATGATGTCGTAGGAGCCGACGTCGTTATGGTTGTGGTTGTACATGTTGGCGCCGCCCATGAACGCGGCGCGGAGGCCGCTCGCGCCCTGTCCGCCGCCCGGACGGCAGATCAGCACCTGCGCATTGGGGAAGAAGTCGCGTTCCGGCAACGGCGACGGAAGCTCGGCGACGAAGTCCGGGAACACCTTGCACCCACGCCGCATCACGTTCCAGGCTATGGCTGAGGAGGAATCGGCGAAACGCGGCGAAATGCCGGGCGCGATCAGGTAGCGTTTCGGGTATTCCATCGCAAGGCGGCACACCGGGTCGAGCGCGAAGTCCACCTTGCCGCCCGTGAAGGCGCGGAACTGGATCACGTTGTCGAGGAAATTCGCAAAGCCGTAGTTCCAGTAGCTCTGGCCTTCAGTGCAGAAGCCGTCGTCAAGGAAGCTTTCAAGGTAGCATCTGTTCGCGCGTTCCGCCACCTCAAGAAAGCGCGCGCGCAACATCCTGTCCTCGACCACCCGCAGCGCCGCCTGCACCACGCCGCCGTGGCACACCGCATTCCAGTTGCTCTTCCCGAAGAACCACCCCTGCCGCGGCGCCTTACCTTCGCTCTGCGCGAGGTACGGACCGAACACGCGGCGTTCCATCTCGGCGCGGATGCGCGCCACGGTCGCCGCCGGAAGCCTGCCGCGCAGACGGTCCAGCGTGGTGGCCACCGAGAGGACGAATCCCGCCGTGCCGAGGTCGATGAGCATGCGCGTGCCCTTGAGCGCGGTGAGCTGCCGGTCGTGCGGCGCCCACACCCAGCTTGGCTGGTCGGCGATGGCCTCAAGGTATTCCGCGATCTTCGGCAGGTAGCGGCCGCCGTTCTCCACGCACTCCGCCACGGTCAACGTGTCAAGGTTCTTCTGACGCGCACCCATCCCGTAGCGCTCGGCTTTCGGAATCGTATCCGCCCGGTAGTATTTGTTCGTGGCCCAGCGTATGTAGGCTTTTTCGGTGCAGGACGGAATGGGCGCCTCCATCAGCCCCTTCGCGGCCTTGACGGCGTTCATCTCGGACCCCGAAAGCGCCGACTTCGCCCACCGGCTGCGGTTCGAGATGTGATCGCCCGGAAAGCCGGGCTCGGCGGCCAGGTGATCGGCGATCTCGATCACGCGCACGGGATTGGGCTGGGTGATCTCCGACTTGTGCCAGTATTCCATGTGCCGCTTGTGGTAATACGCCTCGTTCGCCTTGCGCTGCTCCTCGGTGAACGAAACGGACTTGAGCGAGCCGCCCGTGATGACCGGGTTCCGCACGCCGCGCAGCTCGATGGGCTGGTCGAGGTCCACGTTCTCGAACTTGACCGTGCCGAACGCCGCCCCTTCCGCTTCGCCGGCATACGCGAACGACGGCATCTCGGCGCTCCCGCGCACGTTCCGGAACGTGATCCCATCGACCTTTCTGTCGGGCGCGCCATAGTTCCGCCGAAGCGTGAGGAACCGCACCACCTTCATCTCCACGTCCTCGATCGTGAGGTTGATGAACGACGTGCCGGGCGAGGTCTTGCTCCACGAAGAGACGAGGTCGAACCCGCTCCGCGTGCGCCAGATCTTGAGTCCCTTGATGTGGCAATCGCGGATTACGCCGTCGCCCACGCCGATGCGCATCGCGGTGCAGGCCGACGAAAGACGGCAGTTGCGCACGGTCACGTCCCGGCACTCCATCGGGCGCGTAAGACGTCCCGCGCACGCCCGGAGCGTGAGGGCGTCATCGGAGGCGAGGATATCGCAATCGTCCACCGTCACGCGCTCGCAGGTGTCGATGTCGAGGCCGTCGCCGTTGTGCGTGTGCGGATACCGCATCTGCCGCATCGTAAGCCCCTTCACCGCCACGTCGCGGCAGCCGAACAGCAGACAGGTCCAGTAGGGCGCGTCGCGCGTGCAGAACCCCTCCAGCCGCACGCCGTCGCACTGCACGAAGTAGATCATCTGGCTCGGACGCCACGGGATCTTCGACTGCGCATAGACGATGTGCGGCCCCAGGAGGAACGCGCGGCAGTTGCCGTCCACCCACCCTTCGCCGGTGATCGACACGTTCTTCTTCTCGATCGCGAGGATCAGGTGCGCGCCGGAAGCGGACTCGCTTTTGCTCGTCCAGTTCTGCGGACAGATGTCGGCGGCGTTGTAGTCCTCCCTGTCGGGGCTGCCGAGAATGACGGCGTCCTTCTGGAGGTGCAACTCCACGCCGTCCTTCAGGTAGATGGAGCCTGTGAGGTACGTGCCGGCCGGAACCACCACGCGCCCGCCGCCAGCATCGCCGGCGGCATCGATGGCGCGCTGCAGGGCCGCCGTGTCCTTGACCGCCCCGTCGCCCTTCGCGCCGTAAGCCCGCACATCAAAGTCAGCTGCGGGCAAGGCCAACGCCGCCCCCAGCGCCGCAACGGCAAACATGCATCTCATTGTCTGCAACTCCTACCGGATCGAAATGGATGTCCCGAACGGCTGCCGTTCCACGACAATGTTGTCGAAAAGCGCACAGCCCGGATCTTCGGTGTTCCACGGCATGAACCCTTGCACGCCGCTCGTATCGATGCCGATGGCGGAAAGGTCGCCATCGGAACCAGCCGTGTAGGCAAGGCCCCTGTACGAGGCGACCAACGAACCGTTCGCGTCCGAGACGGCGGGATGCGCCCCTTGCTGATAGATGTCAAGGTCGTAGGTTCCGTTCGCGGGACGCGTCGTCACCACGAAACGGTACCAGGCCGTCTTGTCCACTGTAAACGAGGCCTTCTCTTCAGCCGCGCCGTTCCCCGCGCACGCGGCGATGGTCGTATAGCGCCCACAGGTATCCTTCGTCTCGCTTGAGGGAACGAAGCCGAAGCGGATCGCCGACTTCGCCAGCGGATCCGCGCCACCGAACGCGTCACCCTGCGCCGCACGCTCGCCGCCGATCGCGGCCAACGCGCGCTTCCGACCGGTCCCGTACCAGAAGTCTGGCGGCCGCACGTCCACGCGCAGGGTCATCTGCCGCATGGCCGAGGCCGACCAACGCGTGCCGAGGTCATGGAACGCAAGGTTCTCGCTGCCGCCGGAACCCGACACGAACGGATTCGTGTCGCCGGCAATCACAAGCCGTTCGCCGCAGTCACCGCGCCGCACCCAGCTGTCGCAATCAGGACGCGATACGTTGCTCTTGCCGGTGAGCGGGCGCTCGTCCGACGTCAGGATGCGCTTACGCACATCGAAGTCGTTGTAGTAGATCAGGTCGCCGGTCTGCGTGGCATCGTTCCAGTTCTTCCACACCTGGATGTTGTCGAAGAGAATCTGCTTATTGAACGTTCTATCTGTCGAGAACCCGTAGCCGTAGAGGACGAATGACGCGACATCGGAAACGCTTTTGCAAAACGAAACACCCGACCCCGATGCGACGGGCGTTTCCGGGTTGGGCCGGTTCGCAACGCCACCGCCGATGTCGTAGATCGCCCAGTCGTACGTTTTGGTGTCGAGATCGGCCGTGATGACGTATCGCTGCCATGTCAGGAACGCGACATTCGTGGATGTCACGCTTTGAAGACCAGCAGAATCGTAATATATCGGGTATGGATTGGTGGTGAGGCCAGAGCTAGTCACGCCGATGCGAGCCGCGACATAGTCGACGTAATTGCCGGTGGTTGCACTCGAATAGAGGTAGTCGCTACCCAAGGCAACATACAGGTATCTGTTGCTACCCCAATTCCATTGGCTGGGGGTGCGTCCGTCCACACTCAATCTCACCTTGCCCGAAGTGATCTTCTCGCCAAGCGTCTGGCTCACGACGGCAAACTGGAACCCAGCGAGTGCGGTGCCGTTCGTGCGTGCGCACATCTTGAGGAAGTTTGTGTTCGAGAGCTGCGTGGTCCCCACCGCATACACCGCACCACCGTTGCTATCGCACCGCTTCCAGCCATCCACGCCCACCGTTCGGGTGCTGCTGGGCGCAGGTGTGAGATAGGGATCGCCATTGTCGTGGAAAGTCATGTGACTGTTAGCGCGGATGACAGGCGTGTAGGAGTTGGTCACCACATGCGGCAACGCGGCGGCGTACGCATGGGCGGTGGTGCCCGCCGTCAAGCGGCGCTTCCAGCAGGTGACGAGGTTGTTTGAGTAGCAGGGCTGGGAAATTGCGGAACCGGGCGCCTGCCACTCCAGCCTGATGTTCGTGAACGCCGGCATCTTCCTGACGTCCCCCTTGGACTTCACGCCTGCCACATACAGGCCGATGCCTTCGACAGGTCCCCTTTCAGCCGTGGGGAAACGATAAAGATACCGGCCCGTCTCGTGAAGCCCATCGTCAGTGACGGCGGTGTTCCAGTCCGGCACCGTATCGCCGAGCGTCCACACCGAGCAGGATGTCGTCTTGCCGTCAAGATTCACCACCATGCGAAAACGGACCCATGTTCCGGCAGCAAGTTTGTCCTTGTCGTAGAACGCGCCAGCGAGGTCTGCAGCACCGCTCGAGTTTTTCGCAAAACCGTAGAACCGCACAGCGGACGTACCCTGGATTCCGCAGATTGCAGGGAATGTGAATGCGTTTGAAAGCCCGTCCGGATTCTCAAGGAAAGTGCGATAGGCAGGGAAGAACCTGAGTTGCGGCGGATCGGCGGCTCCGGTTATGCCCCAGCTGGTCGGTACACGCATGTCGATCCAGCATGTCAAAGTGCCGTTGGAAAACGAGTTGTCGATGGGCTGGTACAGGAGACCCTTGTAGTAGGTCGTATCGTTGTTGAGGTCAAAAGCGGCAAAGGGACGAGATGTATCGCTGTCCACATTGTTGGTGACGTATGAAACCGGATGCCATGTGCCGTAGGCGCCATGTATCCATCCGTCCTGCATTTTGGCGGGATTGGACCACGGAAGGTCTTCGGTGTACTGCAGATTTGACTTCCCGTAGGAATAAGCCAACGGCTTGCCAGCGGTGTAGTCGTACCGCACCCACGCGCCGCTGGCCGGCACCGGCTTCAGGCTCAAACGTGAGGCAAAGTCGTTCTGATAGACGATTTCCGAATGTGCAGACAGGGTCAAAAAGACCGCCGCCAACGCCATTGTTCTTCCCATAGCGAACATTCCCTTTCTTTTGCTACTTTTGGTATGGAGCGGATTATAGCATACATGAGGCGCGAAAAGGCGAAAATAAAAGCGCGAATTTGCGCAACCTTCCTATGTTGGCGATTGCTCCGCTCCACGACTTTTGTTATACTGTCCGCCAAATGTCAGGCAAAAATAGACTTGTTCGCATCGGTTTCGTCGGCGATCTGTCGCATAAGGCCACGCGAGACCGCTTCTCCGGCCTCTTGCGGTTCATTGCCGAAAAGGAAGCGACATGGGACGTCAAAACGATCGACCCCATCTCCTCAACCGATGCAGAACTCCAACAGTTCCGGAACTGGGCGCCGATCGGCATCATTGCCAACTTCGAATATAGGCAAGTGGTTGCGAAGCGGCTCGCAATACGCAGACTGTGGCGGCACAAAGCCGTCTTTGTCAACCGACTGAACATCTCGCACCGTCCGGCCCGTGCCATGGACATCCGAATCGATGACGCCTGCCTTTCCGAAGCGGCTGCGTCGCTTCTGATGAAACGGGGGCTTGTCAACTTCGCATACGTCGATGAGCTGGAACGATACTGCGAAACGAAACGGTCGAAATTGAGAGGCGACACGTTCGTGGAATATCTGGCGCGGAACGGCTTCGCCTGCGCCCGGTTCTCCAGCACCATCAATGGCACAAACTGGTCAAGCGAACTCTACCGTCTGGCGGATTGGCTGAAGGAGCTTCCAAAGCCGTGCGGAATAATGGCCTATGCCGACATCTGCGCAAAGCGGATCTATGATGCCTGCCGCATCGCCCGATTACGCATCCCCGACCAAATACGGATTGTCGGCGTGGACAACGACGTAAGTCTCTGCGAGAATCTTTCCCCTACGCTGACGAGCATCGAGCCGGACTTTGAACTTTGCGGCTATCTGGCCGGGCAGCTTCTGTTCGACAGGCTGACGAAATCCTCGCCCGACAAGCCAAGATCCAGATCCTGTGGCGTGAAATCCATCGTTGAGAGGGCTTCAACTCAGGACGTAAAAGGCGGTGGGCGCATTGTCTCTGCGGCCTGTGAGATCATTCGGCTTCATGCCAGCGATGAAATTGGCGTCGCCGATGTGGCGGCAAAGCTCAACGTCTCGCGCCGTCTGCTGGAGATGAGGTTTCGCGACGTGCTTGGCACAGGGGTCGCGGAGGAACTGCGGCGCGTCCGGCTTGAAAGCGTCTGCCGACAGCTGCGCAGCACCAACCTGTCGATCGGCGAGATTTCCGCAAAGTCCGGCTTTTCATCCTCTTCCCATCTCAATGCCCTGTTCCGGAAGACCTACGGCATAACCATGCACGACTGGCGGAATGCCGGCACCGCACATAACCCAAAGCCATAACCTCACGTCCGCGCAAATTTGCACGGTTGAATCTTTTCAGGGTCTGTCCCCACAA
>CACZCD010000124.1 GCA_902779565.1 uncultured bacterium | reverse complement strand
ATGCTGCCGCGCGCCTACAAGAAGGACGTGAACCATATCCGGTTCCGTCCGCGCGTGTGGGCGAGCGCCTCGTGGGACCGGTTCACGCTCTACGGGCGGCTCGTGAATGAATTTCGCGAACACATCGTGAAAAACGGTGTGAAGCGGGACCACCGCGCGTACAACTTCCCGGACGAGCTGGCGTTAGACGATCTCTACCTTGACGGGCAGGGGCTCTTCGACGGGTTCTTTGATTTCCGCATCGGCCGGCAGGACATGTTCGAGAACGGCCATTCGGTGTTCGGTCTCGACCGCATCCTCTTCGACGGTGCCCCTTATGTCGGCTCGCGTTCGTGCTATGCGGACATGATCAAGCTCACGTTCCACACGTCGGACGCCTCCAAGCTTGACGCGTTTGCCCTCTACGACAACGGGCGCAACATCTTCCGCTACGGTAACCGCAATTCGCGCGGACGCCCGATGAACGCCATTCACCCGGGCGATTCGCCGGACATGGACGAATGGGGCGGCGGTCTCGTGTGGCACGATTCGCTGGCCGAGAAAACCTTCCCGTACAAGATCTATTTGATCCACAAGCACAACGAGTCGTACTACGCCCCCGGGCGCCGCCGCGTGCAGGACAAGCAGATCACCACCGTCGGCGTGGACATTGCGCCTGAAATCAACGAGAACCTTTCGTTTGAGCTCGACCTTGCCGACCAGTTCGGCACGATCTCCGACGGCAACCGTCAGGCCGGCGGACAGATGGCGTACGCCGCCGTCGATTTCCACCGTTCGCGCGCCGAGAAGGGGCTGCGTCCCTACTCGCGGCTGAGCGTGTACTACATGTCCGGCGACCGTCACCACGGGCGGGACGGCGACAACGACACCGCGTGGGATCCGCTCTGGGGCCGTTGGCCGCAGGATTCCGAGCTGTTTCAGTACGGCACGCTCTATGGTCTCGGGTACTGGAGCAACATGACCTATCCCAAGCTCACGCTCGGTTTGGACATCGGTCCGCACCATCGTCTCTGCGCCTACACCGGTCCGATCTTCGCCGCCGCGCAGGATCGCGCGGGACACGCTGACGGTTCGGGCGAGAGCATGTTCAAGGGCGAGCTTTCGGTGGTGCGCTACGACTTCCCGATCCTGCTGGCGCCCAAGGACGCGAGCGGCTTCAAGCGCTTTGAGATCTTCGGGCACGTGATGGCGGAGCTGTTCAATCCCGGCGACTACTACGATTCGAGCCGCCCGGCTTGGTTCCTGCGTTGGGAGCTGATGTTCAAGTTCTAGTGGAAAAGTGGAATGGTGGAAAAGTGGAATAGTGCTAAAGTGGAATCGTAAATACCAATACTCTTCTACACGATCTACACGGTTGTTCTACACGACTAAAAACTAACAACTATCAACTACCAACTATGCGAATACTTACAGGCATCCAGCCCTCGGGCAAACTGCATTGGGGCAACTATTTCGGTGCGATGAAGTCGATGTTCGACCTTCAGGCGAAGGGCGAGGAGATTTTCATGTTCATCGCGAACTACCACGCGATGACGACAGTGCGTGACGGCGCGACGCTGCGCGAGATGACGCGCGACGTGGCGCTCGACTACCTCGCCTGCGGTCTCGATCCGGAGAAATCCATCGTCTATCGTCAGAGCGACGTCAAGGAGGTGCAGGAGCTCGCATGGTTCCTCTCGTGCCTCACGCCGATGGGTCTGCTGGAGCGGTGCCACAGCTACAAGGACAAGATGGCGCACGGCTTCGACGCCACGCATGGGCTTTTCGCGTACCCGGTGCTCATGGCGGCGGACATTCTCATCATGAACGCCGACCTCGTGCCGGTGGGCAAGGACCAGAAGCAGCACCTTGAGGTGACGCGCGACCTCGCGCAGAAGTTCAACAACGCGTTCGGCGAGATCTTCAAGCTGCCCGACGCGTACATCCCGGACTCGGTGGCGACGATCCCCGGCACCGACGGACAGAAGATGTCCAAGAGCTACCACAACGCCATCGAGCTTTTCGAGCCGAACGGTTCCATCAAAAAGAAGGTGATGGGCATCGTGACGGACTCCAAGACGATGGAGGAGCCGAAGGAGCCTGAAGGGAACTCCATCTACGAACTCTACAAGCTGTTTGCCACGCCTGAGGAGGTCGCACAGATGGCGGCGAGCTTCCGCGCCGGCAACTATGGCTACGGTCACGCGAAGAAGGCGCTTTTGGAGGCGTATCACCGTCTGTTCGACCCGTTCCGCGCGAAGCGCGAGGAGCTGGCGAAGGATCCCGATACATTGGAGGACATCCTGAAGGCCGGCGCCGCACGCGCCCGTGCCGCCGCCGCCGCGACGATGGAGAAGGTTCGCGCGGCAGTGGGTCTCTGAGAATGAAAAGGATTTTCCTGTTTGCCGTCCTGCTGGGCGTCGCGTTTCCGTTGGCCCTGTTCGCCAAGGGCGTGGTCGAGATGCGGAATGCTTCATTCGAGCAGGTAGGCACCAACGGCTATCCCGTGGGATGGAACGCAAGCCCGAATTGGCATGGCGAGCGCATCGGCCACAACGGCTCGGGTGGCCTCGTGTACGAGTGCAAGAATATCGCGAAGGCGAAGGGGCGTGAGCATGTACGGCAGCGGGTGAAGCTGCAGCCCGGAAAGAGGTACCGGCTGACGGCCTCCGTGAAGGCGATGGACATCGTACCGGAGCGGAAGTCCACTGCGCTGGGGCTTACGGCGTACCTGAGCGGGTTCGACGCGAAGGGGAAGCAGATCTTCGGCGTGGCGGCGCTCCCGTTCGTGAGCGGAACTTCAAAGGACTGGGTCACGGTTTCAGGGCTTTCCGCCGAAGTGCCGGATGGTGTGGTGGAGGCGTATGTCGGGCCGCTTGCGGACGGCCGTTGCGTCGGTGCCGGCGTCGTGGACGACATCTATGTGGAGGAGATCGATCAGGAGCCGGTCGCCGGTCTCTTCACCGATGCGTACCGGAACGAATCGGCGGGCGGTGAAGTGAAGTTCTTCGCGGCGCTCAATCTGGACCGCGCGACCATCGCCGTTAAGGATTGCCGGACGGCATTCTCGTATTGTGCGGTGGATGGTTCGCGCAAGAGCGTCGCCGCAACGGTGCTTTCGCACCGGGAGGCGGTCGTGACGATCGACACCACGCCCTTCGCGCTTGGTACGAACGATGTGACGTTCACGGTTTCTGCGGGCGGGAAGGAGATCGGCGGGGCGTCTCTTCGGTTTGCGCGGCTGTCGGCTCCGGTGCGGCGCAAGGTGTCCTTCGACCGGCACGGGCGTACCATTGTCGACGGAAAGCCATTCTTTCCGCTCGGAATGTTCTCTGGGGCGGTCAACAAGGAGATGCTGGACATCTATGCGGAAGGCCCGTTCAACTGTCTGATGCCGTACGTGCGTCCCGACAAGGCGGGGTTTGACCTCTGCCACGAGAAGGGGATCAAGGTGATCTTCTTCACCAACGGCGGATGGGGCACCAAGGATGGCGGCAAGGGCTGGATCGAGAACCGGATCGCGACGTTCAAGGACCATCCCGCGACGCTCGCCTGGTACATGAGCGACGAACCGTCGCTCGGCATGGCGCCCAAGCTTGCCGTTCGCCGGGAATGGGCGCACGCCGCTGACCCCGATCATCCCACCTGGGTGGTACTTGATCACCCGCGCAACGTGCGGTACTATCTCAACAGCTTTGATGCGTATGCCATGGACAAGTATCCCGTTCCGAGACAGCCGATAGAGAACGTGATCGAGTCCATGCGGCTGGGCAATCAGGCGACGCTCGGCGTGAAGCCAACATGGTATGTGCCGCAGGCATTCGGTTGGGGGTGGCTGGGACGGCCGCGGACGCATGGGCGCGGACCGAACCGGGACGAGATGGCGAACATGACCTGGCAGTCCATTGCGGGCGGCGCAAACGGCATCATCTACTATTCCTTCGGTCAGGTGATGAAACGTCCGCGCGACGATTCGGAGGATTCCTTTGCGGCCGCGTGGGCGCGCACGAAATCCGCCGCATCCGAGGTCAAGAAGTATGAGGCGGTGCTGTTGAGCGTGGAAGAGACGCCAGCCGTTTCGGGAGCCACGGAAGCGGTTGCGGTGCGCACTTGGCGATATGATGGACACATCTACCTGCTCGCGGTGAACTGCACGCGGGAGCCGCAGAAGGTGGAGCTGTCGCTCCCAAGGCCGGTGGAACTTGTCTCGTCGGAGTTCGGGCCGGTGCCGAAAGTCGATGGCGCGAACATTCGCCTTGATCTCAATCCTATCGCCTACGTGATGATGAAGTTGAAGGCGCAATAAAGAAAGGAAATCCGCATATGAAACGAACAGCTCTTGGTCGAATCCTGTCTGCGGCGGTTGTGTTCACCGCCGCGGCGTGTGCGTTCGCGGGCGATGTGGCGACGGGCATGGAGTTGACGGGCATCAATGAGATTGACGTGCCGAGCGGCGAGACGTGGACCTACTCGGGCGTGATCTCCGGCTCCGGCTCAATCCGTAAGATCGGCGCCGGCACGCTTGTGCTCACCAACGCCAACACGTTCACGGGCGGGATCGATCTCACGAATGGCGTGATTGTCGCCGCCGAGCAGGGCGCACTGGGCACGGGGCAGGTGATGTTACGCAATGCTGCGAGCACTCCGAAGATCTCATTGCGCTTTGCGAAGAAGGATGCCGTTGTCGAGAATTACATCCGGACGTCCAACAACTCTTCCAATGCGGATAACAGCAATCCGCATATCATGGTGCGTGAGAATACGACATTCACGGGTAATATCTACTCGCTTGCCAACACGTTCTATTTCGGAAATGAGAACCGCAACAAGAACTCCTATTCGACGGCCTATCCAACGAACATAGTGGAAGGTGACTTTTCAACCTACACCTCGGCAACAAGCCCTCGCGGCGTGAGCATTGCAACCTATGGGGTGATCATCTTTCGCGGGAAAGTCCTGGTAAGGGGGACTGTAAGCGTTGGTTGTTTCGATAGTTCCCAGGGCGCGGTTGTGCTGGACACGGACGATTGCAGCGTGCGGAATTTCGCTTTGCATTCCGGCTCGTTGTATTGCAAGCGCAAGAATGTTCTGAATGGCGCTTATTTGGGTGTTAGCAGGAACCATAATTCGAAGGCGCACGTTGACCTCTGCGGGTTGGATCAGACGGTCGCTTACTTTTATGATGTCAACCAAACATCCTTCCCTGCGACAGGAACCGGTTATGAAATAAATTCGCCGTCAGGTGCGGCGACGCTGACGGTGACGGGCGGCGCGGTGAATGCCTCCTGCACCTGCCACTTTGCGATCAACGACGAGGTGACGCTCCTGCTGGATGCCGACCCGACCTACACCTGCAATTTCAGCACGCGTGCGAACGGGACGACCGGCGACCTCATCGTCTCGAACGGTACGTTCGCCGTGACCGACACGGCGACCTTCAAGTCGGTTCCGCGCATCATTGTTGCCGAGGGTGGCGTATTCAACATTTCTTCCACCGTGACCGAGGCGCTTTCAGGCGTGACAGAACTCGAGGTGTCTGGACAGTTCCGCTCCACGGCGACATCCCCGTTTGTGTCAGATGTGCTGCACGTGCAGATTGATGAAGGGGCGACGTTTGATCTTGGCGGAACACTGAACATTGCGTCGCTCACCATGCGTGGCGTTGCGCTGGATGAGGGACGGTACACGCATTTAGAGTACGAGGAGATTGCCGAAGGCACCACGCTCGTCGTTCCGGCGCAGAAGCGGACGATTGCTTGGACTGGGGCGGGCGCGGACGAGAACATCGCGACGGCGCTCAACTGGACAGGCGGCGAAACGCCGAACCTGACGGGCGGTGGATTGACGCCTGTTTTTGCGGAGGGCGGTTCACGCGCGCTCATCGACCGGCTCCTGTATCTTGATGGGCTCAGCTTCGCCGGCAACGGCTTTACGCTCAAGCAGGACGGTGCGGCGGGACAGGTGACGGTCGCGGGTTCTTCAATTTCCTTTGCGGCGGCGGAGGGTGATTCCGTCCGGACGTTTGCGTTCGACGTGCCGATCGCGACCGCTGAGGTGCAGACGTGGAACGTACCGCCGAATACGACCGTAGAGCTGAAGGGCGGTTTTTCGGCGGCCAAGAATGTGAGCAAGAGCGGGGGCGGGAATCTCACGTTTACGGGCATGAATGCGTTCGCGGGCGCGCTCGTGATCTCGGACGGCGCGACCACGTTTGCGGGAACCGTCACCACGCCCACGGGCGTGGACTCGTCCGCTTACACCTCCGCCAACGCGATCCGCTGTTACGGTGCAACGAAGTCCGGCAGTCCGGGTACGCTCACGGGAACGGTGATTCTTGATAACGCCGTTATCGAAAAACCTTTCTTCACGTCTGGACCGAATGTGTACAGCCAGTCCGAACTGTACCTGACCGCCACGGCGAATTCATCGAACGTGGTGCGGGGGGTTTGGGTGACCGCAGACTATTCATGGCAAAAACTGAAGCAGCCATCATCCGCCACGACGGTGTTTGAAGGTGGTATCTCAAACATCTGGTCAGGATTCTTCAGTGGTGGCACGGTGTATGTGCGGAACAAGCCGCACATCTCGAACAACAACTCGTATTTCTGGACAACGGACAATGTGAAGGTTTTCTACGAAGCGGCGGGCGGATATGTGAAGAACTACTATATCGGTGACAGCGAGCTGAACTTCTCCGTGTCGTATGCGCTGAGGGGCGGATATGCCACGAATACCGCGCAGAACGTGTTGCTCAGCCTCAACGCCACCACGCAGCGGTTCGACCGTGTGCAGTTCCCGACGGCGGCACGTATGAGCATTGACGGCGAGCCGGGATCCGCGCTTGAGGTGGCGGGGTCGGGCGCGAGTTGCATCGCCGCCGATATCACGAACGGCGTGTCGCTCGTCAAGTTCGGCACCGGTACGCTCACGCTTCGGAACCGGGCGTTCTCGTCCACGGGTGATCTCGTCGTGACGAATGGTACGGTCGTGGTCGCGGATGACGCGAACTGGAAGGGGGCTGCGCGCGTGATCGTGAGCGGAAGTGGAAACCTCACCATTGAGCGTACGTCTGGCAATCTCCAGTCGCCGGCGTTTGGCAAGCGCACGGAGGTGTATCTTTCGGACGATTCAGTGATCTCCATCCCGGATGGTTCCGAGCAGCGCGTCGCGTACCTGTTCGTTGACGGTGTGCGTCAGCCGACGGGCCGTTACACCTACGCCACCATCGCGAACGCGAACGTGAAGAAACACTTCGCGGCCACGACGGGCGTGCTGAAATGTTCTGGCACGCCGGGGATGATGATCTCGTTCCGCTGACCGCATTGTGAAATGAAAAAGCGAATTGCGATTTCCCTCTTGGCGGCGATGATTCTTGCCGGCGTTTCGCCGGCGGCGGAGACCGTTGCGCTGAAAGAGAATTTTGAAGCGCCCAATGCGGCGTCGGCCTGGACGCCCTGCGCCGGATTCACCATCGTGGAAGGCGCCGGCATCGGCGGTTCGCGCGGACTCGTCTGGGAGCAGTCGCGGTCACGTCCCATGAAGATGGTTGCGCCGCCATCCGTGGACGGCAATGCCGTGCGGCCCGTCCCGACGGCCGTGCCGGAACGTTTTGTCCGCGAATTGCCGCTGGAGCCGGGCCGCATCTATACCTTTTCCGTCAAGATCAACGGCTTGATCACGAACAACTGCGCGTACGTGTTCCTGTCCTGGTTTGACAAGGACGGAACGCTCATCGGTCGGGCCGAGGGGCGGCCGACGATCTACAAGGAAGCCGGACGCAAGGGCTGGGAGACCGTCAAGGCCGCGACGCAGCGGCTTCCGTCTAACGCCGTGCGCGGCAAGCTGATGATCGAACTCTATCGCACGACGCTCGGGCGCATGGTGTTCGACGACTTCGAGGTGACGTGCGACGAACCCCGACATGTGGAGCGTCTGTTCTCATCGGCTTACCGCGATGCGCAGGAATCGGGCCCTGTGCGGTTTGTCGTTCCGTACGTCGCTGCCGAAGAGAAGTTTCCGAAGGACGGCCTTTCCGGCGCGTTCACGTTTGTTGGGCCGGACGGCGCGCCGTTCACGCTCCCAGCGGATGTTTTCGCCGATGACCATTTCGAGATTACGGTTGACGTGACGCGGCTTGCGCCGGGATCAAGTCCGGTGAAGGCGTGTTTGTCCTTTCGGGGGAACGAACTCGGGACGGCGACGCTCGACTTTACGCACGGCAAGATCGAGCGAGCTGTCACTTTCGATGCTCGCCAGCGCATGATTGTGGACGGAAAGCCGTTCTTCCCGATTGGCGTTTATGTGCATCCAGCCGACAAAGAGGTGCCGTACCTGAGCCGCCTCACCAACACGCCGTTCAACTGCATCATCGAGTGCAGCGCCGACCGGCGCATGCTCGACAAGTTCCATGCGGCCGGACTCAAGGCGATCCCCAAGGCGCCATGGAATCCGAAATGGGCCGGGCCGGCGGCGAAAAGCCTGCGGCGGCATCCCGCGCTGCTGGCGTGGTACGTGATCGACGAAACGCCGGCGGACCGGGCGGATGAGAAGCGAACGCTCCAACGTACGCTTGTGGCGGCGGATCCCGATCATCCGACCTTCGCGGTCCTGGACCGGCCGCGCAATGCGGATGCGCTGATGGGCGCGTTCGACATCGTATCGACCGATCCGTATCCGATCGGTCGCGGTCGCGGGCCGATTTCGCGGGCATCGGAGTATCCGCGCCTCTGCCGTGCGAAAACCTGGGGGCTACGTCCGCTTTGGCAGGTTCCGCAGTCGATGGCGTGGGAATGGTTCCACAAGTATGGTTTCCCGGAGGAGAACCGCTATCCGCGGTACGATGAACTCCGTTCCATGACGTGGCAGGCAATCGCGGGCGGCGCGAACGGGCTCCTCTACTACAGCGCGCATCACATCTTCAAGTGTTCGCCGCCGGACGAGCTTGAAGCGAACTGGAGCAGTCTTCTCAAGGTCGCCGGAGAGGTGAGATTTCATGTCGACGTCCTGCTTTCGGAAGAGGTGTCGGTCACATCGTCATCGCCCGCCCTCGTGGTGCGTGCTTTCCGGAAGGGCGGCGAGACATTGGTCTTGGTTGTCAATTCCACACGCGAGCCGGCGACGGGTGCCATAGACATGGCAGGCCAAAAGTTCGAACTCACGCTGCCGCCGCTTGGTGTGGAATTCAAGGTGTTGCGAGGACAGACCCTGCAGAAGAATGACTGTCGGGCGGAGGGTGTCTGATGGCATTGGTGAGTTTGAGAGAGGTTTCGGTTGCGTTTGGTGGTCCGCCGGTGCTGGATCGTGTTTCGCTTTCAATCGAGAAGGGGGAACGCAGCTGCGTGACGGGGCGCAACGGTGAAGGGAAGTCCACGCTTCTCAAGGTCATCGCCGGCCTGCTGGAGCCGGACGGGGGCGAGGTGATCCGCGAGAAGGGCTGCCGCATCGCGTATGTCGGACAGGAGGTGCCGGTTTCGGACGAGACGCTTTCCGGCGGACAGCTGAAGCGGCGGCAGATCGAGGCGGCGCTCCTGCAGAATCCGGATCTTCTTCTCCTCGACGAGCCGACCAATCATTTGGATGTGGAGACGATTGAATGGCTGGAGCGGGCGATCCGGCGTCTCCATGCGGCGGTGCTGTTCGTGACGCACGACCGCGCGTTCCTGAAGCGGACAGCCACACGCGTGCTGGATCTTGACCGCGGTGAGCTGGCCGGCTGGAGCTGCGACTACCTGACGTTCCTGAAGCGCAAGGCGGAACTGCTGGCGGATGAGGCGGTGTATTGGGAGCGGAAGTCGAAGAAGCTGGCGCAGGAGGAGGCGTGGATCCGGCGCGGCGTGAAGGCGCGCACCACGCGCAACGAGGGACGTGTCGCGGCGTTGATGGAGTTGCGCAAGGAGTTCGCCGCCCGACGCGGCGCGGTCGGCACCAGCAGCTTCGGCATCGCGGCCTCGGAGGCGAGCGGGATGCTCGTGCTGAAGGTGGAGGGGGTGAGCTTTTCCTATGGTGCGGGCGCGCCTCTCGTCAAGGACTTTTCCTGCAAGATTCTGCGGGGCGAACGCATCGGCGTAGTGGGCGGAAACGGCAGCGGCAAGACGACGCTTCTCAACCTTCTCACGGGACGGTTGACGCCCACCGCCGGCACGGTCACGCCTGGGACGCGCGTGGAGACCGTCTATCTCGATCAGCTGCGCGGGAGTCTTGACCCTGAGAAGTCGGTGCTCGAGAATATCGCCGAGGATCGCGACGAGGTGGTGGTGGGCGGCGTGCGGAAGCACGTTTACTCCTATCTTCAGGATTTTCTCTTCACTCCGCAGCGCGCGCGCACGCCCGTGAAGGCGCTCTCCGGCGGCGAACGGGCGCGACTTGTGATCGCGAAGCGCTTCATGGAGCC
>CACZCD010000123.1 GCA_902779565.1 uncultured bacterium | reverse complement strand
AGAGCCGCACCATTCGCAGTGCTTCTCGTCGTCGCGGTGTTCATGCTTCCGCGTGGGTGAATGGATGCATCCCGAGCCATAGCTCGTGCTGCCGCAATATCTGCATTTCGTGCTCATGTTGTTTTCCTTTGGTTGCGCGTATTATAACAAAACCACAGTTGGTCGAAATATGAAGTTCAAAATTAGTTCAGATGTCACTATACAAATAAGCCACACCGCCTGCCACCGCACATTTCCATGTGCGATGACAAGCGGTATGGCCATATGCCGACATTTAACGCAAATTGCTATGCGTTAGTTGTTATCAACCATCTGATATCAGAGATACGGTTGGATCTGCTTCATGTTCGCTTCACGCGCCCTACCGGGGCAAATGAACAGGTCGATAAACCACCAGATGAAGCCAATAAAGCCGCAGCACAAAAAGAATTTGAGCAGACCGAGACCTACACTTCCCGTCATGAACCTATCAAATCCCAAGTAGCCGAAGAGAATACCCACGATGAGCACCGCTGTAGGGTTCTTGAACTTCAGTTGCTGGAGCATCATCAGGCGGTCGTCCGGCATCTCCGAACACCTTTTCTGGATGATCATTCGCTGTGATGTTGGGAATTTGCCTGCATTCGCTTGGAACCATGCTATCCCCTGTGCATTGTTGTTACTCATTTTTGTTTCCTAATTTGCCCTTCGTTAATTTGCGACATTGAGAAAGAAGGGCTGTTCCCCATGCCGCCTCTGGTCGTACGCCCAGAAATTGAAAGTTCATTCGAATGGGATACCTTCCCCATCATGATCCACAGCGCAGATTTCAATAACCGCCCACACCCACGAAATCCAAAACAACAGTCCAAACGAGAGGACGGTTATCAAAAGCTGAGCCACACCTCGTCCAATAAAACCAGCATAAAAATTGTGGACGCCAATCTCCCCAAAGACCAAAGCAAGAACGATGTAAACTATTCGACTCTTCTTGGCGACAATCAGGTATGGATTATACGCTGTTGAAGAACATCCAACTGATCCAATGTCACTACCTTGTGGTGTCAATATAGTATGAGGCGTGGTATTTGGTTTCGGATTCTCATCATAAATGTGTATTGCCGCCCCACAACTCGGACAGCGCGTTGCCCCGTTGGGAACGGGATTGTCACAGTATTCACATTTCATTGTTTCACCTCCAAGTCACTTTTGCGCGTTCAATCTTCTGTTCAGGCTCGTCGTCCTTCGACTGCTCCTCGATGTGGTGCTCCACCATTCGGAAGAACAGATGCGCCATGACGAATACGGCGAAGCCAACCACATGCAAAAGGATGTAGAACTTGTCGCCCAACCCCGTAAGCATTGTCGCTACAAGGGCGAATGCTAAATAGGCGGCATTCAGCCCCCAAACACCTATCGACATCGGCAGAGCAGAATCGGCCTTCCCTATCTGCTGAACCCAGAATGCACCAAAAAGGATTTCCGAAAAACCAAGCGAGGAAAACCCAAGCCAGAACTTCCACTCATACGGCGGCTCGAAAAACACGAACGCAACGGCGGCAGTGATGCCGAATGCAAACACCGTGAGCAACGAAACCATCTTCTGATTGAACGACATCACGGTACCTCGCTTTCCGTCTTCGTGCCACATCCCGGACAGAACTTTGCGCTAGGCGGCAATTGTGAACCGCAGGTTACGCAGTGCTTCACCCCTGTGGGATTGATGTTCTGCGCGATTGTCGCCATGGCATTCCCCATCGGCGAACCAACGCCGACACCCATACCTAAACCCATACCCGCCCCCATCACTGCGCCCGCATTACCTTCGTTTCCGGCGGCAGCTTGCAGCGCGTCAAATGACCGCTCCTGTGCGTATGAGTAGCCGATGATATCCATTTCCGCTTTCTTGGCTAACGCCTTCTTCAACTGAACAACCGATGGATCGGCATCGTCCGTCGAGATCGAATTGACCATGAAAAGCCGAAGTTCCACGCCATAGTCGGCAAGATCTTCGGAAATTCGCTTTTCAAGAAGCCCGGAGAGTTCATTAAGCTTGGTGCCGATCTGAAGAAGCGAACAATTCTCCTGCGCCATGACCGACGCAATGACATCCTTTGCACGCGTGACAATGACGCCCTTGAAATATCCCGAAAGCGTTTTCTCGGTAAAGGCGGGCAACCGCCCCATGAGCCGCGCAAGGAAGCGGCAAGAATCAGACACCATGATGCCATACTGCCCAAAGGCACGGATCGGCAAAGCTATGTGATACTTCGGGTCTTCAACAAGGACGGGATCAGACGTGCCCCATTTCAAGTCCAATGGAACAGACTTCTGCAAGAACCACACTTCCGCCATGTAAGGTGTCTTGCGGTTCGTCGTCAGAGCGGCAACCATCTTTGAAAGGAACGGGAAGTTCTTTGTCTCAAGCGTATGCCGCCCAGGGCCTATCGGGCCATAGAACAATCCTTCCTTGACAAAAACCGCCTCTTGCGATTCCGTCACAATCAACTGCGATTTATAGTTCAACTCGCAATCGGGATAGCGATAGGCAACCACCCTCGGTGCCGCATCCCATTTCAACACATCAATCATGGACATTGGGGACTCCTTATGCCCTTGGGTTGATTGTGTAGACGGATTGAGGGCGCTAACAGCTTCCAAGGAACAGTAATACCGAACCAAGGCGGTTGTACCGCCTCGACTTTGTCCTGCACCTTGCCGTGTCGAACCACGCTGCTCCTCCATGCCCTGTTCCGTTCACGGGCAAAGAAAGAGGGCGCAATCTTCTCCCGTGTTTCTGTTGAGGCCCTGAGAAAGCCCTATCCGACACACGAAAGAGAAATACGCCCGGCTGGGCGCATTCCCACTTCTCATGGCTCGGATATGAATTTCTCAGGTTCCAACAGAGCCAATCGATGCGTAGAACGCAAAGATTTATTTTGTTGGTGCGTATTGTATCATAATCTGCCGTGATTGGGGGCAGAACATGAGAAAACGCCGACAGCAAAAATCCGCGTCTCATTTCGTGAGGGACAGGGCAAACCGTTCCTCACCCCCATACTGCGGATGAGGCGTGAAAATCTTACGCAGGATTTTTAAGTACTGTGTCACTGAATGGCCGATACAGAGCCGGTCGCTGCGCGGATTGCACATTTTGCCGCTATTGAACCCTATTCGTCATTCACAAGTTCTGCAATATCATCCGGCCCTTTGATCCGCCACCAGCGATGCCCTTCGGACATTCCGTTGCTCCGTACACGTCCGCCGACTTCCAGTTTCATAGCCTCCGTGGATGGCAAATCCGTGAAATTCAAGTAGGCTCCACCATCCAGCACATAATCGATTCCGGCCTTGTCAGGACTTGTCTTTGTACGATTCCGAAAGATGCAATTGGCTATACGGACCGTCGCCGTAGAAGAGGCGGAAAATTGCGCGTCCAAAACTCCTGGTCCAACGATCCAATACTCCCGCCCTGCATCAAGTTTAATCGGCTCGGTGAAGACAACCGTTCGCCCGCCCAGATTTACCATCGTCGCCTCTATCTTGTTCGTCTCCGTTCTGGACACCAAAACGGACCGGTACTGAGGGTCGTTCGCCCGCATGGCGAATTCTGCGGGAGACATGCGTTTCACGACATCCGGGCGTCGCGTTTCAGTATGCCGCGTGACAATATTCGTCGTGAGGTTACGGCAGAGCTCCCGCCATGCAGATTTTTCGTTTGGGGTTTCCGTCGTTGGCGATACTGTCACCGGATTGGTTGCCGGCATAACATGAAGCGGCGAATTTTCTCCCTTGCGTGAGAAAGTCCAAAGCGTAAGGACCGAAACTGCCAACACGACAACCAGCGTGCCGCGGATCCAGTAGCGCGCCCGCAAAAGCTTAATCGCGCGGGTGAACGCCGCCACCGTCGCGTAGCGTTGCGCGGGGATGGCCGCCGTGGCGCGTTGGATGATGCGCCGCCATGCACGCGGCGGTTTGCCGCCAAAGCAGTCGTTCGCCAGCATTCCCAACGCATAGACATCTGTCGCCAGTGATACGGCATCGCCCGACATCTGTTCCGGCGCGGCATAGCGCGGCGTTCCCACGCCCAGCGCCTTGCCATCGACAATCGAAAGCGATTCTCCCGCATGTCCGCGCACGGCGGACAAATCCTTGGCCAAACCAAGATCGATCAAGACAGGAGCCGTTTCTGCGGCGGCTTGGGGACAAGCCGCCCTACCAGCGTTATCGAATCGCTCTCGCGCTGCGGCGGCTTGGGGACAAGCCGCCCTACCAGCGCCAGCCACGGCGGCCGCCTGACCAACATTATAGTAGGGCGCGTTATCCTTAACGCGCCGCCACAGGATATTGCCGGGCTTGATGTCGCGATGGATGATGCCTTGCGAATGCAGATGCTGGACGCCCGATGCGACCGCGAGCAGAAAGCGGGCGATTTCGCGTTCCGTCGTCGGAAGCGGTCTGTACTCCAGCAGTTCCATCACATACCACGGGCGGCCCTTCCGTTCGCCAAAACCCAGAAAGCAAGGGAACGCCGGATGTTTGTTTTCCGCAAGCAGTTTCGCTTCGCGTCTGAATCGGGCGCAGACCGTCTCGTCTCGGGAGGCGTCCCTTTCCGGATTCTTGACGCACACCTTCAGCGCCGCCGCCGTGCCGAGTGTCGTGTGGACTACACGATAGACCTCGCCACTGCCGCCGCATCCGAGAAATGCCGTCACGCACCAGTCGCCAAACACCACGCCTGGCGCAAAGGTTGCGGAAGATTCCACGGGGGCATGCGCGGACAGAAAGGCGTCTATGTCGTGGCTGTCAGACCCCATCAGCCTTCTCCAGCGCGGCGACCAGTTCCTTGAGACGCGCCATCATGCGGGACTTCATCTGATCGACGGCATTGCGCGTGATGCCGAACGCGGCAGCGACCGCATCGGGCTTCTCGCCATTGACCGCGACGCGGACGAACACGAGACGCGTCCGTTCGTGAATAGACTCGTCGCCGAGCAATTGCTGAAGTGCAATTTCCAGAAGGGAATGCCGCCATTCCTCGTCGTCGGTTTCGGCGGCTTGGGGACAAGCCGCCCTACCAGTGCTCCCATCCCAGTAGGGCGCATTTCCGTTGCCCGCTGCGGCGGCTTGGGGACAAGCCGCCCTACCAACGTTATCCTCCCTGTCCGCCGTAGTTTTAACGGAGGCGGAAACGCGCCGCATCTCTTCGGCAAGTTTCGCGCGGCGTTGCTCTTCGCCCATCATGCGGAGCGCGCGATGGCGCAGAATGCCGGTGAGATAGTTATGGAAGTGCCCCTTCTCCTTCGGCGAATAGTGGTAGATTGGAAACACCCTGATCAATTCGATCAGCGTTTCCTGAATCACATCGTCGGCCTCAAGTGTCGGGAAGCGTTCGCGCATGAACGCCTCCATCATCGGACGGTAGCGCGCCACGAATTCGCCCCAGCGGGCATGCTGTGAATCCTGCGCCAAATCGCGCAGAAGCGTCGTAGATGTTGTCGGTATATTTCCCATTGTCTTCAGGGCTCGGAGATGCGGGTGAGTGTGTCGTTGGTCAGATCGCGGAAGCGCTTGATGAACGGCTTTGAAAGGAAGGAGCGCTTGATCGCTTCATCAAGATTCTTCCTTACGGATTCCACCATGCGCTGCGCAAGGCGGCTATACTGAACAGATGTAAGCCCCATCGTTGCAGCGGCCGCGCGGAAATCACCGGCACGGAGTTTACGTTTCTTCCCGTTGACGGTCAACGCAAGATCGTCTTTGTCTGCCGGAAGAACCGTCTTCACGGGAACGAGGTCGTAGGCGGGCGAAAGCCGCCATGTACCATCATGCTCGCGCAAAAGCGAGAAGTTCTTCAAGTGCATGTCCGAGTTCCCGGTGATGAACGAAAAGATCAGCACTTCAAAAAAACGCAACACATCAGAGCCCGCAGCTGTCGCATAATGACGCAATGCTTTCGCCACCTGTTCATGCGACCCATAGTATTTACGAGAGGTCTGCTTGTCGGTCAGCTGGCAGAAGTCAATCATGTGCTTTACGCCGTCTTCACGATCCATTCGACGGGTCAAATACGCCAACGCCCCCGATTCAAGCCGAACAAGTCCGAACGCCGCCGTCTCGATTCCGCAGAGCCGTGCAAGCGTCATCGCAAAGTGTTCGCATTCCGGCAGCTCGGAATACGATTCCGTCGGCAACTTCAGGATATAGTTGCCGTCCAACCCGACAAGCGTAAGGCGATCAGCCCTTCCCTCGGCAGCATGTTCAAGATGGACCGAAAGTTTCGGCTGAACGCCCGGCACGCTGACGCGCGAAAGGACGAGTTTCCTTGCGAGCTCGTTCAGTTCCGCCGTAGAATACATGAACGCCGGCGCCTGCTCCGCACCAAACAACGATTTCGCACATTCGGTATGATACTCGCCATCTGTTTCACCCGAAAGCGGAAGTCCACATACAAGACATCGCTTATTCTTCGCCATCCTTCACCTCCCTCACGCTCACCGCACCAATGCTACTGCGACAGCACGCCAGCAAAAGACCAAACCGATCGCGCGGATTGAGTTTCCAGGTCTCCTCGGCGATATCGAGAAGCCACCCTTCGGGAATCAGGCCATCAAAGAACGGTAGCAACTCATCGCTACAATAGGGTTCATCCTGAAATGGCATTGTCGGTGAAATCGGTTCCGCCTCGGAAATGTGCCGATAGTCCGCGTCATACTCGAATTGGCATTTCCCCTCGTTCGTCTCGATCAGCCGACCAACCAGACGATCAAACAGAAAGACGTTCGCTTTACGCATAGATGCTCCTATCTATAGGTCCAGCCGTCAGCTCAGCACTGAACAGTCCAAGAATCTGGTTGACCTTGTCCATGCGGAGCGAAGTCTTGCCTTGCTCCAGTTCACGAATGAAACGCAACCCGACCCCGCCGTAGAAAGCAAGATCCTTTTGCGTCCAATGCAACTTCTTGCGTTGCGTCTTCACAAATTCTGCTATTTCCATGACTACCCCCGTTCGGGTATAATTTCACAGTTCTTGTCAAGATTGCACCCGATAGCGTATAATCCTCCTTAAAACGCCGCAATTATACCCGAACGGGTATTATAATGCAAGCGGAAGTTTTAAAGCGAACGTAAAACAGCCTGAAACAGGGATTCGGGGGTTGAGGCGCCGGAGGTGACGCCCAGAACATCGAGGGCACCGAAATCTAAACGCGACACCTCTTCGGCCGACGAAACACGCCATGCCTTGGCTCCACCGTTCTCGGCGATCTCGGCCAGACGGGCCGTGTTCGCGCTCTTCGCGCCGCCCACCACCAGCACGCCGACGGACGCGCCGCAAGAAGACGCCACAAAATCCCGCACCGCCTGCTGCCGGTCGCGCGTGGCCGTGCAGACCCCTTCCTGTGCCGCGGCATCCAACGTCGTCTGGACGACGCGCCCCACCGGCTCGTTCGGTTTCACATCCTCTGGGAGGCACGCCCCCGGTTCACCTAGATACCCGCGCACTTCCGCATGGTCCGGATCGCCCACGACGATGGTCCGCATCCCCTTCGCAAAATTCGCGCGTATCGTCTGATGGTTCTCTGTGACGAACGGACACGTGGCGTCAATCACCCGGAGTCCCCGCGCCACCGCCGCGTCAGAAACGGCGGGGGGCGCGCCATGCGCGCTGATGAGCAGAACCGCACCCTTCGGCACCTCTTCCACCGACTCCACGAAACACATCCCTTTCGCCGTCAGCTCCTGCACGACCTGTTCGCTATGGACGATTTCATGGAGACAATAGACCGTGGCGGCACCATTCCCCTCGCGCCCGTGCGCCGCCAACGCCTCCTGCGCCATCTTGATCGCGCGCGCCACGCCGCCACAGAAGCCATGCGGGGAAAGGACTTCAATCTTCATGTTTCGCCCTTCTCGTCACCTGCAGGACATCACGCACGCGTCGCGCAACGGCGTCGGAAGGATCGACAATCTCCGCTCGTCCGGCGACGATCTTCTCCATCACGGGCTTCAGGTGCGGGAAGTGCGTACAGCCCAAAACGATCCGATCCGCCCCCGCCGCAATAAGCGGTTCAAGCCGTGCCCGCACAGCGGTCTCCACCGCCGAGCCCGCAGTCTCGCCGTGTTCGACGAGCGTCACGAATTCATCCGCAACGGCTTCGATGATCTTCACGGAACCCGGCACGCGCGAAGACGTCTGGCGGTAGAGCCGCCCATTGAACGTACCGCGCGTCGCCAGCACGCCCACCACACCCGTCTTGGAGCCGAGCGCGGCCGGCTTGATGGCCGGTTCCATTCCCACGAACGGAACGTCGGGCCATGTCGCGCGGAGCGTATCGATCGCGCCGGCGGTTGCGGTGTTGCACGCCACCACCACCACTTCGCAGCCGCGGTCAATCAGATCGGCGGCGATCCGTTTCGAGAGCCTTACGATCTCCTCCGGCGGCTTGTTGCCGTAGGGACAGTTCTCCGTGTCGGCCACATAGACCGTCGGCTCCTCCGGACACAATCGCCGAAAGGCCTCCAGCACACACGTTCCGCCCACGCCGCTATCGAAGAACCCGACCATCGCCCCGCATCCCACCGACTAGAATTTTCCGGCGAGTTCCTTGGCTTCGGGGTGATGCCAAGCGTCGAGCGTGATCCGACGCCCGTCGTTCATGGTCACGTACAGGATATCCTTCTTGTCCCACAGACGGCGATCCACATCCTTGACATCGGCGAAGCGCGCCTCCTTGCCAAATGTGAGCGACCCGATCATCTTCTCGTCATCCCAGGCGAGCGATTCGCCACGTACCTTCAGGAGATGACAGCCGATGGCAAGCGCAGCGATGAACGCGATCGAGGCGAACTGGTACTGGCGCTTGATGGCCTCCGCCTTCTCGCGCTCGGGATTCTCGAGACTCTTGTGATGCTTCTCGCAGAATTCCACGGCGTCCATCTTCGGATAGGTCACCGCGCCGTCAAACACGAACCAGCAGCCGAGACCCGCCATCAGGAGCGTCACGCCCAGATGACGCACGAAGAACTCGCGGTTGAGGGTGAACTTTTTCATGACCTTTTCAACGCCTTGCGGTAGCGCATGATGAGCGCGTTGGTGGAGGAATCATGCTTCATCTCCGGCTTCTCGGCGGTCAGGTCCTTCAGGACGTTCTTGGCGAGGACCTTGCCGAGCTGCACGCCCCACTGGTCAAACGAGAAGATGTTCCAGATCACGCCCTGCACGAACACCTTGTGCTCATAGAGCGCGATGAGCGCCCCCAGCGTCTCGGGCGTGAGGTCATCGGCGAGAAGCGTGTTCGTGGGACGGTTCCCCTCGAACGTCTTGAACGGCACGAGATTCTCCGGATCGCCCTCGGCGCGGCACTGCTCGGCCGTCTTGCCGAACGCGAGCGCCTCAGTCTGCGCGAAGAAGTTCGCCATGAGCTTGTCGTGGTGGTCGCCGATGGCGTTGTGCGTCTGGCAGAAGCCAATGAAGTCGCAGGGGATGAGATGCGTGCCCTGATGGATGAGCTGGTAGAAGCTGTGCTGGCCGTTCGTGCCCGGCTCGCCCCACTCGATCGGACCCGTCGTGCAGGTGACGGGCTTGCCGTCCTTCGTCACGGACTTGCCGTTGGACTCCATGTCCATCTGCTGCAGATAGGCGGGGAATCGGCTCAGGTACTGGTCGTAGGGCAGTACGGCATAGCTCTCCGCGCCGTAGCCGTTCGCGTACAGGATGCCGAGAAGCGCGAGCGTGACGGGCATGTTCTTCTCGAACTTCGCCGTGCGGAAGTGACGGTCCATCTTCCAGTAGCCCTTCAGGAACTTGGCGTAGTTGCGCGGACCGATGTATAGCATCAGCGACAGGCCGATCGCGGAGGGCAGCGAGTAGCGGCCGCCCACCCAGTCCCAGAACCCGAACATGTTCGCCGTGTCGATGCCGAACTTCGAGACCTCCTCCGCGTTCGTGGAGACGGCCACGAAATGCTTGGCGACCACGTCGTTGGGATTGACGGCAGGGAGCTGCTCCAGCAGCCACGTGCGCGCAGAGAGCGCGTTCGTCATCGTCTCCTGTGTGGTGAACGTCTTGGAGGCGACGATGAAGAGCGTCTGGTCGGCCTTGACCTCACGCAGCGTCTCGGCGAGGTGCGTGGCATCGACGTTCGAGACGAAAAAGCACTTGATCGACCGCTTGCCGAACGGTGCGAGCGCGAGGTTCGCCATCACGGGCCCGAGATCGCTGCCGCCGATGCCGATGTTGACGACATACTTGATCTTCTTGCCGGTGAAGCCGCGATGCTCACCCTTGCGCACCTTCTCGGCGAAGGCCCCCATCCGCGCCAGCACATCGCGCACGTCCGGCATCACATCCTTCCCGTCCACCAACACCTTGGCATCCGGATCGCAGTTGCGCAGCGCCGTGTGCAGCACGGCGCGGTTCTCGG
>CACZCD010000122.1 GCA_902779565.1 uncultured bacterium | reverse complement strand
TCGAGAAGCTCCTCCGGGACCGGCGCGGAGGGAGCCGAATTGAGCATCACGGGGACGCCGTGACGGCGGGCGATCCGCGCGGCGGCGAGGTCGACCTCCGTGGGGATCTCCAGCTGCAGGATCAGCATATCGGCGGAGGGGATCCGCGCCTCCAGCCCCGCGATATCGCGCTCCGTCCAGTCCATATTGGCGCCGGGGACGACGAGGATGCGGTTGGCGGTCCCCGTCTCCGTCACCTCGAGCTGGATGTTGCCGATCGCGGTCGGGCGGTTCCCGGATACGCGCACGCCCTCCGTGTCCACGCAGGACGCCGCAAGCGAGTCAAGGATCCGGCGGCCGAAGTCGTCACGCCCGATCTTGCCGACCATCGCGACCTCGGCGCCGAGGCGGGCGGCCTGCACCGCCTGGTTCGCTCCCTTCCCGCCCGGCGCGGTGGAAAAGTCCGTGCCGATCACCGTCTCCCCGCTCTGCGGGAAGCGCGGCGCGGAGCAGATCAGGTCCATCACAAGGCTCCCCGCAACGAGGATCCGGGGTCTCTGTTTTGCCATATCGTTTTCCTCTTTTCGGTCGTAGTTTCGTTTTTTTCAGTATACCACCGCAAAGCGGGGAAAGCAAGAGTCTTCCCGCAGTTTCGCAAGATATGCCAAAGCGGGAAGGGCGGCGTCTTTTTTTTGCGGATTCTTGGCGTCTTTTTGCCGTTTTTTGCCTGAGGGGAAAGAAGAAAATTGCTTTTCCGCCCGGTTTGTGATACGATAGAATAGAAGATCCGCCGGATGAAACCGCCCGGACGGTTAAAAAGGGAGAAACCATGAGATCCAAACGCCCGCTTCTCTTTATCCTGCTGTCCTTTGCCGCCACGCTCGGCTGCTGCGGCTGCGCCGCCGGGCCGGCTCTCCCGCCGGAAGGTCTTTGATTCTCACCCGGTAGGCCATTTCGCCGCCCAGGTCTCTTGCGGCGTTACTTTCGCGCATATTGACGTTGCCACCCGCGATCAATGCGCCGGTTATCGAATCAACGAAATCCTCCGGCGTCGTGGCGACGATGTTGCCGCTCCGTACGACCACGTTCGTCAATCCGTGGTAAGATCCTTCGCTCGCACCGATTCCGGGATAGCTCCAGCCGTCACCGTTGCCGCCCGATGCGAAGAGCCAGCCGTCTCCGCCGATAGAGATGCGCGACTCGTAGGGAACCGAGATCGCCGCGCAGTACTTGCCCGCTGCGAACGTGTTCGTTCCGGTGAAGGTGATGTTGGCCGTGACGTTCGACGCGATCGCGAACGGCGTCTGCCTGCTTCCGGTCGCCTTCAGGCACAGGTTGGAGAACGTGATGTCCGCGTCGCTCTCTACGATGCAGCGCACCACTCCCGCCGTGTTCGTGCCTGAAAGCGTCACGTCGCCCGTGAGCGTCAGCCGCGCGCTTGAGCCGTCGTAGCTCCATCCCGTCCCCGCGATCTCAATGCCGACTTCATCGTCGCCGACGAACACGCCGGAATGGAAGAGCTCGCGCGCCTGGGTCGCCGCGCCGTCCACAACGGCCCTGAACGGAATGCCGCCAGCCGTAAAATTGTGCGTACCGTCCGGAAGCCAGATGTAGATCTTGCCGTTCTCGTCGGCGTAGATACCGTCCGTACCGTAGTAGGCGGGAAGCCCTCCGACTGCAATCTCCGCGCCAGCCGTCAAGTTGGACACCGTGACGCAATGCACCGCCTCGGTTTCGTTTGAGAACGCGACTGCCGCCGTGCCGTTCAGCCTGAACGAGCCGCCCAGCAGCTTCACGGGACACGAGACGTCTCCTGTCAGGTACGCCGTGCCGTCTGCAATCGTCACCGTCCCCGATCCGGAAAGCACCTCCTCGCCCGCACCGACCTCGATTACCAGCCTCGAAGGAGAAATGGTAGCGGTCCCGGAAGCGCAGATCTTGACTTCGCCGCAGGTGTTCGTACCGGAAACGGCGTGTGTGCCGGACAAGGTCGCCACGCGTGTGTCGAAGTCGTAGGTCCAGTCCGCCCCGGAAAGCTCCTTGACGTCCGTCCCGTCCACTTCAACCCCGATAGGCGCCCTTTCGAGCGTATAGTCACCGATGAAATCCACATCCATGATGTACCGGATTCCGTTAATCTTAATGTTGAAGACACCCTCCGGAAGCCACAGATACACCCTCCCGCTTCCGTCCGCGAAAATATTTGACGTGCCGTAGGGCGCACCTTCGTAGTAGTCGGCCGGACCCTCGATCTCGACGGGTGCGTTGGGTTCGTAGCCTCTTAGGATCACCGGTTCGACATAGTCCGATCCGTTGGAGACAGATGGTATCGTGGAGGAGTAGATTATGTGGGAACCGCCGCGGATGACAAGATCGCATGACACGCGGCCTAACAGGGTTGACGTGCCGTTCGTAATCGTCAGCGTGCCACCGTCAAAGAGATCGGAATCCTCGTCCCGTGCGCTGAGCGAAAGACGGTCGACCGCTACCGTCACATCGTGGTAGGCGTAAACCGTGATCGGGGCGTACGTATTCGTGCCGGAGAGCGTGCAGTCGCCCTTGAGGGTGAGCCTGTTCGCGACAGGATCGTAGGACCAGGTGTCGCCGGAGATATTCACGACGTCAACACCGTCCACCTTGACTCCGTAGGCGTCGGGAAGCGCAATCGTCGTCGCCGTGCCGTTGACCATCCGCAACGCATAGCGGCTGCCGTTGGCGTTGACGTAGTACGTGCCGTTCGCGAGCCAGAGGTAGATCGAGCCCACGCTGTCGGCGTAGATGTCGTTGGTGCCGTAGCCGGACATCTCGATTTCAACCTTGGCGTGCGGCGTGAAGCCAGTTATGGTTGCCTTGTAAACGCGTGCGTTCGCTTCGTTCACGGGCGTGATCGAGCGGACGTGGCCAGTCTCGTCGAAACATCCGTTGACCATCCAGGTGCTCGACCCGGAGAATACGATGCTGTAGTTTTCCTCTCCTGAATCAGGATCCATGCCGAGACCTATGTCGGCAGCGTGGTAGCCGCTTTCGTACCATCCGCCCCTGGCGCTGATCGTGCCGCCGGATATCGCGATCTTAGCCCCGTCACCGTATTTTGCCGCATAGCCGCCGCCAATGCCCGCACCGCCTTCCTTGCCACCAGTCGCCTCGATAATGCCGCCGGAAAGGACGATTGTGCCGACCGTAGCCGAACGGTTGCCGCCTATACCTGCGGCGTACTTGCCGGAGTATGCCTCAAGCTTGGCGCTTTCCCCGAGGTTGGTGATGATGAGCGTGGCCGGCGACAGGACGTTCAATCCGGCGTAGCTGTCGGTTTTCGTGGCGTCCAGCGTGTTCGTTCCTGCGAGGCGGACGGTCACCGTGGCGTTCGTCACCGAAATCGGGGATGCCTTGGCATCGCTAGTCGCCTTAAGATACAAATTTGAGATGGTGAACACGACATTCGAACTGTCCACGCTCCCGCCGTCCCCTTCATCGGGCAATGGCATGGCGAGAATGTTGACGAAACCCTCCGTATTCGTGCCCGAGATCACGCAGTCGCCAATGATCTGAAGCGTCTTATTCTCGTAGTCGTAGCCCCACTTCTTTCCCTTCGCCGATCTGCGCGCGACGTCCACCCCGTCCACTCTGACGCCGGTGAGCCATTCGCCCGCCGTCGTGTCCGCATCCGCAACCGTGGCCGTGAACATCTTGTTGTCTGCGGAGAAGATGTGCGTTCCGTTCGGGAGCCAGAGGTAGATCTTGCCGTCCGCGTCGGCGTAGATTTCGGAGCCTTCGCCGAACCCATCGAGATATTCCACCCTGACCAATTCGTTGGTCTTTTGCGTCTCTACCGTGACGCACCAAACGCGCGCCGTGCCGTTGGACGGCGCAGGCTCGACGCATTCGTTCGAGGCCGTACGATGCGTCGCGTGGACGGACGCGCCTTTTATCGTGAGCGGATAAAGTTTCGCGGGCGTGGTCACATGGTGCCCGCCGGTTCCGATGTCGCTGCTGCCGTAGGTGAGCGAAGCCTGGCTGCCGCCTGTCGTGAAGACCGTTCCGCCGGTAATCGTCACCTTCATGCCGCTGCGGTCGTACGAGCCGGAGCCGATGCCCGCACCGCCCGTGCTGCCGCCGATGGCGGTCACGATGCCGCCGGAGATCGTCACTGTCCTCAACTCGGCGTATCCGCTGATATCGCCGCCGAGGTCGCCCCCACCGATGCCCGCGCCGCCGAACGCACCACCCTTCGCGGTCACGGTTCCGCCCGAAATCTCAATGGCACTGGCGCGTGAGCTCCATCCTCCGCCAATGCCCGCGCCGGCGTCGCCGCCCTGCGCGACGACCGTTCCGCCCGAAACCGTTATCCTGCCGCCCGAATGCAGGTTCCCGCCCCCAAGACCCGCGCCATACCTTCCACCGGTCGCATGGATCCTGCCGCCACGTATGTTCAACACTCCCGAAATTACGGTGGCGACATCATTCTCCTGGCTTTCCGTAATGTCCCCCGAACCGATTCCAGCCCCATTGTAGCCGCCGTTCGCAACGACCTCGCCGCCGTCTATCCAGATGGTTCCGTAGCTCTCCATGTAGCCGCCGCCGATGCCGGCGCCGTTCTCTGCTCCTGTCGCCGTCAACGCCCCCGAAACGGTCGTGTCGTAGTAGTTCGTGACGACCGTCACGATGTCCACATAGTTCGTGACGATGGTGATGTTGCCGTATCCGTCATCTTCCGCCTCGATGCTCTCGACCGTGTTCGTGATGTGCTGGATGTTGTCGAGGTCCGGCACGGATACGACGGTATCGCGATTCGTGATCACAAGCGTCGCGGTCTCGGGAACGTGGATGGCGGGTTTGGATCTGCCGAGGCTTGTAAAGCTGTTTTCGCCGGTAATCATCACCGTGACTGCAACGTTTGAACTTATCTCGAACGGCGAGACGCTCTGCGACGATGAGGTAATGACGAGATTCGATATGACCACGGAAACGTCGTTCGTGCAGTCGAGATAGACTCCGTCTGCCGTGTTCGTGCCGCTCACCACGCAGCCGTCGCCCGTGACGGAAAGCGCATGGCTCGAGACGTCGTACGTCCACCCTTCGCCGGACCTGAGCGCGACGTCCTCGCCGTTCACAAAAACGCCGACAGTCCACGTCTCCGCCTCGGTATCGGCATTGTTCACCACGGCCCTGTAGGGAACGCCGCCGAGGTTGATGTAGTAGGTGCCGTTGGGAAGCCAGATGTAGATCTTGCCGTCATCGTCCGTCTTTGCGCCCGTCAGCAGGTAGCCGTCATATTCGGCCATCACCGCGCCGACATCGAAGTTCGGCCGGCTCGTCTTGATCGTCACGCAGTAGACGTTCTCCCCGTCGGCGTCCTTCGCCTGCACGGTGATGTTCGCGGTGGAGGAATCCAAAGAGCCGCCGGTGATCGTGGTGTAGGTCGAAGTGCCGCTGCCGCCATTCGCTCCGGCGCCGATGTCGGCTCCTCCGTTCGTCCCCCTCGCAACGACCGTGCCGCCGCTCTGGCTGTAGTTCCCCGCGTCGCCGTAGCTTTCGCCGGGACGCCCGCCGCCTCCGTTCTTGCCGCCGCCGATGCCGGCCGCCCCGTCGCCGCCCGTCGCGTGCACGACGCCGTTTGTAATCGTCACCTTTCCGCCGGATTGGTAATATCCGCCGCCGATGCCCGCGGCGCCCTCGCCGCCTGTCGCCGTCACATCGCCGCCGTAGATGTTGACCGTGAAGCCTCCCTGGCCGCCTAACCCGCCGATGCCCGCGGCGCCCTCGCCGCCTGTCGCGACAATTTCGCCTGAAAGGATGGTGAGCGCAACTTGATTTCCAGTTCCGCTTCTATTCAACCCGATGCCGGCTTGAGCACTGATGCCGACGGCATCCACGCACCCGTCCCCGGATATGGTCAAGTTGACCCTGTCGCCCAGCTCGACAGCCGCCGAAGCATTCACTGATTTTGAACAATGTATGATGTTCGTGCCCGTCAGCACAAGATTGAAGTTCTTCACCGTGCCGCCCGCAAATGCAATCGGAGAGGCGAGCATCAGATCGTTCGTCATGACGAGGTCGTGGAGCGTGAGCGTCGCGCCTGACTTTTCGACCGAAAGTGTTACGGCTTCGCCATCGTTCGTGCCCGTCACCACGTAGTCCATCTCGGAATGAAGCCGCACCAGCCCGTCCTCGTTGCGCCACCCGGGGCCGACGAGCCGCGCCACGTCCCGCCCGTTTACGATGACCCCGGTCGGCGTGTATTCCATCGCCGTCGCGTCGTCCCCGTCAACCACGACGACCATCTCCTTCTCGCTGCCGCCGCTTCTGACCCTGAAATAGTATTCGCCATCGGGCAGGTAGAGATGGATCGCGCCCGACGCATCCGAATAGATGCCAGACGTGTTGTAGCTGCCAAGGCCCTCGATGTCTTCTATCTCCACCTCGCTGTTGGGCGCAAGGCCGCCCACGGTCACACGGTAGGCGTTCGTGTACGAGTCGGCGCCCACCATGGCGACTGCATTCACAAGCCGCGTGTTGAACGTGCCGCCGGAAACCGTCACCTGCGGAGAGACGTCCACGGCGGACAGAGTGCCGCCAGAGAACTCCAGCGTAGCGGACGCGTTTTCGAGGCAGAACGGCCCGGCATCCGCCGCCATCAGGGACAGGCGATCGAAGCTGACCAAAACGTCCGCCACCGCAACGTACACCGACACACGCCACTCCGTGTTGGTGCCTGAAAAAGCGTAGTTGGCCTTGCCTCTCTCAAGCCTCAGCTTCTCCTCTGTTGCATTGTAGGTCCATCCCGTGCCGCTTTCCGTACCGATGTCAACGCCGTTTATGCGTATGCCGACTTCGTACGTGGCCACGGTCGGCGCCCCCGCCACCGATGCATGGTACGAATAGTTGCCGACCTTGAAGTCGTGCTCGCCGTCGGGCAGGTAGATGTTGAGTTTCCCCGAATAGTCCGAAACAACCGTACCGTGCACGTATGCCTCTACACCCGTCACGTCCATGCGGGCTTTCGCCGGAAGGCCGTGTATTTCCACGCGCCAACACGTCTTGCCGTCGATTTCGCGCGAATCAGGCGCCCCTCCGCCAAGGGCCGACTGCACCGTGTTGGTCGCCGCACTGATGTCGAACACGGCCGTGCCGCCGTCGATGCCGGCGCCCCTGACCTCCACGGAACGCACCACGTTGGTCCGCTCCCCCCAGATGCAGATCATGCCTTCCTCGTCGGCATAGATATCGACTCCGGCGTACTGCTGCCACAGGTCGTCGATGACGCTCACGGAGTCGCCCTCGTCTATGCCCACGCCTTCGATAACCGCATACGTCAGTTCCACGCCGTTGGAGTTGACGGGATTCGGGTACGGATTGGTGTTGCCGTAGAAATTCTTCGGGCGCACGCTGCCGCAGTCGATGACGATGGACCTGCTTCCCATCGGGGATATCACGCTTCCGCACGCCGTATCGAAGTCGCTGAACGAACCCTCCCCCTTCTCAATGAGAACGGTTCCACCCGTCACGTGAAACGTGCTGTCGGCCAGCAGGGGGCCGTCGTAACCAGTTCCGATGCCGCAAGCGCCCTTTCCGCCCGTCGCATGCACATAGCCGCCCGTGACGAGGACGGACGCCACCCCGCCGCCAACGCCGCCGCCGATGCCCGCCCCGCCGCCGGTCGCATACTGGTTCCAGCCGCCTGTCGCGTAGATGTATCCGCCGTTGACCGTGATGGAGCCGGCGTTCAGGTACTTGCCGTTCTGCTTGACGCCGCGAGAGCCGATGCCCGCGCCGGATATGCCGCCGTTCGCGATGAGCGTGCCATCGCCTTCGATCGTCAGCGACGCCCCTTCCGGAACCTCGATGCCCGCAGCGTACTGCGATCCCTTCTTGCTCGCCGATTGTGCGCTTGTGCTGCTGATGCACGCGACGGTGTTGTAGCCGGAAAGCAGCATGGTGCAGCTGTTGGAGACGACGAACGGCGACTGGTTGTTGTTCGGCGTCTGCAAGATCAGATTTTCCAGCGTGACCGTGATGCCGTCGCCCGTCACGACGACGTTTATCGTCCCGTTCGTGGATTCGCCGGCGATCGTATGGTCTCCGGACGAAATAGCAAGAATCCTGGAATCGGCACTGTAATCCCAGCCGGTGCCGGAGACCGACTTGCCGCCGACGACGGGAGCGCCGTCGATCGTCAGCATGTCGGACGAAAACCCGGCGTTTCCGGAGTCATCCATCGTGTAACCCCAGGACTTGGTTGTCTCGTTGCCGTCCGCATCCACGGCCGTAATCGTTATCGTGTACTGATTGCCGTTCGTCGGCTCGAGCCAGAGCGTGAGCTTGCCGTTTGCATCCGTCCAAAGATCCTTGCACGTCTTCGCCACGCCTTCGATGACGACATTCGTGACATTGCAGTTCGCAAACTTCATGTCGAAGGAGGCGGGGAACACCGCCTTGCCGTTGCCGTTTTTCGCGGCGGGGGAAATCGCATCCTTAGCCGCGTAGATCGCCGCGAAGCCGAATGTGTTGACGCCAGAACCTGTTGCATCGTAGCCGGCGCCGATCGCGGACGCTTTCGTGCCCGCCGTCGGAAACACCGTGCCGCCGGTTATCGTCACGTCCGCGCACCCGGTGTGGCCGCCGCCGATCGCGGCGGCGTACTGCCCGCCGCGCGCCGTGACGACACCGCCGGAGATTGTTACGCTGCCAGACTTGGCGATCGTCTGCCCGCCGCCGATGCCCGCCGCGTTCGCGCCGCCGATGGCCGTGATGCGTCCTCCTGAAATGTTGATCGTTCCGCTTGCCGTGCCATACTTTCCGCCGCCGATACCGGCCGAGTTTCTGCCGCCCTGGACGGTGAGCCAACTGTTCTCGTCGCCGTGTATGTTGATGACTCTGTTCGAGTACACAGCTATGCCGGGAGCGTCGGGAGCGCTCGTCAAAGTGTTCGTGCCATCTAACGTCAGGTCAAGCGTCACTCCGTCCGCCAGCCACATCGCGCACTTGCCCGAGCGGGACTCCACGTCCAGATTGAGGTTCGAGACGGTGAGGGACATGTCGCACCTCAAATCGACGTCCACGTTGCCGGAGCCCGTGACGACGTGCGGACCGGCGTTCGTGATCGTAAGCGAGACCTTGTTTGTGTCGCCCCCTTCATACGTCGTGTACCAGCCTGGACCTGAGTGATGCGCAATGTCCTCGCCGTTTATCCTGATGTCGAGCGGCGTGAAGGCCGTCGCCGCAGTATGCGCGCCGCTCACCGCCGCAACCCAGAGCTTGTCGCCGTTTTCATACGATGCATTTGCCTTCTCGCCCCATTCGTAATCGCCGGAGAGAACCCAGAGCCAGACGTGTCCTTCGCTGTCTGGCGTGACCGTGTCCTTCACCACTCCTCCCAGTATGCGCTGGCGGTAGATCGTCTTGTCGCCGCCGACCCCGCCGGCGAACAACATCCTCACGCTGTACACTCTCTGACGCGTCGCCTGCGAATAGAACTTTGCGCTGCTGCCTTTGTTGTTGACAAGCCCGTTCTTGTCGTTCAGCCCGTTGCCGGGCCTGATGTTCGCGAACCAATTGTCGTATGTCTCCACATAAAATTCACCGCAGTCAGACGTGGAGTCGTTGGCGCGCAGGCCGATGTCCGCCGCGCCTTCGCCGCCCGTCACGTCCAGCGCGCCCTTTGCCTTGATCACCAGAGTGGCGGCGGACTTAAGCAAGATGAGTTTTTGTGGCTGCAAGTATATCGCCGGACAGCGACTGGAGCCGGTCAGACTGCAATGGGCGCCGTCCGCGACCTCAAGGGTGGCGTCCACATCATAGTCGACGGTGATGGGGATATATCCGTTGCGCGTGCCGGGGGCCATTTCGAGCTGGTCCGTGATCCTGATCGTGCAGTTCGCCTTGACAACGATCTGCGCGAAGCCGTCCGCGTCGCATCCGCGAATCTCGTATGTCTTGTTCCTGCCGGTGATGTTGATCTTGCCGGTACGCGCGTCGTACGTCCAGTCGGCCGTACTTGCGCTTATGCCACTCTCCACCCTTTCGCCGTTGATCCACAGCGTGACGTACGAGAGGTCGTCGCTGTTGCGCTCCCATTTGGGATAGAGCGTCAGGTCGCGTGCTGTCGTCCAGATTTCCCTGCCCGCGACAGGGCTGCCGTCCGCTTCGTACAGCTTCGTTCCGCTGCCGTCCTCGCCCGTGTACCAGCCCTTGAAGGTGTAGCCGTAGCGGTGCGTCGTGGGGGCGGCGGGGATGGCGTAGCCGAACTTGACCAACACGTTCGTCGCAAGGCGCGAATCGTCGTCGAAGGTGAGCGTGTACTCGATTGCGGAGTGCGTCTCGGCCGCCTTTGTGGAAGATGCGCCCGAGAACGTCGCGGCGGCGGCTTTATAGGCCGTTCCGGCGCCACCGGTCGCACCGACGCTTCCGCCGTAGCCGCCGTCACCGCCGTTGCCGTCGCCGCCCCACGAATTGCCGCCGTAGGATCTCGAGCCGCCTCCGTTGTTATAGCCGCCCTGGCCGTTTCCGCCCACCGCCGATC
>CACZCD010000121.1 GCA_902779565.1 uncultured bacterium | reverse complement strand
AGCCTATAAGCCCAGTGGCATATTCCCTCACCAAAACAGCATGGCCATTGCGATGCATCTGTTAGGCGCCCTTTTTTTTGCCCATTATCTCATGAACGGGTGGCGCACGATGTTCGACAAGCTTTGTCTGGCCGCGTTTGTCTGTGCCGCCGCGGCCACGTTGAGGTCCTATTCCCGTGTGGCCATTGCGCTGATGGGCGTGACATACGGCGTAACGGCCATGGCCTGTCTCGTCCGCGGAGGATTGCCCTTTCAGAAACTGCGGCGCATGCTGCCGTTGATAATAGTCGGGGCGATCGGCGTTGCGGCCATGCTGCCGCGCATCATCGAGCGTTTCCTTTACGCGCCGGAAGCCTCCGGCAGCACACGCGTGGAGCTGGCCCTCTGCGCGAAGGAGATGATCGTGGATAAACCCTTGACGGGGGTTGGCATCAACAACTGGGGCATCAAGATCAATCCGCCGTATGAATATGCCGTGCGCGCCGGGCGCATCCCTGACCGTGGCGAAGAGTTTAAGGATGGGATTGTCGAAACTGTCTATCTGCTGGTGGGGGCGGAATGTGGCGTGCCGGCGCTTTTGGCCATGCTCGCCTGGTTCCTTTGGTATTGGGTTTCCTGTCTCCGCCTCTTGAAACGGCTCAAGAACACGCCCTATTTCTTCATACCGGCCGGCCTTCTGGGGGGATTGACCGCCGCCTATGCGCAAAGTTGCTTCGAATGGGTCTTGCGTCAGCAGCTGAACCTCATCTGCATCATGTTCCTTTTTGCCACCCTGAGTTATCTGAATACGCGATGGCGTTGGCTGAAGGGCATAGAGTTGGAGGCCGGCAAATGACGGATACTGTGAATGCAACTGTGGTTACGGCAGGCGACCGCGCCTACGCGTGGGGGGCGCTGATGCTTGTGGCCAGCATGCGCCGGAACGGAATGGGGCATCCGGTCGTTGTGGGGGCTATGGACTGGACCGAGGAGCAGAAGCGCCGCATTTGCCAGCTTGGGGATGTGACGATCCGCGAGATCGAGAGAACCCGGCAGTGCCTAGCCTGCCAGAAGCCGCGAATCATGGGCTGCGCCGACGTCAAGACCGAGTGGGTGTGCTGGGTGGATGCCGACGGCCTTTTTGTGGGGGATTGTAGCGAGTGGCTTTGGGGAGAGGATGTTGATGAGGTCCGGATCAAGAGATGCGATCCTCCGCCTCCTGATTTCACGCCGGAGACTTTGGCAACGTGGCAACGCGACGTCAAGCGGTTCTGGGGACAGGCGCTCGACGAAAGCCGCTATGCCACACGGGTGCAGTCGGGCGTCATCCTTCTTCACCGGAAGTGGAAGCCCTTTCTGAGCCGCTGGGATGTTCAGATCAACAATGTCCTGCCTTCGGACGTGGGAATCCTGATGAAGAAGGGGTCGGCCTACTACCAGACCGACGAGAGCGTGCTGGGAAGCCTCCTGTGCTTTGATCCGGTTGCGCCCAAGGTGTCGGAGCAGTACAAGTTTGACGGGCGGATCGACCGGGCGCGCTATTATCTGCATTTCGGCTACAATCCGAAACCCTGGCAGATGTGGAACCCCTACGCCTTGCGTTTTCGCGAAGAGGCCTATTCGACGGTTGAATGGCTCGTTGAGAGGGGCGTCGTGAAAAAGAGCGAGGTTCCGCTTCCGTTGCGCCGCAAGTGGTGGCCGTTCTACCGTTGCATCGCCCCTCTTGCGCCGTGGGTCTGGCGCGCCATGAAACTGAAACGGAAATTGTTCAAGGCATGAAGCTCGACTTCAAGAAGAATGTCAAGCGCAACATGCTCGCCAATGCCGCTTCGAGCGGCATCAGGCTGCTGTTCCCGTTCCTGAACCGCACGCTCTTTCTGTGGCTGCTGGGACCGGCCTATCTGGGCCTGAACGGACTGTTCACCTCCATTCTCGGCGTGCTGATGCTCGCGGAGCTTGGCTTCGGCACGGCGGTTGTATGCTCCATGTACAAGCCGGTCGCGGACGACGACCGAGAGCTCCTCTGTGCCTATCTCAGGTTTTATCGCACGATCTACCGCTGGGTGGGGGCGGTGATATTCCTTGGTGGCCTCGCCCTTCTGCCGTTCCTTGGCCGCCTCGTGCATGGAACGACGCCTCCCGACATCGACCTGCACGTACTCTACATCATCCACCTCGTGAACACGGCGGCAAGCTACTTTCTCTTCGCGTACCGGGGCGTGGTGCTGGGTGCGCACCACCGCAACGACGTCATTACGAACATTCGCACGGCCGTCTCTGTCGCGCAGTACGTCGCCGTGTTTCTGATCCTCCTCGTTACGCGCAACTACTACCACTACGTCATCGCGACGGTCGTGTTCACGGTCGTGCAGAACGTCCTGCTCGTCAAGGCGTCGCGGCGGCTCTTCCCCGACATCGAGCCACGCGGTTCGCTGCCGCCGGAGCTTCGCCGTCGCGTCATCTCCGACGTCAAGTCGATCTTCCTGCACAAGGTGGGCGGCGTGATCACGAACTCCACGGACAACCTTGTGATCTCCGCGTTCCTCGGGCTTGTCGCCGTCGCCTCGTACGGGAACTACTACTATGTCGTTACGTCGGTTGCCGGACTCGTGGCGGTGGTCTATTCGTCCATGACTGGCGGATTCGGCAACAAGATCTACACCGAATCGAAGGAGGAGAACTTCCGGCTCTTCATGCGCATGAACCGGCTCTCAATGGTCGTCGTTATGTTCTGCGCGGCGATGATGACGGCGATGTACCAGCCGTTCATGGCGGTGTGGGTGAAGGACGATCCCGCGCTCATGCGGCATGCGCTCACACCTGTACTGATGGTTTTCTACTTCTATATCATGCAGTCGCGCCAGGTCCTGCTGTCATTCAAGTCCGCCGCTTCGCTGTGGCGGCAGGACCGGTGGAAACCCATCGTCGCCGGTGCGGTGAACCTGGGTTCAAACATCCTGTTCGTCCTGTTTCTGCCGGACGCCTACAAGCTCGACGGCGTGATCTTCTCGACGATCATCGGCTTCGCGTTCATCCAGATCCCATGGGAGTCGCACGTCGTGTTCACGGCGTTCTTCGGCAAGGTCGAGTCGCGCGCCTACTGGCGTTCCTACGCCGGCTTTGCGGCGTTCACGTTCGTGCTGTGTGTTGCCGCAGGACTTGCGGCTCGTGCCGTGCCGCTCGGCGGAATCCCGGGCCTTTTCGCGAAGGCCGGCGCCGCGACTGCTGTGGCGTCCCTGTGCATGGCGCTTGCCTTCCGGAACGACATTCTGGACATTCTGGGGAAATTCCGCAGAAGGCGCTAAACGTCTTCACCGACGAGGTGGTTAAGCAGTTCGCGCTGGCGCTCGAAATACGCCTCGCGCGAGAATAGTTTCGCACGCGCCGCGCAATGTCTCCGTTGCCCCTCGCGAAAGTCGGCATCGGCGATGAGGTGCGCGAGGATCTGCGCGGCGTCCTCGTTCGTGTGGTACGTCAAGGCGGGAGAATCGACGATTTCGGGCGTCCCGCCCTCGTCAGGGACGACGGGGATCAGCCCGGACTGCAGGTACTCCGTCACCGATATGCCGAAGGACTCGTCGCGTTCGGCGTGAATGGCATAGGAGCCGGAGGTCAGGAACCGCACTTTTTCGTCGCCGTACAAAGCACCCACGAATTCGAGCCAGTTCCGCTCTTTCGCCAGTCTGTCAAGCTTCCGGCCGTAGGATGGCGACTGGTCAAGACGGCCTGCCACTTGGAACCGGATGTCAATCCCCGTGGCCGCGCGCGCCCGCTCCACGATGTCGATCAGATCTTCAATGCGTTTCTCCGGGATGATGCGGCCGATCGAAACGACCTTCAGGGGATCGCGCACGGCGTTGGCGGGCTCGGCCTTGAACAAGGTCGGCGGGTAGAAGAGCCGGCTGTTGATCGGGCCGTAGAAGTCCTTCATGAGCTTCTCGACATAACGGGAGTTCGGATAGATGTGCTGGCGTTTGTCGCAGATGATGCTGCGTTTCGACCGCATTCCCAGAAGGGGCCGTAAAATCGAGTCCATGAAAAACCGCTTTGCCTGTGCCATCATGCTGACAGGGATCTGATCGGCGTTTTTGTGGGCATAGGCGGCGAAGGCGGGATCTCCAAAAGCGATCATGTTGATGAATTGGTGGGAGGGTTTCCCGAAATCCATGATGCTGGCCGTGGAGAGGCAGACGTCGGCGTCTTGGGCCAGCCGCTTCAGTTGCCTGAATCGGTACAGCGAAAGAAAGACGTTATGTTTTTTGGGATCGTAGTTGGGCGGCGTCACCTGCACGAGCCGCAGTCTTGAGGTGTCAATGTCGAGACCTGTGCCAAACGCCCTATACGAGCGCTCGAAGTTGCAGGCGAGATCGACGGCCACCGTCAGGTTGCTGATCTTTTGCAGCGCCGCGATGAACGCCAAGGGCAGATATTCTCCGCCGCCGAGCCCGAAGCTGAAGCTGTAGTAGAGCAGGACGTTTTTCATCTCGCGTTCTCCGCGTTTCGTCGCGCGCCCGCGAGGTGGAAGTAGGCCTTGAAGAAGAGCTCCGCCGCGCCGCGCAGAGCCGGATGTCGCACGAACGCCCGGACCCACCAGCCGGCCACCCGCTTGGCACGGGGCAGAAACTTCAGGAGAACGGCAAAGTCGCCGAAACCATCGGCGAAGAGTTTCGAGAGCGTCTCGACGCGTCGCGCACGGGGTATCTTGCGGACCTTCTCCGGATCGAACCAGAAGTAGAACATCCATCCCGTCCATTTGCGTCCCCAGATCACGGAGAGGCGCCGGTCGAATCTGGGTTCCGCAGAGACCTTCGCATGGAAGGCGAGAAGGGAGCGGATGATGATCGCCCAGTCCCCATGGAAGTATCCCTCGCCCCGGGCGGACGATGATACGGACGTGGCCTGCAGCCGATAGATGTAGAAAGGTTCGTGAAGGGGAACCACCCGCTTCGCAAGGTAGAGCGCGCGTGGCGAGAATTCGCTATCCTGTCGGCGAAGGCCGTAGATGCACTTCAGGTCGTTGTCGATGAGGTGCTGTCTCCTGAACACGGAGAGCTGGAGCATGGGGCAGACGCCCTTGCAGGATTGTTCGGTAAGGATCGTCGCCTCGGGCCCGGACAGCTCGCCCGTGAAATCGCTTGGATAGTTGTCGCGCAGTTCCTCGTCCTGGCCCGTCATGTCGTTGTGCACCTGTATGGCGCAGGGATAGAGGTCGGCACCAGGGCGCGCGGCGATTTCGTCGTGGAGCCGCTGGAGAGAACCCTCCGTGATGGTGTCGTCGCCGTCGAGGAAGATGACATATTCGCCCGTCGCCTGGTCAATGCCGGTGTTGCGCGAGGCGGAGCACGATCCGCTGCGTGGCCCGGTGAACACCTTGAACCGCGAATCCTTCGCCGCATACTCGCGCACGATTTCCTCGGTCTTGTCCTTGGACGTCTCAACGCCGATCAGGCATTCCCAATCCGAGAAGGGTTGGTTCCGCACGGAATCAAGACATTCGCGCACGTAGGGTTCCACGTCGCAGCAAGGTACGATTATGGAGAAAAACGGTTTCATCGGGCGTATATCTTGTCTTCCTTTCAAAAATCCTTGGGGTGTATTATAGCAGATTTCAGGATTCAAAAAGGTTTGAAAAACCTCGTGGCATTTGTGGATCGGCTCTGATATAATATTTTTCCCAAAGAAAAGCATAATACCCTAACGAAACGGAATAATGAAAGAGAGGAAGTAAGATGAAAGTTCTGGTGAAACGCCTGATAGTGACGCTTGTCGGGCTCGCGATTGTCGTGTTGGGAAGTCTGTGGCTCTACGGGTTCATCGGCGTGAAGGCGGGCTGGATCGGCCCGACGGAGATTCCCGGCCTCAATGCGGTGTCGCATAGCGGGGCGGAAGCCGCCGGCGGCATCGCCGCCGCGACGAAGGCCAAGATCGGCCTCTGATCTCCCCTCGGCGAGAAGGCGTGTCACGCGGATGCTGTCGGCGTAGGACAGCATCAAAGTGTGTTATAATTTGCGGCATGGAAACGAGAATGTCCTTGCTGTGCGCCGTTGCGCTCGTGTCGGCCGCCGTGTTCGGCGGCGGCTGTCCGGAGTCGATAGACTGGTCCGCCACGCGCGAGTTCGCCCCCGGCATGCGATGCCACCATCTCACGCTCGACGAACCGCGTCTCATGGAGAACTACATGGTTCGTGTGGATCTGCACACGCCCAGTCTGCGCGTGACGGGTACCGGGCGGGCGGTCGACTGGGGCGAACCGATGGCGGATGTCACGAACCGCGTGGTGCTGATCGATACCCTCCGGCGCCGGACGCGCGACTTTCTCGAGGAGCATCGCGCCCATGGCACGAACATGGTGCTGGCGGTGAACACCTCTCCGTGGAATCCGTGGGAGCCGCCGTTCACCCACCGCAATGCGCGCCTGCCGCACCTGACCGTCCTGAACGGGGGGATCGTCTCGCACACGACGAAGCGCGGCCCGATGCTTGTCATCTACACGAACAACGTCGCGGTGATCACCAACGCGCTCGACGACGCCGATCTGCCCTCCGTCGCAATTGCGCATCCGGGTTTCAAGATCATCATGAAAGCGGGGGAGATGCTGGGGCCGAGCGACGGGAAGCGTCGGCCGAAGCTTGCGCCGCGCACGGCGTTCGGCATCTCGGCGGACGGGCGATACCTGTACATCCTCGTTGTCGACGGGCGGCAGGAGGGCTATTCGCTTGGCGCCGACATGCTCGATCTCGCGCGTCTTCTCAAGGCGGCGGGTGCATGGGACGCGATTAACGTGGACGGCGGCGGTTCATCGACGCTCGTCCGCTGCAATCAGCCCGGCGGCCGGGTGGTTATCGACAACCGTCACGAGCCGCTTCGCCGCTTCTACCGCAATGTCGCCGTCAACCTTGGTTTCTACTTGCAGTAGACAAGGGAAGAGAAGATTGACGGTGATGCGAGAAAGGCCCTTTGTCGAAGAATGTTTCTCGTGAGAGGAACAAACGCGAGATGGTTTCTTGGCATAATTCATAGCTCAGAAAGAAAGGATAGGAACCGTATGAAAGAACAAAAAGCGGGCGTTCGAAAAGATCAAGGCGGGAGCGTCGCTTCGGCGCTCGGACGCAGGGAGTTCGCGCAGGGCGCGCTGTGCGCGGCTGCCGCAGTGGCTGCTCCGCGCCTGTGGGCGGACGGGGCCGGCGTAAAGGGCGACGATCTGGATCTGTGGCAGAAGGAGACGGATCTCGTGAAGGCGGATGTGTATGGCAAATACATGCAGGACGGCGACGTTCGCGGGCTCAAATCGCTCGAGCGGCTTGAGATGTCGTTCGAGAAAGTCTTCAAGGAGGCGGCAGAGACGGTTGTGGGCGATGTCCCTGCCGTGTGGAGCGTGTACAACATGGGGTACATCGTAAAGACGCGCGAGGCGCTCTTCTCGATAGATCTCGTCCATCGGCGCGCGGCCGAGTTTGCGCCGCGCCTTGACTTCGCGCTCATCACGCACAACCACAGCGACCATTGGAGACACGGTTTCTACCGGGCGATGGATGCGTCCGGCAAAACCGTGATATCGAACTTTCTCGACAACTACGGCGCGGCGGACTGGCGCAAGGGCGGCGCAGACTGGAAGGCGAACGGCGGCTACATCCGTGGCGTAAAGGAGTTCAAGATCAAGGACGTGGAGATCCGGACGTCGCTCGTGGACCACAATGACTACCTGATCGATTTCACCACTGCCTTCGAGATCCGCGTAGGGAACTGGATCCTCTACCATACCGGCGACTGCGGCAAGGGGAGCGAAGGTAAACTTGGCACGGTGTGGGGGAGGCCTGACCTTTGGCTGTTCTTCCCTGGATGCGGGATAGACGTCGCGAAGGCGTTAAACAAAGTGTCTCCCAAGCGAGTCGTTTTCGGGCATCTCTGGGAACTCGGTCATTCTGTGGGGCGGCTCACCACGCCGATGGTGCGCCGGGCTTTCGAGAAGGCGAAGGGAACAGGTGTGCCCGCCCTGTCGGCGGCGCTTTGGGGCGACAGGATATCGTAGGGGTTGGCTTAGGGTTTTGAGTTTGTGGTATAATGGGCGGCAATAGGAGATTCTGTATGAGCAGATTGTCAATGTTGACCGTCAGGTCCCAACCAAAAGAGGAAACGAAAATGAAGATCAACCGCCGAAACTTTTTGTCCACCGCCGCGCTCGCGGCCCCTGCCGCGCTTGCGGGTACGGGCCACGCCGCCGAGACCGCCGGAAAGCCGCTCAAGGTGTGCGTGTTCGCCGACATCCACTACCGCCCGGGCACGTTCCCGAATTCAGAGGATACGTCCTTCCTCGAACGCATCATGGCGCGTGCCGAACGCGAACACTGCGACATGATGATCCATCTCGGCGACTTCGTGCACAACGTGCGTCAGGACGCCGAGAAGGCGTACCTCAAGCTCTACAACGATTTCAAGATCCCCGGCTACCACATCCTCGGCAACCACGATCAGGACGGCAACCCGTACAAGGAGACGTGCGAGGCGTACCGGATGCCGGACGGGCACTACACGTTCGACAAGGGCGGCTTCCGCTTCGTCATCGCCGACCCCAACTACTTCTGCAACGAGCCGGGGAAGTTCATCCACCACGAGAACGGCAACTACTTCAGGCGCGTGAAGGGCTCGACGATCAACTGGATCCCGCCGGAGCAGATGGAGTGGCTGCGCGCGACGATCGTCGGCTCCCCCTATCCGTGCATCGTGCTTTCGCACCAGAGCTTCGAGCGCGGCCGCGGCGCGCCGGTGAACAACAAGGATGAGGTGCAGGCGATCTTCCGCGAGGCGAACGCCCGGAAGCCCGGCACGGTGCGTCTTGTGATGAACGGGCACATGCACATGGACCATCTGCGCGTGCTGGACAACATCCTCTACTGGGACGTGAACAGCGCCAACTACCAGTGGTACGGGACGCTCCACAACCGGTATCCGGAGGAATACGCGAAGAAGGTGCGTTCCGCGAACAAGGTGCTGGCGTGGGACGCGCCGCTCTCGGCCATCCTCACGATGTGGCCGGATGGGCGCATCAAGATTGACGGCTCCAAGGCCGGCTGGCTCTTCGGCGTGACACCGAAGGATGCGGGCTACTCGAAGACCGACAGTGACGGACGGGAGACGCTCCCGATCATCCAGTCCGCCGACATGAAGTTCACCTACACCTGATTCCGGGTGTCGGGCACGGTGGCGTCAAGCGGATGGCGAAACATCTTCTGCATCTGGGGTTTCTGCTGGCGGTAGGCGCCCTCGCGCTCAAGGCGGCGTTCATGCCGCCGCGTCTGCAGGCGTCGCTCCGTCCCGGCGAGCATGCGATGCTGGATGGGGACATTCTGGTGTTGAAGGGGTTTTCGGTGCCGAAGTATCCGTCCGGAAAACCGCGCCAGTACGAGAGCGACGTGCATGTGGTTTCGGTGGCGCGCGAAGCGGGTGCGGCGGCGGAGCGACCGAAGGCCGTCCACGCGAAGATCTCCGTGAACCATCCGATGCGGTGGAACGGATGGTGGATCTACCAGAACTCCTACGACGCCGCGCAGGAGGCGTACACCGTTCTGGAGGCGGTGCGCGATCCGTTTCTGCCGGTGGCGGCGCTGGCGGGGATCCTGCTGCTTTTGGGCGCGGCGCTGCTGTGCCGGGAGAACCGTGCGTTGGCGGGGCGTCCGTTTGCGGCGGGTGGCGGCTGGGTGGCCGCGCTGAAGTTCGCGGCGGCGACGGCGGTTGTGATGCTGCCGCTGTGGATCGTGGGGCGGGCGGTGCTCGCGAAGGAGCTGGTGCCGGCGCTGCAGAGTCCGCTTCTCGTGCCGCATGTCGGCGCCTATCTCGTCTCCTACGCGATTCTCATCTTCGCGGCGTTCGGGCTGGGCGAGCGGCTGGTGCCGTTCGGGTTCTTCCTCATGACGCTGGCGCTCGTGTTGGGTGCGCTCTGGGGGAAGATCTGCTGGGGCGACTGGTGGCAGTACGACCCGAAAGAGATGTGGTCGCTCGCGACATGGCTCACGTTCGCGGGCTATTTCCACTTCCGGTCGCGCGCGCGGGTGGCGACCTGGCTTTTGCGCTTTGGCGCAGTGATGATCATCTTGACGCTCACCTGGGTGAACTTTGCGCGCATCTTCAGAGGCCTTCACTCGTATGTGTGACGGGATTGCGGGGACAGACCCTTCAAAGTGAACCTCAAGAAGAAACAGCGCGTCTGTGATATAATGAAGCAGTTTTATTCGCATGTGGAAGAAGTGAGATCAACAGGTACAGACAGGAAAGGTGTTTTATGAAGAATCTACTCATTGCAGTCCTGGTCGGTATGACGGCCCTGAGCGCGGCGGCGAACGGCACGCTGGACGTGGACGTTCTGGTCGTGGGCGGAACCACGAAAGGCGTTCTCGCCGCGAAGGCGGCGAAGGCGGAGGGCAAGAGCGTCTATCTTGCGACGCCGCATGCGTTTCTCGGCGAAGACATGGCCTCGACGCTGGAGCTGGGGTGGGAGCCGGGCGCGAAGCCGGTCACGCCGTTGGAGAAGCGTCTGTGGAGTTCGATCGGCGGATTGGCCGACTTCGACTATTTCCCGGAACGTGATACGGATGGGATCCGGTGGGTGTTTCCGCAACGATTACTGGCGGCGGTTGGCTGAGCCGAACAATCCGCCGACGATGTGCGACGGCGTACTCTATATCGATGACATATCCTATCGTTGCCAGTTGCGCAACCGGGCGCACATCTCAAAGGCCGGCGTGGTTGTGCTGGAACCGAAGCGGTGGATTGGCAATAGCATCATGCGGGTGCAGGATTTCAAGCGTCTGGACGAGACAAAGCCCAAGGCGAAGAAAGTGGCGACGGCGCGTGTAACCCTCACGTTCCTTGACGGACGCCGCAAGGGCGAGACCATCGAACTGAAGCGCAAGGGGAAGATTGCGGATATGGACGCCAATGGATGGTATGCGGCCGGTGAGGCGGTCCTGTTCGAAGGAGACGTGGGCGAGGAGATGGCGGCGGCCGAGGTCAAGATCTACGTCGATCCCGCCGCTCACCATCAGCTCATCTCGCGTATCCGGTTCCATCTCGCCAACGTCGAGGAATCGCTCGAGCCGCCCAGTCCGCTGAAGGTCAAGCGCACATACGACCGTGAACTTCTTGACGCCGGCATCGATTTCATCACGTGCAGTCCGGTGCGTCGCGTGTTCCGGGGGGCGGACGGCGCGATAAACGGCGTTGAAATCGCCAACAGGTCCGGCCGCACGACCATCCGCGCGAAGAAGGTGGTGGACGCAACGCTGTACGGCATGCTCGGCAAGGTTCCGGCCGTCACGCCGAAAGAGAGATTCTCCCGGATCGTGCTCTCCAACAAGTCCGCGCCCTCGGCGGCGGGGATGGAGGTGGAGGCCTATCCGCGCACGTTCAAGGCGGCGCATACGGAGCTGGACGGCAAAATGTACCGCTGCACGTTCACGCTGCCCATGAAGGATGGTTCCTTCCCGAGTTTCGCGGCCGCCGAATGGGAGGCACGGGAGTTGACGCGCACCGAGTCCCTGGTGGATGCCGCAGACCTGCTGGTGTGGCATCCGTCGCCCGGCGCGGTCGCCGGGGCGCGCGAACTGAAGTCCGGCGAAATCCCGGAATGGGGCGAATACGACGTAGTGGTCGTGGGCGGCGGAACCGCCGGCGCGCCGGCCGCGATCGCCGCGGCGAGGTCCGGCGCCAAAACGCTTGTCGTGGAGTTCTGCGACATGCTCGGCGGCGTTGGTACCGATGGCATGGTCACGGGTTACTTCGACGGCAACATGGTCGGTTTCACGGAAGAGTTCAAGGCGGCGTGCGCCCAGTCGCAAGGGCTTGCCCACTACCGCCGTGCCGAGGTGTGGCGCAAGATGTGCCGTGACGCCGGTGTGACGGTGTGGCTCGGCGCGATGGGCGTGGGCGCGCTGCGTGAAGGGAACAAGGTCGCGGGCGTGGAGGTGGCCGGACCGCTGGGATGCGGCCGCGTGCGCGCCAAGTGCGTGATCGACGGCACGGGCAACTCCGATATCGCCGCGGCCGCCGGCGCCGAGACGGAGCTCATCTCCGCGCGCGAGATCGCCATCCAGAGCGCCGGCCAGTCGCCGCAGCGCCTCGGCTACGGCGGAATCAATTCGGACTTCGGTTTTCTCAACGACGCGGACGCGAAGGACCTCTGGCTGTTCAGCGTGCGGGCACGGGCGGGTGCGCCGAACGCATGGGACATGGCCAAGCTTCCCGACTCGCGTGAACGCCGCCGCATCGTGCCGGATATGCGCCTCTCCGGCGAGGATGTGGCCGCGAACCGCCGCTTCGCCGACACGATCGCGCATGCGAAGAGCCGTCAGGATCCGCACGGATACCTCACGGACGATTTCGGCTACCTCGCCGAGCGCTCCGCCTGTCTCGTGCGCGATCCCAAGCGGGAAGACCGCTACATGTTCCTCGTGAACATGCCTTTGAGGTCAACGCTTCCGAAAGGTCTCGCGGGCATCGCCGTGATCGGGCTGGGTGCCGGCATCGAACGTGACGTGGTCTCGATCACGCGCATGCAGGCGGACCTGATGAACATGGGCTATGGCGCCGGCGTCGCCGCTGCATTGGCGGCGGCGAAGGGCGGCGATTTCCGCTCCATCGACCTCCGGGAGCTCCGCACGCGGCTCGCCGAGAAGGGGATTCTGCGCAAGGAAGCCATCGACTGGAATCAGGACGATGACTGCTCGTCGGATGAGATCGTCGCGAAAAGCGTTCAGACTCTGCCGAATGGATTCCGCGGCGGACATGTGATCTACCGGCGCGAGAACAGGTCGCGGGCGATACCGCTGTTGCGCAAGGCGTATGCTGAGGCGAAGGACGTCAAGGCGCGCCAGGCCTATGCGCTCGCGCTGGGTCTGATGGGTGACAACGGCGGAATTGATACGCTTGTGGACGTTGTGACAGGGAAAGAGCGGTTGGTGCAGATCCGTGACGGGAAGCTGTTTGGCGACAACGGAGAGACGATCGATGTTCCGGGTCCGTGTTTCAGGGGAGCGTACAGCCACGGCAGTCCCTACAACGGATTCATGCTCGCGCTCGGGCGCACGCGTGACGAAAGGGCGGTGGCGCCGCTTCTGACGAAGTTGGCGGAGCTGAAGGGAGAGGTGCCGCTTTCCGGTGTGCGTGCGATCACGCTTGCGTTGGAGGCGCTTGGCAGTCCGGCCGCCGCAGAACCTCTTGCGCGGCTTCTCCGCACGGAGGGGATGCACGGATATGCCGTCAAGAGCGTCGCCGAGC
>CACZCD010000120.1 GCA_902779565.1 uncultured bacterium | reverse complement strand
TCGCCGCCATAACGCCAAAGAAGCCGGAAAGAAGATACGCGAAACGATCCGCCTGCATATCCTCCTTCCGGCTTCTGTCCTTCCAGCCTTCTGTCTTAATAATTCTCAGCGTGCACTTCGAAGTAGCTCTGCGGATGCGCGCAGACCGGACATTCCTCCGGAGCACTCGTACCGACGACAATATGGCCGCAGTTTCTGCACTCCCAGACCTTCACTTCGCTCTTCTCGAAGACAGCCTTTGTTTCTACATTGTGCAGCAGCGCGCGGTAGCGCTCCTCATGATGCTTCTCGATCCGCGCAACCGCACGGAACTTCTCAGCCAGGTCATGGAAGCCTTCCTCATCGGCAGTCTTCGCAAAACCGTCATACATATCCGTCCACTCATAGTTCTCGCCTGCCGCGGCCGCAGCCAGATTCTCAGCTGTAGTGCCGATGCCGTCAAGCTCTTTGAACCACATCTTGGCATGCTCTTTCTCATTGTCCGCTGTCTTCAGAAACAGTGCGGCAATCTGCTCATAGCCTTCTTTCTTCGCCTTGGACGCGAAGTAGGTATACTTATTGCGCGCCTGGGATTCTCCTGCAAATGCAGTCTCCAGGTTCTTCTGGGTTCTGGTTCCTTCATACTTATTCGCCATGGATCTATCCTCCTCACATAACGTAGTTTTGGAAGTTGACTAACTGCATACGGATGCCGAATCTGCATCCTAATCAGTGACTCTACTATATGGTATCCTTCCCCTCTTTTCAAGTCTGCGATTCCTGCTGGTGCCTGATTCCGGTCTATGCTATATTGCAATTAAGGGATCAGACAGTGAGCCCACATGAATTCCATTTTCAAGGAGGTAACGATGCGTACAGAAAAACAAGTTTTCCGCCGCTTCAACATCCCGGCAATGATGATCTTCTTTTTCCTGTTCCTCTTCTCAGTCGGTCTTCTTGTACCGCACCCGGCATTCGCAGATACGAATCAGGGTACGGTTAAGATGAAGCAGATGGATACCAAACAGCTCCGGGCAGCAATCGCAGACGCTCCCAGAATTGACTGGAGCAGCTCCAATACCGGGGTCTGCGTCATGCTCAATCAGAGCGGCCTGATCCAGGCTGTCGGCGGGGGAAGCTGCACCATCACGGCCGTCGGCGGAGGAAAGACGCTGCGCTGGACCATCAAGGTTACACCGCTCCAGCTCAAGCAGACAAGCCTTACGCTTATGCCGCGGCGTGAAGGAGCTGCCCTGAAGCTCAACAACAAAACAGCGCAGAGAGATGCCTACTGGCATTCGAACCACCCGCGCATTGCTTCCGTAAGCAGCAGTGGATATGTCACCCCGCATGAACCGGGCAAGGCTGTGATCAAAGTAACCTGGAACAATATTACCCTCTCGTGCACCGTCCATGTCCTGACGAATACAGAAGCAAATCTTCGCAAATTCCGCACGCCGAAGCGCAACCGCAAAAGAACAGTAATTGCAGGCTCCACACTTCTGGATTACTGGTCCACCGCTTCCGATGATTTTCGCTCTACGCGCATTATCAACAACGCGATTGCGGGATCTACCTTCGCAAACTGGCAGGTCTGGTGCAAGAGTCTCATCACCGACTATAAGCCCAAGGCAGTTGTCATCAGTTTAGGCACGGAGGACATCGGAGATGGAACCGGTATGACGGCAGAGCAGTGCGCGGCCAATATGCAGGGTCTGATTGAGAGTATCCGCGCCAAGTCAAAGAAGACGAAGATCTTCTTCGTGTCGTAGTCCTTCGCATCAAGCGTGCGGCCCACTTCGCCGGCGCGGTCGTTCCACACGCGCGGCGCGCGGAGACCGAAGCCGGAGTCCGCAATGTTGAACTGGTGGCGGAAGCCCCACGGACCGCCCTGCGCCACGTCCGGCCCCACGTACGCGATGTTGCGCGCACGGAGCTGCGCCTTGATGAAGGCCGCCATCGGGCTGCCCGCGACGAAGCGCGTCATCACAAGGCATTCCGGGCCGAGCGAGGACGTCACGTTCAGCACGTTCGTCTCGGCGCTCGTGGCCTGGAGAAGGAATCGGTTCGAGTTGTGAACCGCCATGCGGTTCTCGGGGGTGATGCGCAGGCCCATCGAGGAAAGGCATGCGACTGCGTACTTTGCGTTCTTCTTCACTTTCATCTTACAGCTCCTTGATCTTAAGGTTACGGAAAGAAACGGTGGAATCGGAGTGGTCCTGCAGGAGGATGCGGCCCTCGGTCAGCTCGCCCCACTTGTTGCCGTCCGTGCCCCAGGTGGCGTACTTCGATTCGGCGACGGCCTTGCGGAACGCCTCGGAGCCGCGCTCGTACTCCAGCACCTTCTTGCCGTTGAGCCAGTGCTCCACGTGGGTGCCCTTCGAGACGATCATGCCGGTGTTCCATTCGCCGATGCCGTTGCAGACCTTCTCGGCGTTGGCGGGGATGAGGTCGTAGAGCGACGCGACGCGGCGGTTGCCCTCAAAGCCCTTCTCCCAGTCCGGATGACCCTTCTCAAGGATCTGGTACTCCTCGCAGGTGCCCTTGTTCTTCGTCTGGTCGTAGAAGTACTTCACGCCGGAGTTGGCGCTGTCGGTGAGGCGGAAGTCGAACTTGAACATGAAGTCCTTGTACATCTTGGCTGTGCAGATGTCGCCGCCGCCACCAAGCTTCTCATCCTCCGGCGGCAGCTTGACCCACTTCCCGTTCGTGATGCCCCTGCAGGGCAGCACCGTGAGCACGCCACGGCTCATCTGCCAGCCATGGTCCGGGAACTCGGTGCATTTCGACTTCACGCCCACCCAGCCGGCGGAGGTCTTGCCGTCCCAAAGGAGCTGCCAGCCTTCGGCCTTCTCCTTTTCCGAGAGCGTATTGGGTTCCTGCTCGGGTTCACAGAACGTGCAGCAGCCCGCGACCGCCGCGAGCGCACCGAATATCATGAGTTTGTTCATTTCTCTTGTTTTCCTTAGGGGTTGAAAAATGGTGAGATTATATCACAAAAACGCGTTCGCCGCGTCCTCCGTCATCGGATCGAAAACACCGAACCGTGCAGATTCCGCAGCGTCAGCCGGTTGCCGGACCAAGAGATCTTCCACATCGGGTTGTCGTTTCCGCCAACCACCGTCGGCGCGCCGCTCACAGTACCGTTCACGTAGAGGAGTGTGCGCAGGTCCCGGTCTGCATCCGTGAGGTCGTCGGCGTTCAGGACGGTGAACGTGGCACCCGACGGGAACGTCAGGTTCCAGTTGTTCGTAACCGTGCCGCCCGCGCGCACGCGGTCGAGGTCCACTGCCCAGTTGAGCGGCATCGTTCCGCCGCCCTCAAGCGTGTGTCCGTTCATGTCCAGCTTGCCGCCGGAAAGCACGATCGTGCTCTCCGCAGGTATCGCGCAGTCGCACATCAGCTTCAAGGTGCCGCCCGCAAGTTCCGTCACGCCCGCATAATTGTTCGTGGCGTGCAGCTCAAGCCTGCCCGTGGTGCCCTCCACCTTCAGCCCACCGCCCACATTGTCCGCAAGCACGCAATCGACCGTCGTCAGCGAGTTGGTCCTGTTGAGCGCGCCGTCCACGAACGTCGCCTTCGCCCAGGTGTAGTCGAACCCTGCGCTCGTCACGAGGATGTTCGTCACGTCGCCCGTCTCGTGGTCCACCTCGGCGACGGCGCTCGCGCCGTGCCCGTCGCCCTCGATCTTCACCCACGTGGACGCGACCACGCCAGGCTTGCGCGGAATCGGGATCGACGCCACGCCCTTGCCGGTGGCGTTCGTCATGCCGCGGTACGCGTATGCGACTTTGTTCGTCACGTCTATCGTGAGCCCCTTCTCGTACAGCGAAATCCGCGTCAGCGCCGCCTGCGCGGTGGTGGAAGTCGTATCGTCCGTGTATGCCGCGCCGAACACCGATGTGTTCACCACCGCCTTGATGCATCCGCCGTTGGCGTTCAGGTACACCTCCGGGAGCCATCCGTACTCGGCATACTTGTTCATCTTGAAACGCGAATTGAAGCAGGAGCCACCCCTGCTTGAGAAGGTGCCGCCGTTCAGGTTCACGATGCCAATCGCATCATAGTATCCATAGGCAATGCCCACATAGGCCGTCACGTCGGCATTGCCCGCAACCGTGAACACGCCGGATGCGTGGGCGCCGCGAGGGAAGAGTATGCTGCCCGAAAAGTACGCAGTGCCGCCGGTGGCGATGAAGTGCCCACGAGAACTGGCGTTACCGTACCCAATGTCGCACCAGGCGGTCGTGGTGCCGCTTTCGGTGTTGCGCGGATGCCTGACCGTCTGGAAATCGCCGCCCTTCTGCCAAAGGACGCCATCCCCATACCTGCCTATCATCATCGAGCCAAGCACCTTCAGGCTGCCGTCCACAAGCTCGTAGTAGCCGCTTGCATAGTCCGTCCCGCCGATGGCAAAACGGTTCCGCGAGTCGGTTTTGGGCGTAGAAAGGACCAGCACTTCGCCCCCCTTCTGCACCACGCGCCCGCGCGAACTTGTCGAAGCGGCGATCTGCAGGCGTGCCGTAATCACGCTGCTCCCCTCGATGAGCAGGTCGCCAGGCCAGTCGCTCGATCCATTGCGCGAACCTATGACGATTGCATCCTGGGTCATGCTGGAGTAGTCGTCCGTGATTTCCGGATTCTGCTCCATCGCCAGCGTGGAATCCTTGAACACCACGCGCCTTGCACCGCTCCCGGCACTGATGACGTACGGGAAGCCGTCCGTTATGCACACGTCCTTCGCGCCATCGAAAAGGATCTCGCCCGTCCAGTTGCCCCTTCCGCTCACGCAGGGAAGGTTCGTCACGTAGAGCGCATCGGTGCCTGTGAGCTTGACGGTGCAGTTCGATGCGGCCTGGGGCTGGATCGGCCTGCCGAGCGGCGAACGGAACGCAAGCGTAGTGCCGTCCACGCCCGAGATGCCGTCAATGATGTCGCCCGTAAGGTCTGAGGCGATCTCCGCCCCGTCGAACGTCACGGTGCCATCGGGCATCAATGAACCGTCCACGAACACGCAGGTGTCTAGGCTGTCGGGCCAGGCAACGCTCTCCGCGAAGCGCGCGATCGAGGCGCCGCCCCAGCCATGCTCCTCCCCGGTCGGCTGAAGCGTCAACGGTGCGTTCGCCGTCACGTTCGCATATACGGGAATGCTGTTGGAATACGGGATCACGAGGGTGGCGCCGTTCGCGCCGTTCCACGTGGTCGAGCCGGTGTAGGTGTTCGTGGGGCACGAAAGGTATATGATCCCCTTCGTGTCGTCGGTATATGTGGGCGCGGTGGCGAGCATCAGCGATCCGGGACCGCTGACGAGGCCGGTTATGCCAATGACGTACCTGCTGTACACCGGATCGTCGGACCTTTCCATGCATCCCATGGAGAGGCGGCTCGTAGGATTCTTGAGGTACACCTCGCCCGCCCAGAGATCATGCCCCTGCCCTGCCGTGCAAACGCCTGTGTCCTTGTTCTGGTGGTGGTGGTACATGCGAACGTCAGCGCCCTCAACCGTCATTTTTGCGAGGTAGTTCGTGGGCGAATGGTTGTATATCACCATCGAGGTGCGGTCATACATCACGAACTCCACGGACGGATCCAGCAATTCTACGCCACGCAGGCACGGACCGGCAGAGAAATAGGTCCCCTCCGTTTCATTCGTCACGGCGAACTTGCCCGGCCCCACGACCTTCCCGGACATCAGATAGATATGCTGGTTTCTCTGCGATACGCGCATGGTAAGCGTATAGCCGTTCAGCCGCAACGCCTCGCCGTCTGCCTCATAGTGGAAGAGGTAGGAGGTTCCCACGAACACAATATCGGCATCATCGTCCAAGACAGTGCGCTTGATCATGTTGCCGCTTGCAGAAGACTGCACGGTCACCCGCAGCGCGCCGTGGCCGGAGAACCCTTTTCCGGCGAGATGCAGCGGACGCTTCCAGAATAAGAACGCGGTGCCGTCCAGCGAAAGGGTCGCGCCGGAGCGCACGTAGATGTTGCTCGTGGAGGATTCGCTGCCGAGCGCATACTGCACCGTGAGCGACGTTTCGCCGTCGGTGAAATCCCACGTGCCGGTAAAGCCGCTCTGCGCCGTGTCGAGCGTCCAGGCATCGGCGGAGATCTTGCGGATCGTGCCGCTTCCGGAGATCGGGACGGTCGGGGCCTTGGAGGTGTTGAACACCAGCGTCGCGGCGGCGTCGCCGAACGAGACGCTCGCAAGCGCGTTGAAAGAGTCGATGTCGGCATCGGTCACCGTGACCGTAGTACCGGCCGGGACAGTGTACGCCGTGCCGGCATCGTACGCCATCGTCGTCGCCACACCGAAAAGGACGGCGCCGAGCGCCAGCACGTACCCTCTGCTTTTCTGTTTCATCTCAACTCCTTTTACCTCAATGCCGCAAATTGTACCAAATGTCCCTCCTCCAAACAAGCGGGATTGTGGTATAATGGCGCCTATGAAAACAATTCAGCGCATTGGAATCCTCACCGCCGCGTTTGGCCTTGCGACGGCAACGCTTCACGCCGCCAACGCCCGCATCACCTCGGAAGGCGACTACCCGCCGCACCTGCAGGGCGTCTGCACGGACGGCACGAACATCTGGTGGTCGCACACCGTGGAGCTGACGCGCACGGATCTCAAGGGGAAGGTGCTGACGCACGCCAAGGGGCTCAAATCCCACCATGGCGACCTGTGCGTGGTGGGCGGCACGGTGTATGTGGCCGTGAACCACGGCAAGTTCAACACCGAAGACAAGGCCGACAGCTGGGTGTACGCCTACCGCGGCGACGACCTCTCCTTCATCAAGCGCTGGAAGGTGCCGGAGCTGTGCCACGGCGCTGGCGGCATGACCTGGAAGGACGGCCATTTCTTCATCATCGGCGGACTTCCCCCGACCCACAACGAGAACTACGTCTATGAGTACACGCCCGAATTCACCTTCATCAAGCGGCACGTGCTGAACAGCGACTGGACCAATCTCGGCATCCAGACGGTGGACTACTCGAACGGCAAGTTCTACTTCGGGTGCTACGGTGGCTCTCGCAAGACCGACGGCAAGTCCGTACCTTCGCTGACGCTCGTCTCGACGGACCTCTCCCATGTGGAAAAGCACACGCTGAACACAAGCGTCGGCATCATCCGGCTGAACGGTCAGCTCTGGCGCGGCGCCATGAAAGCCCTTGACAAAACGGTGCCGCGCCGCCAGATGCGTTACAAGACCTGGCTCGACCCGATCCCCGAGCCCAAAAGCACACCGTGAGCGTCCGCCGAACGGAATGAAAGACCGGTGGCGGAGGGAAAGAAGGTGCGGCGACGGTTGCATCGAAAGCCCACGCGCGCGGCCAATGAGACGAACGCGTCCGCACTCACGGTTTCGGAAACGGAACGGCGGAGGTATGCGTAGGCCTTGCGCGCCCCAGAAGCGAAGAGAAACGCCACGAGGGACAGCCAGATGTTCACGAGCGCGCCGACGAGGCGCGACGTGGGACGAAACAGCTCCAGCACGACCAGCCGCCCTGCCGGCTTGAGCACGCGATGGCAGGCCGCCAACGCCTTTTCCTTGTCGGGGAAATTGCGGAACCCAAACGCACAGACGACGAGATCAAACGTGGCATCGGTGAATGCGGCAAGGTCCTGCGCATCGCCCGTGCAGAACGTGACACCCGACGCACCGGCAAGCTTCTGCCGGGCGAGCGCAAGCATTTCCGGCGTCAGGTCCACGCCTGTCACGCAGGCGTCCGGAAACCGTTGCAGGAGCGCCGCGGTGAAGTCCCCCGTCCCGCACGCAAGATCCAGCACGTTCGCCCGGGGCGGCAAATCAAGATCGGCGATCACCTTCTGCCGCCAACGCCGATCGAGCGCAAGCGACATCACGCGGTTCATCCGGTCATAGCGATCGGCGATGCTGGAAAACAGCGCTCTCACCCATCCACTTCCCCCTTCGCGCGGAGGAAGCGGTTGAGGCGGCCCACCGTTTCCAGACCGATGAGCGCCAGCACCGTGGAAATCACGGCGACCGAGTAGAGCCCGGCGGCCGAGGCCATGCCGATGCCCGCCGCCACCCACATGCCGGCGGCGGTCGTAAGCCCATGCACCACATGTTTCTGCATGATGATTGTACCAGCGCCAAGAAAGCCGATGCCGCTCACGATCTGCGCCGCCACGCGGCCGGGATCGCCCGTGCCCTCGAACCCGTAACGCGAAACAATCATGAAAAGCGCACTGCCGAGCGCCACAAGGAAATGCGTACGGATCCCCGCCGTCTTGGCGCGGTAGGTGCGCTCAATTCCGATCACCATGCCAAGGGCTGCGGCCAGCGCCAATCGCCCAACGATTGCCCATACATCCATCGGAAGACCTCCTTCTCTTGCGTCATGGGGACTGGTTCAGTCCAGCGGGCTGCGCTCGACGGGGAACCAGGTGCGGTAGTAGTTGTTGCGATGCCAGGTGTTGCCGGCCGAGGCATAGTCGCAGAAGAAGACCGTCGCCGGCAGGGCCCCTTCCGGGTTCTCATGGTGGGATCCGATCGGCAGCGTCGCCGAGAACGCCATCCAGATGTCGTCCGACGGCGCACGCACCGCCGCGAACGTCGGCATCTTCTCGCCGTCGCGGATCCGCTTCCGGAACGGCTCCATCAGATCGCCGTCGGCGAAGCGGCTGTCGCGGGCGAGCAGGACAGGGCCGCGCGTGAACGCGACATTCCCCTCGAGCAGATGCGCCACGACCGGCATGTCGAACGAAATCTCAAGGACATCCCCCAGTCGCCAGTTGTGCTTCACCGTGAAATAGCGGCCTGGCGTCACACCCGCCAGCGCCTTGCCGTTGAGCTTGACCTCCGTCCGGGCGCTCCAGGCGGGAATGCGCAGGAGCAGCGGCACTTCGCCCACGTTCTCCGTGTGGCTCACGAGACGCGTCCTGTTGCTGCGCGGGTAGAGCGAGTACATGTCGAAGGCGACCTTCCGGCCGTCGGCGAGCGTCCCCTTCACAAGCGCGGAACCGTAGAAGTTGAGAAGCATGGAATCGTCCTTTGTGCGGAAAAGCTCCTTCAGGAAGCACAGAAAGCCGCGTGGACCGTTCGCCGTGCAGCAGTCGGTGTGCATCGCGCAGTGGTGCTGGCCGTGATAGCGGTTGCCCGAAAGCGGCGTATAGCCCGCGAACTCGGCGCCATCCGCCTTCATCGCCGCCAGATAGGCGTTGTAGAACGTGCGCTCCAGCTCATCCGCCCACTTCGGGTCTCCCGTCAGATTGAGCAGCTTCTCGCAGAACCGCATCCAGGTGGTCGTGACGCACGTCTCCTGAAGATGCAGGTACGGCAGATGCTGCTTGCGCGCGCCGTGGAACCACGCCTCGGAGCACGAACATCCGCCCGCAAGGTTGATCTCTTCCTTCACGATGTCCTCCGCCGACTTCAGCGCCGCCTCGAAGAGATCCTTCCGCCCCGTCACTTCGTAGTATTCGAGGAACCCCTGATAGCAGCTCATCATCTCATAGGATTTCCAGCGGTTGTGCTTCATCACGTACCCGCCGTGCGCCTCGGGCTTGTTCCCGTGGCCGTTGCGGTCGGCGACGGACACGCCTTTGAGCGCGAGATCCAGGAGGCGAGGCCCGCTTTCGGGCTCCGTCATGCCCTTCACGAGAAAGGTCGCGAAATCGAGATACTTCTGTTCTTTCGTCCGCTTGTACAGCCACATCACAGGTTCAAGGATGGATGAGCTCGCGTAGCCGGTCCAGTTGCCCGTCTGCCAGAGCTCCCGTCCACGCCTTCCATTCGGCCCCAGCTCCGCAATCACATAGTCGCACAGTTTCCGGCACGCATCAAGCACCTTCTGCCCCCGTTCCTCCTCATTCTTCCCTCTTCCCTCTTCCCTCTTCCCTGCATTATTTCGATACGCATCGAAATAATGCAACAGCCCCATCATCGTGTACTTCATGCCCCAGACGTCCCAGCCCTCACCGCATCGCAGCTCATCGGGATAGTTGCCGATGTAGCCGTTCGGCTCCTGCGAAGCGAGAATCCTATCAATTCCCCGGTCAATGGCAGCCTTCAGCAAGATCCCATTCCCCGTTCCCCGTTCCCCGTTCCCCATTCCCCGTTCCCCATTCCCCAAATACTGCAGATACGGGACGGCCGAATGCATGTACTTCCCCCAGAACTCCGACTGCCACCAGTTCCGGCGCTCCGTCTTCTCCAGAAACGGCGCCGTGATGTAGTCCACATCCGTCCCGACAACATGCCGCAGGATCATCGCGTCCAGCCGATCCCCCAAATAGCCCTTGAGCCGCACATCCCCCATCTCGGCGACGGCGCACGCCGCCACGGACACCACCAGGGTGACGACCATCTTCTTCGAATGCCTGAATGTTTTCATGACCGAATCTCCTTTTCTGTGCCACACATTATAGCACAATTTCACGCCGCAGAATCCGGGGTAGTGAATTGCGCACGGGTGGCATGAAGTGAGTGTGTCTTTTTCGTATTTTGCCGTGTGTGCTTGTGTGCGTGGTGCGTGAGTGATGGTGTGTGTTTGCGTGTCGGGGCGCGGGGAATGCCGCCGCAACCTCACCCGCCCGTGGCGGAGGGCGCCTGGCTGCGTCCTCGCCCCGCTCGGCAATCGCCAGATTGCCGTCGGGGGC
>CACZCD010000119.1 GCA_902779565.1 uncultured bacterium | reverse complement strand
ACGGACATCGCCATCCTGCCGGCCATGAGCCCGGCGCCCCCTCGCGCTGGTCAAGCAGTTCGGCGCTCACGGGGTTGACCTCGTTCAAACGCAGGGCGAAGAAGGACGCGTCCATGATGTGGTTGCCCATGTTGCCGATGTTGCCGTTCCCGAAACCCTTCCAGTCATACCACCGATGCGGACCATAGCACTCCTTGTACGGGCGCATCTCCGCCGGTCCGACCCAAAGGTCCCAATTCATGCCCTCCGGGACAGGGGCGTCCGGCGGCACGACGGCCTGGGAGTTGATGCGGTCGTCAAAACACCACACATCGCGCACCTGCCCAAGCGCGCCGCTCTGGATGTACTCCACCGCCGTCGCCATGATCGGCGATGAATGGCCATGGTGCCCGCACTGCGACACCACACCATACTTCTTCGCGAACGACAGCATCAACTCGGCCTCCTCGATGGAGTAGGCGATCGGCTTTTCGATATAGACATGGATGCCGCGCTGCATGGCGAGAAGCGCCGGCAAGGCGTGCTGCTGCTGATTTGTGGCGATGATTACGGCGTCGATCGCGTCGCCCATCTTTGCGAACAGGTCCTGATAGGTCGGGAATGCCAGAATCTTCTCGTAGCCCGAACCGGGATAGAGCTTGCAGAGCTTGCCGCGGATCCGGTCCAACGCCCGGGTCCACGGATCGACAAGTGCCACGATTTCCACATCCTCGCACTTCGTGCAGAGCACCCCCATCCGCAAGCCGCACCCGATGAGCGCCACACGGATCCGCCGTCCCGCTTCAATCGTGCGCGGCGTGGCCGCCCGGACGAGATTGAACGATGCGGTAGCCGCCGCAAGCCCGAGAAACGAACGCCTTCCCAAAAGCGGACTTCCCAAACGCGGCATCAACGATGTTTCTTTTCTCTCTTCCATGGTCCTCATTCTTTCCGTTTCAATCACAGTTATCCTCTATCGTTTCGGGCTCCTATGTCCTAAAACAGGCCGCATGATAGCATAAGGTACCGAACCCGTCCAACGGCGTCAGAACGCGACTTCCGCGAAGTCCGCTGCGCACCCAAAACGATCCACGAGCGGCGATGTATGGAAAAGCTGCTGGTATTGTCCGCCGCTCTTGAGCTTGCGCGTGCGGCAGAATTCAACTGGTACGCGGTTGGACATCTCGCCAAGCGCTGAAAGAGGAATCGACAGATCGCACCGCCAGCCCTTCTTCGTACGGCCGACCTTGACCTTCAGGTCAGGATTCCAGTCCCAGTCGGATGTAGATGACTGGCCCACGCGCACATGGCACACCTCGGCATGGCAGCCAAGCGAATTGACCAACACCTGATACCTCACATTCCGGTCGCCAGACGGGCAGATGTACAGCTCCACGGAATTATCCATCCAGATGAGGCGATCATCGCGCTTGCGCTTCGCCGCCAGCACATCATCCATATTCGGCTCCACGAGGTCGAATGTCGCCCTTAGAGAACCATTCTCCTTCCAGATCTTCGCGGTTCCCGGAAGGTCACGACCCGGAAGATCCTTCTTCTGCGTCTTGGAGAACACGCGCGCCGCGTTATTGTAGAACGGCACGAACGGAATTGTCTCACCGGCCTTGAGCGTCTTCTGCCCCGCAACGGCCTTGCGGCGCGCGAAGTAGGCATCGGAAGCCGCCTTCATCGGCTCATAGATCTCTCGCCGGTAGAGCTGCACGCGCTTCGCGATGAGCGGATCGGGAAGCTTCTCGGCGGCCTTGAACGCGGCGGTGAGCTGCGAATCATAGCCAGCGATCACCTTCGGCGAGAAGATCTTCGTCCAGATATCCTCGTCAGATGGCGGTGACGTCATCGGCCCCATCGTCGTATCCACAGTGCGGCCCGCGATATCCTTCGTCCACTTCTCCTCAAGGCTCCTGATGATGCAGCCCATGTACCACTGCACCACGCTCGGACCGAACATCCTGTTCAGATAGTCGCTCATGAGAATATCCACATTCACGCCCGTGTTCCACGAGACCTTCCCGTACACGTAGTAGTTTAGGTGCTGGTAAAACCACCTGTCGCTCTCAGACTCCGCAAACGCGCCGAAGATATCCTCCTTGCGCTCGCCGTAGAACCTGCCCCACGCCTGCGCCGCGAAGCACGGCACACCCGGGATGTCGAGGTTGCCGTACTTGTCGGGGTAAGTCCAGAGCCATACGCGATGGCCGACCTTCTCCTTCCAGCGCTTCACGAGCGCATCCTCCTTCGCCAACCGCGCGGGGTCGTTAAGCATGAACGGCCCACCCACCGCAACCATCACCTGCACGTTCGTCGGCAGATCGACTCTCGGCACCGCCTTGTACGGCGAATACGCAAGAAGGGTCAGCTGGCCCGATATTCCCTCTTTGATGAGTCGCTTGCCCCAATCGGCCACATTACCCCACACCAGCTCGGTCGCGGGCTGGTCTGCCGGCCCCTCGCTGTAGGCCTTCCTGCAAGCGGCACATTCGCAGGCCACCATCTCATCCTGTGGCATGGCGTCGAAGTAGCGTGCGCCAGCCTTGAAGCGCTTCACCGCATCCCGGTAGATCTCCTCGCGTATCCCGCTCGTGAAGCAGAACTGATGCGGAAAACGGTAGTTCGGATCGGTGTTGCGCCGCCCCTGCTGGAGCGCGAAGTATTCGGGATGCGTCTTGCCGAAGCGGTTTATGTAGTCAAGCGTGCGCAGTCCGTGGCAACACGGGATGTTCTCGGTCTCCATGCGTGTGCGAACCTGGTTGAGAGCCTTGCCGCGCGTGCCATCGCCATCGAAATACACGGACTTCCTGCCGTCATAGATGCGACGTGCCGTGTAGTCCGGCGCGGAAGTGCAGTCTATTGTCTGCAGCGGCAGATCATCTCCACGCCGCACGCACTCGCCCAGCTCGCCGGGGAAGAAGAAACGGCAGTCGGCGAAGCGCTCCAGAAAGTCGTACACGCCGAACACGCTGGCCATCTCGAACCGTGTGTCCTGCCCGGCCTCAAGCCGCTTGGCAAGGTCCGCCTTCGGATCGTCGCGCCCGCAGATATAGACGCGCCCCGGTGCGGTGCGAATGGCGAATCCATCACGGGGGAGTTTCTCCGGTGCGAGACCCGCCGCGCGGCTCCACGCATTGTCGCCCACCACGAACGCAAACTCACCTTCGGTGATTGCGGTCTTCACCGGCACGGTCTTGCCGGAGAAACGTTTCGTCAGAAACCTCGCAAGCTCATCCGCCGCAAAGCGCGTGACAGGGGATGCGTCAGGCGCGAGCACCACCGCGCACGCGCCCGGCTTCACCACCTGCTCCGGGATCTCCACGAGACTCAGGCCGTCAAACCACGCCGTGCCGTTCGCGCCGCCAATGCGCAGATAGAGATAGCTCTTGCAGCGATTGTTCGACTCGGGATCGGACTTGAACTCAAACGTCTGGTACGTCCAGTCGAACGTCCCCGTGAGCCCGGCCGTGCGCGGAAAGCTGTGGTTGTAGGCGTCACACAGCGTGATGCCGGCACCGCCCCCCTTCCGCGTGGGCGTGATATCCTTGCCCTTGATGAAAAACGACAGCCGATAGCGCGTATTCGGCTTCAGCGTCTCGGCACAGCGTCCATCAAGATAGTACAGCGTGGACGCGTTGCCGTTCGTTGAAACGACCTTGAACGATCGATCCGTGACGATCTTCTCTTCCGCGTCGCGCGTAAACGCATGCCATGTGGCGTCCATGTCGATCAGGTTGCGCTTCGGCGGAGAAGCCTTGTAGCGCGCGGCGTTGCGCGTTGAATCCGTCGCATCGAGATATGCCTCCCCTGTGCGGCGCATCACGCCAAAAAGCTCATCGCGGAAGACCTTGAAACGCTTCGCCTCGATCGAGCCCGCCGCTAGTTTCGCCGCGCCCCTGTCGAGCAGCGCCTCCCATTCGCCAAGGATCTTCGGTCCATAGACATCCGTCCAGACCTCGTGGACGCTCGGCGCCTTGGCCATAGGACCTGCCGGCGTGTTCTCCACCTGCCCGACCATCCTATCGAGGAACCTATTCTCAAGCGCCTCGCAGAAAGCCTTCGCCTCGGGCGCCGCCGCGCCGTACATCAGCCGGAAGTACTCGTCGAGCACCGCATTCACGTCTGTCGAGTTGTCCCAGCACACCTTCGAGAACACGTAATAGTTGAGATGGTTGAAGAAGAACCGGTCGCACTCGGACTCCGCGAACGCACCGAATATGTCCGGCGCGATCTGCCGGTAGTAGTCGCCCCACGCATGAGGCGTCATCGTGGGCACGCCCGCCACGTTGAGGTTGCCATACTTGTTCGGGTACGTCCATATCCAGACGCGCCCCGTCTTCGCCTTCCAAGCGCGGATTGCCGCATTGTCCTTGGCGAGCTGTTCGGGCTTGCGCATCGAGAATGGACCCGTCTTCGCCACCATCACCATGATGTTGGTTGGCAGGTCGAATGCGGGGGGGCGGCTATACTGCGCGTACGCCATCTGCGTCACGTAGCCCGGTACGCCATCGGAGATGAGCCTTCTGGCCACATCCGCCGTGTAGCCCCAGATCAGCTCGGTCATGAAGTTTCCGGTCGGATCCTTGTCCTTCGGCGTGTACTTCGCCAGGCACTTCTCGCACTGGCAGGCGTACTGGCTGTCGTTCGGCATGATGTCCACGTACTTCCTCTTGCTGAAGCATGTCGGCCAGTACCACGTCCCCTTCTTGTCGCACCGCACCTTACGCACCGACGGATCCTCGCCCAGCAGGTAGCTCTTCGCGTCGAGGTAGATCTCATTCGTCACGGCCGATGAGAAGCAGAGCATCCCCCATGTCGAAGACTCGTAGCCCTCATAGGTGGTGAACCGCTTGCCGTCCTTCTTCAGCGCGAAATACTCGGGATGCGTCTTGCCGAAGCGGTCGAGCATGTAGAAGCGGTTCACGCCATGGCAGCACGGAATGTCGAACGACCCCATCCTGAGACGCGACCAGTTGAGCATCGTGCCCTTCGCGAACGTGTATTCGTTGCCGTCGATCCAGCCCTTCTTCCCGTCCGTGTCGGCGAGGGCGCCCACGGGCGAGGGATGGTAGTACTTGCGGATGATGAAGTCGGGCGCATGGATCCGCTCACCGAGCGGTACGCTCACCGAAGCGGCTCGCGGCACGATCTCGCCCAGCTCGCCCGGCCAGTAGAACCGGCATCCAGCATAGCGCTCCAGAAACTCGTACACCGCGAACGACGACGACCGCCGCCCCTGCATCATACCAGGTCCGCCTCGCCCCGCGTTGATCACGTCCGCATACCAGCGACAGTCGCCATCCACGCCGCAGAGATAGACACGGTTCGTCGTGGCGCGGATGATGAACGCATCGTCCTTCTCCAGCTTCTCCGGTGCGAGCCCCTCCGCGCGGCTCCATTCGTTGTCGCCCACCACAATCTGCAGACGGCCGGGCGTCGGCGCGGTCACCACCGGCACATCCACCGCAAACACGCGCGACAGGAAGTTCGTCAGCTCCTGCGCAGCAAACCGCGTTGACGGCGTCGCCTTTGCCCCCACAAGCACCTCGGTCGCGCCGGCTCGCAGCGAAACGACCTTCGGCTTAGCTTCACCACATCCAACCAGTAGCGTGACGCCAAGCACCACACCGGCAAATCTCATCTTATCCATGTCAACGCTCCGTCAGCGAATCAGCACGGAAAGTCCCTTCGGCGCCACGGTGAACCCGTTCGCACCCACGCCCAGAGCGTACCGGCTGCTGTTGCCATCCACGAGGACGAGCGTCCATTTCGCCGTGTTGAGTCCCGTCACATTTGTGAAGGTCATCGGCATGAACACCCCGCCGTGCTCCGGCATGTTCTCCACGCGCAGCGTGACGTTGTCCTTGAACGCAAAGCCGTCAATCGTGCCGCCGCCCGTGGTGGCGTCGATGCGGATCTCGCCGATCTTGCCGACGTTCTCGTATTCGGTCTTGAGCACCGCGTTCGTCGCCACGCGCACGTACTCCAGGTTCTGAAGCGACGAAACCGGCCGGTTTCCATCGATCGCATAGCCCGTCGGTGCCATGTTGGCCGTGAACGCGGAGTTGTCGGAGTACCAGTGCTGCTTATCCGGCAGCATCAACCGGCCGGATGTCTCGTGCAGCAGCTCCCACGACGCGCCATCGCGGCTCCCTTCTAGCATGAATTTCGTTGGATGGCGGTCCGTGTTGTCGTTATGGCGGCAGAGGTCGTACTTCGCCGCTTCCGGCTCATCGTCCTTCAAGTGCATCGTGATCACATGCCACTGGTTCATGCGCTCTTCGCTCGGCCCGCGCAGACCGAGATAAAGGCATCCGCCCGCCGTTGCCGAATTGTCGAACAGTCCCTTCAGGCTGTTTCCGCCGCTGTAGTGGCAGAAGTTCCCGGAACGTCCACCCCATACCTCGCCCGGCGCCAGCTGCAGGAACAGCCGACCGTTGTCGTACAACTTGTTGTCACCCTTGTTCCAGGAAGGCAACGAAAGATTCTTCGCCATGCGGTTGCCCTCCTTGTCGAACAGTCCGAACTCGCCGAACTGCGCGATGCCGCCGGCCTCGCGCAGAATCAGCCGGAACCAGTTGAACCGGTTGGTGGGCGCCTCCACCAGCAACGTGCCGCCGTTCACGCACAGCCCGCCCGAGAACGTCTGGTTCCCGCGGAAGATCCAGAGACCCGCGCCCTCCTTCGCCACCGTCACCTTCCCGTTCCCGTCGCGGATGCCGGTCACCACGTTGGACATCGCGTTGTCGCCGTCGAACGTGAGGGTCTTTTCGCCCTCCGTCAGCGCACTGAAGTCGTTCACCAGCATCCGCGCCGTACCGGAGTTCTTGATCCGCCCGTCGCCGATCAGCACGAACTTCCGGCGCGAACTCACCGCCTCGAGGGTCCCGACGTGCTCAAGCGTGCCTTCGGTCGCAGCCGCGCCGTTTTCGTTCGTCGTTCCGAACGAAAACGCCCAGTCCACGCGCTTTGACTCGTCATATCGGCCAAAGTACCCGCCGAACAAGTGCGTCGAGGTGCCGAGCGCGCACTCTTCGCCGCGATCCGTGAGCGACTCCGTCTGCAGCGTGCCCTCCTCAATGGAGAATCCGCCGCACAGTCCAGTCCCGTAATAGGAGTAAAGAATCCGCAACGAGCCGTCGTTGAACCGCCATGCGCCCGTTCCCCGCTTGTACACATGGAACGAATAGTTCGTCGTGAGAATGTAGGTGACGACTTTATCCACGCCGCTTTCGGCATCGCCCGCGACCACGTAGTTGGTCACGACGGCGTCCGTGCATTCGTCCGACTTCGCGTCGATATCGCAATCGACCACGCAGGGCACCGTGTTCGATCCGATCAGCTGAATGCACTGCACGTACTTCTTCGTGGTACTCCATTTGCCCTTGAACACGGCATCGCCGTGCGGCCCGCCGTCGAGACCGGGGATGTGGTTGTACGACCAGGTCGGGAAATTGTCATGCAGATTGAACTGGAACTCCTTGTCCGTAGTCTCCCCGTTACCGAGATATCGGAAAATCACGCCGCTCCAGGTGTAGCTGAGCGATCCTTGCGTCCCGATCGATGACGTCGCATCGCCCTTGTTGCCGAACTTCTGGATTCCCACAACGCACTCGGGGACTTGGGAGCCCGACGACATCGGGTTGAACGTGGGGAAGAAGTTCTCCGTCCCCACGAGATCGACGCATCCATACGGCTCGAAGCTGATGCGTGGGCCGAGCACGCCGGCGAGGATCGAACGGTTTTCCGGCCGCCCCCAGGAGCCGTCCGCCCGCGTCTTGAACGCGTGTTTCACCGTAGGGTTCTCGTTCGTGAGGGTGCCGTAGCAGAGGATGCGGCGGAAATCCGACTGCGCTCCTGCCGTATCCGCGTTCACCATCACAAGCGTCGCGCCCTCGTTCACGACCGTCTTGCCGATGACGAAATCGGCGGTCGGACGCGTCTTGCCCACATAGGACGGCAAACGCAGCAGCCCCTCCTCCACGTAGATCGGTCCGTCGTAGTCAAAGTTACCTGTGTACGGCGCCGCGAAGGAGAGCTCCGTGTGGACACCCCTCTTCACAAGACCGCCTTCTACCGCGGCATTGTCGGCGCCGATCCGTGCCCCGAGCCAGCAGTTCGTCGTGGTGTTCCAGATCACGTTGTTGGTGCCAGCGAAGTAGAACTGGCCGACTGCTGACGCCGCGGCCGCGGAATCGTCATCCACCACGATATCGGCGCCGGCGTTGCCGATATACGCCTGATCGCCAGGTTCCGGCAAGGTCGGCGTCCGCGCGCTCCCGAACTGCCAGTTGTTGGGGTCTGAGAACGGCCTCGAAAGGTCGCCTTTGGCGCACCATCCAACCTGCCGTGCCCCCGCGCCGACGACGCAAAACATCACCACCGCAATCGCAATGCATTTTTTCATGTCCATCTCCATTCCTTTTCTCTAATGAAGCGAAACAATCCCTTAATATACCATATCGTTTCCAATTTATCAATCACGAACCGAAAGCTTCAGGGAAGCAGGGGGAAGGGCTTCACCCTCCACGCGGAATGACACTTCGCCGCCTTCGCGCCCCGCACGCAGAATCGCCAGAAGGAAACCGTCCTTCATCGCCTTTTCCCGGACAGCGAAGAATTCATCCGTAAAGTGGTCGCCGTTGTCGAGCGCCAGCAGCGTCGCGGGGCCCTCCACCTGCACGCGCAGGCGCGGAGCGGCATCCGGTACGCGGCGCCCGGCGGCATCCCGCGCGTAGATACGAAGATACTTGAGATCCATCCCGTCCGTCCGCCAATCGCCGGGACACTCCTCGACGATCTCAAGCCGCGTGGCGGGACCGGACGTTTCAAGGGCATGGGACGAGCCGTTGCTCCCCTTCGCCTCAAGGCGGCCGGGCGCATATGCAACATCCTTCCATTCCGTCACGTTGAACTTCGTCTTCTTCCGGCCAAGCGACTGGCCGTTCAGAATGAGTTCCACCTCCTCCGCGTTCGAGAACGCGAACACCGTGCGCGAGCCCTTCTCGTCCGCGTTCCAGCTCTCGTTCAGCACGTACTGTCCAGACTGTATGTCGTTCCAGATTAGGCGTTCGCCGGAATCCGCCATCACCCCGATGTGCGTAAGCGGCTTCTCAGGCTCAAGTCCACTGCGGATGAGATAGGCCTGCGGTTTCGGCTCGAGCGTGTGCGAGAAGAAAGAGTAGCACCATCCCTTCTTCGGCCAGCGGTTCGACTCGCCCCAGTATTCAATCGCACCCCACCAGCTTACGCCCACAGTCCTTTCGCGGTCCATCCCGAAGTACGGCTCCAGCCACCGACTCGTGGAGGCTTCGCTCTGGAACAGGATGAGGTTAGGGTTCCACTTGAAGTAGTCGGCGTAGTCCTCATACCTGTAGTTGAAGCTCGCCACGTCCATCACGTCGGAAAGCTCCGGCGGACGGATCGGCTTCACGTGATAGCGCGGATCCTTGCGGTAGATGGCGCCGGCCCGGGACGGGAACAGTCCCACTGTGGTCAGGCGCGTCGGATCAAGCCGCTTGGTGAACAGATCGAAGATGCGGTAGGTGGTCACGCCCCAATCCCCCGTATCGTATCCGGCATGCTGCTCGCTCTGCTGAAGCTCGTTGCCGAGTGACCACAGGATGACGCAAGGATGGTTGCGGTCGCGCCGCACCCACTCCGTGAGCAGCTCCGGCCACACAGCGAGGAACGGTCGACGCCCGAACCAGCAGCCGTCGCCCTGGCTCCACTTGTCGATGAACTCGTCCACCACCAGAATCCCCAGCTCGTCCGCGAGCCGATAGAAATCCTCCGCGTAGGGGTTGTGGCTGCACCGCACGGCGTTGAACCCGAACGCCTTCATCTGTCGCAGCTCCCGCTCAATGGCGCGCGGGAACTGCGCGACACCCACGGCACCGTAGTCGGAATGGTTGCTCATTGACTTCAGGAAGACCTTGCGCCCGTTCAGGCGGAAGCCGAACGCCGACGAGAACTCAATCTGGCGGATACCGAACCGGACGCGGTCGGAATCCAATTCGCGACCGTCCTGCACAAGCCGCACTTCGGCGGTATAGAGCCGCGGCGTGTCGAGATCCCACAACAGAGGATTCGCAAGGGTGATGTCGGGCAGGAGGAGGGTCACGCGTGAACGGTAATCCTTGAACGGAACCTCTCCGCGGCTCTCGCCTACGAGAGAGCCGTCGGGGCCCTTGACCGTGGCGAAAGCCTCCACGCGATTCGTATCGCACCGGAAGCCATCCAGCTCCACCTGCACACGCACCGTCGCCTCCTTCCCGGAGACCTTCGGCGTGGAAACGAAAAGACCGTGCCGGGCGATCGACCGCGCCGGACGCGTCTTGATCCGCACGGGACGGTACAATCCGCCGCCCGTGTACCAACGTGAGCCATACTTATGGCCCGTCGAAGCCCACACCTCCACGCGATTCGTTCCGCCCGCCGGTTTGAGGCATTTCGTGACATCCACCTCAAACCCGAGATAGCCGTATTCCGTGGCGGCGACCTTCTCGCCGTTCACCCACACGTCCCCCACGCACATGATGCCCTCGAAATCAAGGAACACGCGCGAGCCCTTCCAGGCCGCATCCGTCACGAACACGTTCCGGTACTTCGCCGCGCCCATCGGCTTGAAACCGCGGCTGCCGCCGGCATCTTCCCGCCACGGCATCTCAAGCTGAAAGTCATGCGGCAGGTCCACCCGGTGCGACGCGCCCGCCCAGCCATCAGGCGTGAATTCCCAACCCGCATTGAAA
>CACZCD010000118.1 GCA_902779565.1 uncultured bacterium | reverse complement strand
CACCGTCAAGGGCGCAGACGCGGTAAATCTCAGGAGACCGCCCGCGTCGCATGAGAGGGCGCGTAGCGTCTGCGGCGCGCTCAATTCATACACGCCGTTCGCTTTAACCGCAATACCGAGCGTGTCCGCCGTGTCGCCGCTCGTGACAAGCGTGCCGTTCGTGACTGCAAGTGTCCCCTTGCCGCCGACCGGATCGGCGAATGTCGCCGTGCCGCCGGATGGATCGACCGTAAGTGTCGCCTCCTCCGCTACGATCGCCATGCGCTCCGTCGCCGTCGATTCCGGAATTGCCCCTTCCGCAGGCCCGTACCGCCAGTCCGCCGCCAGATGGAAAGTCGGCGTTCTGAGCACCTTGAGCGTGAACGGGAAGTCTGCCTCCGCCGTTGTCGTCACCCAGTCGTGCGACATGTTCACGTTCAGCGCATCGCCGAACACAACGCGCGCCGCCCGCGTGGCCGGCCGTATCTCCGCCGTCAGGTTCAAGGTGCCGTTCCCGCCATAGGAATGGTGGCCGCCTCCGAGGAACGGCACGTTTACGTTCATCGTGCCGTCAATCGTCTGCTTTGCCGCGCCGGAATACGGCGTGCTCCCCTTGTCGATGTTCCATTGGTAGAACGCGGACGCGCCGCCGTTGAAAGTGAGCGTGCCGCCCTCTTCAATGCGGATGCCGGAAAACGACGATGAAAACGCAGTTGTTTGGTTCGTAAGTGTAAGAGACCCGCCCGCAAGCACCGACATGCGCGTGCCGCACACGAGATGTCCGGCGCTGTTGCCGTAACGGCCCAGGTTCAGTCGCGGAAACGTTATCGTGTTGCCGAACCGCACATCGCCAGACACGCTGATAACGCCAGTATCGCTCCTTTTCTGGAAATCCGTCTTTGTCTTTATCACAAGCGGTCCCTCCGCCGAAGCGCTGAACGACGGGTTGTAGCCTCGGATACTTCCGCCCTCGTATTTCTGCATCACCGGCGACAGCGAATAGAGCGTTGCGCTAGCGTATTCGCCAGAATTGTTGTAGGTGATGCCGGACGAGCCGCCGATCGTGAACGTCTTCACCGCCGTGTTGCGGAACTTGACGCCTTGAATCGTGCTGCCTTGTGGAGTATCAGTATCGGTAGACCTGAAGAACCGGTAGAAGTTTGGTGTTGCCCCGCCATCGGCTGCGCCGAACACGTAAACCTTACTCTCTTCAGGTCTCGTGCCGCCCCAGTTGTCAGGATTCTGTGACAATGTGTTTGCGCCGCCACCTGTCCATTCGTAGTCGGATTCCCGCGTCACATCCATTGCCGCGTTCGTCACCGCCCACGAGCCGTTCTGCTCGATAAGTCCCCATCCTTCCGTCGCGCCGACAAGCCGTATCTGGCCCGCCGCCGGCGTGAAGTTGCCGCCGATATCGCACAACACGCCTTTCGCCTCCGTCGTAAGCCCCTCAACGAGCACCACATTTATTATCGCAGTAGGATCGACCGACCACCTCACCGCATGGACGGAATTGCTCCCTGCCGGGATGTTGAGCACCGTGTTCGGCCCCATCACAAACTCTTCCGCGTGCAGCGGACCGAAGTCGATGCCCGTGGTGAGTGAGGCGAGCGACAGCGTGCAGCCCTCTTCAACCGCAAAGCGCGTAAACGGCGTTCCCGTCCGTGTCGGCATCACCCACACGTCGCCACCGCCGCGAATCGTCACCTTCGCGATGTCCTTCGCGCCGAGACCGCGCAGATCCATATTGCGTACGATGGTGGGGTCATACCAGTCGCGCGTATCGAATACGAAATCGCCGGAGAGAAGCGGATAGGCGCTCTTGCTGATCGTACGCGTAAGGTTCGATGTCAAGCGCACCGTGGTGGGGCCCTCGAAGAAGAAGTACCTCCCCTCGCCACCAATGTTGAACGGCTGGACGCCGCCGCAGATCACGAGCGTCGGAGCATGGATAATCGGAAGTCCGGTCGCGCTTTCCGTTCTGAAATACTTGACGAACAGCGGATAGTCGCTCGTGAGAGTCGCCTCGTTGTTGAAGGAGATGTAGCCGTTTGTCACAACCAGCTGTCCGCCAACTGTCACGGTCTCGCCATTCTCGGTGAACACGTTCACCGCGCCGTTCCCCGTACCTTTCACAACAAGTGTGCCGCCGTTGAGGTTTTCAAGGATGGACTTGTCGGAGACCGAATCGACGCTGTGCTCGGACGTGACGTACTCGACCGTCGCGCCGGTGTTTTCCGTCAACATGCGCTGCGGGTAGTTCGGATTGGGGAGCACCATCGTGCCGCCGGTCAGATTGAGCGTTACGGTGTCGGCAAGCGTGATGAAGTCAGTCGCCTTCAGCGTTCCACCGCTCAGGGCAATCGAGGACGCAACATCAAGATTGATGCTTTCGGTGATGAACTCGCCTCCCGTGATGGATATGTTGATGGGGACAAAGGTGTATCCGGAAAAGTGGATGACTCTCTTGCACTTCAAGGTGCCTCCCGCTACGGTGACAGGCGTAGTCGCACGACACCTGAGGTCTTGCGCTATGTTCACAGTGCCGCCCTGTTCCACATATATGGATGGCGCTGTCATCCACATCGTGAAGTGGCCGATGCACGTTATGGTGGAGCTACTCTTGACCGTCAGTGGGCCGTACAGCATGAGATTCCCGTTGTCGAGATGAACAGTTGGGCCATTGAGGATAAGGCCGCGTTTCGGGCGGATGTAGTTCTCCTTACTGCCGACGGCGGTGATGGTGCCGGAACCCGTGAGTGTGACAGTTCCCTGAACGGTCGCTTCGGTCTCAAGCCCCACCATCAGGCAGTAGATCCGTTGGTCGCCCTCCACATTGATGGTGTAGGGGCCGTCCATGTCGGTGAGAATCGTGTTGTCGTCGGCCGTTGGCACCCGTCCGAGCGTCCAGTTGTCCGGATCGTTCCACTGGCCGCCATCCGGTCCCTGCCAGTAGTTGTCGGTGTAAGCAGCCGCCGTAAGCGACATTACCGTTGCGCATGCCCATGCGAGAAACTTCACTTTCATGGTTTAGTCCTTTTGTTCCATTTGAAAACGAAGTGTAGTTTACCATACCAAAGTCTTGAATTCAAGGAAACCAACATTCTTTTTCACGTATTGGCGGACCACCCACTTGACAGTATTGTGCAGTTTGTGTATTATACGTTGCGTTTTGATTTCAAAGAAAAGAAAGGTATTGATATGGCAACTGAAAAATTGGCAATCCTCGGCGGCAAGCCGGTGATCGAGAAACAGGACGAGGCGCTGTTCCACTGGCCGATCGTCAACGACGCGATGCGCGAGGCGTCTACCGCCGTTCTGAACGAGGGCGTGATGAGCGGGACGGACCGCGCGCGCAAGTTTGAGGACGGGTTTGCGAAATGGCAGGGACGCCAGTACGCGCTTTCGTTCCCGAGTGGCACGAGCGCAATCACGACGGCGTTTTTCACGCTGGGCGTGGGTCCGGGCGATGAGGTGATCTGTCCTTCCTTCACGTACTGGGCGAGTTGCCTTGGCGCGCAGACGCTGGGGGCGAAAGTTGTCTTCTGCGACTGCGAACCCGAGACGATGCAGATGGATCCGGCGGCGTTCGAGGCGGCGATCACGCCGCGGACCAAGGTGGTGGTGGCGGTACACCTTTCTGCCTGCCCGTGCGACATGGATCGGATCATGGACATTGCGAACCGGCACCACATCGCCGTGCTGGAGGATGTCTCGCACGCGCAGGGCGGACACTACAAGGGCAAGCGCGTGGGGAACTTCGGGCAGGTGGCCGCGATGTCGCTCATGTCCGGCAAGAGCTTCGCGATCGGCGAGGGCGGCATGCTCGTGACCGACGACTACGAGATCTACCGCAAGGCGATCCGCTTCGGCCACTACGACCGCATCCCGCAGGTGTTCTCGATGGAGGAGATCAAGGATACGAAGAACATGCCGTTCGGCGCGATGAAGAACCGTCTCAACCAGTGCGCCGCCGCCGTCGGCATCGAGCAGCTGAAGAAGTACGACGCCGAACGCGCCGAAATCGAGAAGGCGATGCTGTACTACTGGAAGCAGCTTGAGGGTGTGCCGGGGTTCCGCATCATGTGGCCGAAGGACGAGGGGAGCGACAAGGCGGGCTGGTATGCGTCGCGCTGCCACTACGACCCGGAGGCGTTCGGGGGACTCTCGAACGTCACGTTCGCGAAGGCTGTGTCGGCCGAGACGCAAGGCGGCTACACGCCTGGATGCTACATGCCGCTGCATACCTCCTCGCTCTTCGGGAAGCAGGGGCCGTTCCCGGTGACCGAGCGGATGAACCAGCTCATCGTCTCCGATCCGTGGTTCAAGCACTGCGACACAGCCAAGATCGATCTTTATGCGGCCGCGGTCCGCAAAGTGGCGGCCCAGTGGGAGGCGCTTCTGCCGCTTGACGAAGGCGTGCCGCCGTGCGATGGCGGACTCGGCCTCACGGACTTCGAGAAGAAGAAGAGGGTCTGACCCCGATGAAAGCGCTCGGAGCGATTGACTACGCCGTCGTCGCCGCGTTTTTCGCGGCGATGGTCTGCGTGGGGCTTTACTATGGGCGTCGCGAAAAGTCCGTCTCCGGCTTCTTCGGCAATGACAAGTCGCTTCCGTGGTGGCTTCTCGGCGTCTCCTTCTACATGAACAGCTTTTCGGCGTTGGCGTTCGTGATGTACTCGGCGCTGGCCTACAAGCATGGCTGGGTGCCGGTGACGATCAGCTGGCTGTCGGTGCCGGCGGTGCTGCTGGGCATATGGGTGCTGGCACTGAGGTGGCGGCGGTCTGCGGCGGGCAGCCCGATTGCGTTCGTGACGGAGCGTTTCGGCGGTAAGATGAACCAGGCGCTGATGTGGCTTGGGCTACCGATGCAGGTGTTGGACAGCGCGTTCAAGTTGCTGGCGATCGGCACGGTGGTGGGCGTGATGGTGAAGTCCGTGCTGCCGCCGACGCTTCCGCTCGACACTGTGCTTGGGTGGTCGATCGCCGTCTCCGGCATCGTGATCATCTTCTACACGTTCCTCGGCGGGTTGAAAGCCACGCTCGTGTGCGACTTCCTGCAGTTCCTCGTGATCTGCGTGGTGGTGGCGGTGTTGCCCGTGCTGTGTCTCACGAAGCTCGCTTCGTTGGATGGCGGTGCCGGTGCCGCGCACGGTTTCGCCGTGTTTCTCGAACGCATCCCCAAGGGCTTTCTCGATTTCACGGCTGGCATGTACGACTGGCACTACATGTTCTTCTACTTCCTGCTCATGTTTCTTTCGCTCGGTACCACCTGGTCGCTGATCCAGCGCTACAGCTCCACCCGGAGCGAGCGCGAGGCGAAGAAGATGGGGTATCTTGTTGCGGTTCTTTTGCTTGTGGGGCCGCCGCTTTTCTTCTTCCCGGCGATGGCGGCGCGGGTGTTTCTTCCTGATCTTGATATGGCGAACCCCGACACCATGAACGGTGTGTATGCGCTCACGTGCCTTGCGGTGCTGCCGGCGGGGATGCTCGGGCTTGTGATTGCGGCGATGTTTGCCGCCACGATGTCAACGCTGGCCGGCAACTACAACGCCATCGCCAACGTGCTCACCGACGACTTCTACGTGCGTGCGCTCCATCCCGGCGCGACGCCCGGCCGGCGCATGGTCATCGCCCGCGTGGCCACGGTGCTCACCGGATTGACGGTGATCGGGTGTACGTTCCTGATGCGCTGCGTGCAGGGGGCGAGCGACCTGTTTGATGTCACGAACCAGGTGCTTTCGGTGTTCGCGCCGCCCATCGGCATCGCCATGATCGCGGGCGTGCTGTCGCGTCGGCTCACGCGGCGCGCGGGTTTTGCCGGATTCCTGTTCGGCATCGGGATCGGCTTCGCCGCGTTTCTTTTGGGCGGGATGTTCCCGGTGCTGCGGGAGTCTGTGCCGATGTTCTGGATCACGTCCATCTCCACCCTGCTTGGTCTTGCCATGTTCTCCGTGTTCCTCAAGGACGACGCTGCGGCGCGTGAGGCCACCGACGCCTTCTTCCACCGGATCGAAACGCCGGAGGGCGCGTGATGGACGAGGCCCGGAAGCCGAAGGATCCCCCGTTCCAGATCGACATCGATTCCGGGACGAGCCTAACAGACCAGATGGTCCGCGGCTTCCGCGAAGCGATTCTTTCCGGCTACTACAAACCGGGTGACGCCCTCCCGCCGATCCGGTCGCTCGAACAGCGGTTCGGGGTGAGTCTTTTCGTGCCGCGCGAGGCGCTGGCGCGTCTGGCGAAGGAGGGGCTTGTGAATCCGCGGCCGCGCATCGGGTCTGTGGTGACGGTCCGCACGGGCGCCACCGCGCGGCGCGGGCACGTGATGCTAGTGATCCCGGATGTTCCGGGCGCCTACTACGCCAACGCGTTCGGCGATGTGCTCCGGGCGCACCTTGCCGCAGCCGGATACTCTTTCACACGCGTGTCGGTGCCGAAGAAGGAGTCGGACGCCTACGATCCGTCGGTTCTCGACTCCGAATACAACCGCCACATCGACCTCACCGTGCTGCTCTATGACGTCCCCGAGATCGCGCGATACCTTTCGCGGCGCGGCGTGCCGTTCGTGGCGGTGGGGCAGCGGCCGTGCAAGCTGCGCCATTGCGTCGGCAACGTGTACCGTCCGCGCAACGGGGTGGCGGGCGAGTTCTTCCGGCACTGCCGGCTCGCCGGCGTGAAGCGGGTGCTGCTGGCCGACTGGGAGGGCGAGGGGTTTTCGGTGCTGGAGGGCGTGCCGCATCCTGGCGTGCGTGTGGAGATGGTGCGCGTGCCCTCCAAGAATGGCGAACGCTGTCCAGGCGACATCCAGCGCGGCGCGCTTGACTACTTCCGCAAGCTCCTCGCGCAGCGCCGGGAACGGTTGCCCGATCTCGTGTTTCTGGCGGATGACAACGTGGCGATCGGTGCGGCGCTGGCGTTTCTCGAAGCGCGCGTCCGGGTGCCGGAGGAGATGCGGCTGGCGGCTTGGACGCATCTTGGCGGCGGTGTCGTGCATCCGCTGCCGCTCACGCGCATGGAGATGGATCCCTTCGATCAGGGACGGCGCGTGGCGAAGGCGATCCTCAATCATCTTTCCGGCGGCGTGTTCCCGGCGGACATCGCCCTTCGACCTGTCTATATCGTGGGAAAATCCTTTCCGTAACCCTCAACCCTCAACTCTTAATAAACACCAAGGAGCGACAGAATGAATCAAGAAATCCAGAGAAGAACGTTCATCCGCACCAGCGCCGCTGCGGCCGTTGCGGGAATGGCGGGATGTGCGACGGGCGGTGCCGGCGGCGCAAACACGCTCGCGCTTCTCGGCGGTACGCCCGTGATCGCCAAGGACAAGCAGAAGGACGAGCTGGACATGTTCCAGTGGCCGCGCGTCAACGATGCCATGCGTCAGGCGAGCGATCGCGTGCTCGTGGGCTGCAAGATGTCCGCCAGCGACGTGTCCATGGAGTTCGAGGAGAAGTTCGCCAAGTGGCAGGGCACGAAGTACGCTCTTTCCTTCCCCAACGGCACCAACTCGCTCAACGCGGCGATGTACGCGATCGGCCTTGGCGCCGGCGACGAGATGATCTGTACCTCGATGACGTACTGGGCGAGTTGCATCGGCGCGCTCAATCTCCGCGCCAGCGTGGTGTTCTGCGACATCCGCGAGGATATGGAGATGGATCCGGCCTCGGTGGAGGCGCACATCACGCCGCGCACGAAGGCGATCATGGTCGTGCACTACAAGTCTCACCCGTGCGACATGGATGCCATCATGGCCATCGCGAAGAAGCACCATCTGCGCGTGATCGAAGACTGCTCCCACGCGCAGGGCGGCCTCTACAAGGGGAAGAAGCTCGGCACGTTCGGCGATGTGGCGGGCATGTCGCTCATGACGTTCAAGAGCTTCTCCATCGGCGAAGGCGGCATGATGGTCACCGACGACTACGAGATCTATCGCCGCGCCATCCGCTTCGGGCACTACGAGCGCATCTACAAACACTGGAAGCCCGAGGAGCTGGCCGGCACGTTCAACGTACCGTTCGGCGCGATGAAGAACCGCCTCAACCAGTGCGCCGCTGCCATCGGCCTTGAGCAGCTGAAGAAGTATGACCGCGAGATCGCCGAGATCCATCAGTGCAAGGAGTACTTCTACAAGGGTATCGCGGACGTGAAGGGCATCTCGAAAATCTACCCGAAGTGGGAGAACTCGAACAAGGCGGGATGGTACTCGTCCGTGTCGCACTTCGATTCCGCCGCGTTTTGCGGCATCAGCCCGCAGACGTTCGTGGCCGCGCTGAGGGCCGAGACCGGTACCTGCTGCGGCTACCAGTTCAGCATGGGGTGCGACTTCCCGCTTCACGCCTCGAGCGCGTTCTATACGAGCGACATCTATCACACCGGGCGCCCGACGAATGTGGAGACGCTGCCGCCCGGCATCGACATGAAGAAGCTGGTCGGCGAGTTGCCGGTGGCAAGCACCATCCGCAACCGCATCTTCTGCGAACCGTGGTTCAAGAAGTTCCGCCCGGAGCAGATCGACCGCTATGTGGAGGCCGTCCACAAGGTGGCCGCGAACGCCGCCAAGCTCGCCGACTGGGAGAAGCGGCAGAAGAAGGCGTAAGTCCGCGTTGCCGCGCTACGCGAATGGGTGTGTCATGAGAGAATGTGCGGTTGCGTTCAGGATTCCGGTTCGCTGAAGAGCTGATCCAAAATCTGTTCGGCGGGAGTATAGGCCTTTTTGGTGGCATTGCATTCCGCACAGCATGGGACGCAGTTGCCGCGCGTGGAGCGGCCGCCGCGCGCGATGGGGATCACATGATCCATCGTGAGGTTTTCCGCGCCGACCTTTCGATGGCAGTAGTGGCATTCGCCTTTCGCGATCTGCGCGCGCCACCAGTCCGTGGCGCGCAGTTCGCGCGCCTTTGCGCGCTCGCGTTTCACATGTGCGGGGTCGGGATTGAGATCAAGCCAGTCCATGGTTAGTGATTAAAAGGTTGAAAGGTTGAAAGGTTGAAAGCCCGCCGCCCGCGCTTCGCACGGGAATGTAGGTGATGATAAGTTGTCATGGAACTTTTCAACTTTTCAACCTTTCAACTTTGGGATGGCACCGGGGCGAAGAATTTCGATTTCACCTTCTTCACGCACGCGCACGACGGTGGACGGCACGCCGCCCGAGGAAGGGCCGTCATCCACGACGAGATCGGCGGAAAGTCCCACATCGGCCAGCGCCTGCGGTGCGTTAGTTGCCGGCTGTCCGCCCGAGAGATTGGCCGAGGTGACGCGCAGAACGCCGCCGCACGCTGCCAGAAGACGCCGCGTCCAGGCATGGTCCGGCACACGGAAACCCTCTTCGCCGAGCACGAGCGTCAGCGCGCCCGGCCAATGTTTCGCGGCCAGCTCCTTCGCTGCTGGGGGCAATGGAAAACCAAACGCCTCGACCGCCGCCGCATCCGCCGCCAGAAGCGCAATCTTCTTGCGCCGCTCGCGTCCCTTGATGGAATAGAGCCGATCCACGGCGGCGGGAAAGCCCGGATGGGCCGCGAGACCATAGACGGTATCCGTGGGAATGACAACCACGCCACCGGCGTTCAGGACCGCCGCCGCCTCGTCGAGGGTCGTCTCTGTGCAGGGAAGAATTTTCATGCGTCCTTCTCCTCCCGACGTTTACGGAAAAAATCCTGCAGGATGCTCCGCGACTCCTCTTCCAGTACGCCCGTCACGATCTCCGGATGATGATTGATGCCGGGATGCCCGAAGATGTTGAACACCGTCCCGCCGCCGCGCTTCGGATCAGAGACGCCCCATACGACCGTCGGCACGCGCGCGAGGATGATGGCGCCGGCGCACATCGGGCACGGTTCCTTCGTCACGTAGAGACGTGTGCCCGAAAGTCGCCAGGCCCCCTTGGCGGACGCGGCGGCGGTGAGCGCCAGCATCTCCGCGTGGGCCGTCGCATCCTGTAGCATCTCCGGCTGGTTGTGCGCCCGTGCGAGAATCCGCGCTGTTGTTGGATCCGGATCGAGCGCTCCCTCGCGTCCGCCCGCGAGCGCCGCCGGCTCCACGATCACGCAGCCCGTGGGCACCTCGCCGTCCGCCGCCGCCTTCTCGGCCTCGCGGAGCGCCATCTGCATGAAGAATCTGTCGAACGCTGTCATCATGCGCCCACAACGCTCCTGACTGTCGCCGCCGTCACGCCCATCAGAAGAATGCGCTTCTGCTTGGAGGTCTCGCCCGACTTGAACACGACGCGGCTCTTCGGCAGCGAGAAGGCGTCCGCCAGCGTCTCGACAAGCTCCTTGTTGGCTTTGCCGTCCACTGGCGCGCATCGTACGCGCACCTTCACCGCATCGCCCAGCAGCCCGTCCACGCCGCACTTGGACGAACGCGGTTGCGCCCGGACGTTGAGGATCGTTCCCTCTGTCGTTTCCGTGAAATAATTCATGGGCGTAGATTCTATCACATTGCACCCTCTGCCGCCACCAAAAACACTGCGTAAAAGTACTGCGCCACAGAACGGCTGGTGTGGAGCCTGTCGCTGCGCGGTTACCTGTTTTGGGCGTGCCAGATGTGTACGCGGGTGGTGTGTGCGGTGCCTGTCAGCGTGCGCGGTCCACCGCCCCAACGGTACTCGCGCGCGAAATGTGCCGTCCCGCATTGCGCCCACACCGCTCCGCAATCGTTAGATTGCGTTCGGGTGCGGTCGCTTCCCGGTCCGGCGCATTTCGCGTCGCTGCGTTCCGCTGCGGGGGCGGTGGGCCGCGCGGTTGGCACGGGCGCGCG
>CACZCD010000117.1 GCA_902779565.1 uncultured bacterium | reverse complement strand
GAGAAGGAACGCGCCTTCGTGCGCGCGGTCGCGGAGAAGGCGGGCGCACGGTTCGCCGTCTCCGACCACTGGCTCAAGGGCGGTGAAGGAGCGCTTGAACTTGCAGAGGCGGTGATCGCCGCCTGCGACGAGCCGAACGAATTCGCCTATCTCTGCGATCTCGACGAACCGCTCAAGGACCGCATCGAGAAGCAGGTGAAGGAGGTCTATGGCGGCGACGGCGTCGATTTCGAACCGCTCGCCCTCGAGAAACTGGCGCAGTTCCAGGCCGACCCCGAAATCGCTAAGCTGCCTGTGTGCATTGCCAAGACGCAATACTCGCTTTCGCACGATCCGAAACTCTTGGGTCGTCCGAAGGGCTGGCGTATGCCGGTGAAGGACGTGCTCATCTACCGGGGCGCGGGACTTGTGGTGCCGGTCGCCGGCGAGATCAAGCTGATGCCGGGCACCTCTGCATCGCCGGCCTACCGCCGGATCGATGTCGATACCGCTACGGGCCACGTGCACGGACTTTTCTGATGTAAAATAAAACGGGGTTCGGAAATGAAAAACAGGTTGAAGGCAATGTTTGGCAGATCAATCGCGATTGGCTGTGCGGCGTACGTGCTCGCGGCGGTCGGCGGCATGCCGGACGTGGAGAGGATTGTTCTGCCGGGTGAATATCCTGGACATCTGCAGGATGTGTGGTACGATGGCGCGGACGCCCTCTACTGGGCGCACACCCGCCATCTGATTAAGACCGACCTTAAGGGAAACATCCTCGCAAAGGCGGATGTTGCGGAACACCATGCCGGACTCGAGGTGCGCGACGGCAAGGTGTATGTGGCCGTGTGCATGCTGCAAAGCAAGACGGGCGGCAAGACACTTCCGAGCTCGCGCGTCACCATCAACGTGTACGATGCCGCCACGCTGAAGCTTCTGGAAGAGCATGTGACGGACATCAACGACCGCTCCGGGTCGCTCTGCCTCCTTGGCGACGGCACCTTCCTCGTGGGGTGCCTGCGTCCGCCGGACATCACCCCCACGCAGGTACGCTTCCACCACATCGGCAAGGACTACAAGCTGATCAGGAGCTATGTGCTTGACAACGTGCCGGTGAAGCTCGGCATCGAGACGATCAAGCGGCACAACGGGTTCTTCTATCTGAGCCAGTACAAGGGCAAGGGTCTCTGCATCAAGCTCGACAAGAACTTCAAGGAGGTGGCGCGGTTCGAGCTGAACGGCACGTATGGGCTTACGTTCGACGGCGACTACGTCTGGGTCGGGCGCACCAAGCGCAATGCGGACAAGCGTTTCGTCAGCGAATATGTGCGCATCAAGGCACCGGCCGGGTTTTAGGGGCGAGAGGTTTTCGAGGCGCATGGACAAGGTTTTTCTGAGGGCTGGGCGGGAGCGTTCCGTTGAACGGCGGCATCCATGGATCTTCTCGGGGGCGGTCGAGCGTGTGGAAGGAACTCCGCCCTTGGGCGGTACGGTGGCCGTCTGCGACGCGAAAGGGCGTACGCTCGGCTACGGCAGCTGGTCGCTTGCCAGTCAGATCCGTGTGCGGATGCTTGCGTTCGGGACGGATCGCGTGCCGGATGGCGTGTATGTGAGGGAACTTGTCGCCGCCTCACTTGCGCGGCGCGGCGCTTCGCCGCTCGTGGAACCGCATCGCGGGGTGCGTCTCGTGCATGGCGAGTCGGACGGTCTTCCCGGTGTGGTGGTTGACGCCTACGATGGCTGGTGCGTGGTGCAGCTTGCGAGTGCGGGCGCGGAGTATTGGAAGGATGAGATCGTCGCGGCGCTCCTGACGGCTGGAGCCAAGGGCGTGTACAACCGCAGTGACGTGGATGCGCGGCGGCGGGAAGGACTTGACGAGACCGAAACGACGGGGGTTCTGGCGGGCGGCGAACCGCCCGAACGGATCGAGATCCACGAAGAGGACATTCGTTTCCTTGTGGACGTGCGGCATGGACACAAGACGGGCTTCTATCTCGACCAGCGTGCGGCGCGTGCGCAGGTGGGGGCGTTCGCCGCCGGACGCGAGGTGCTGAACTGCTTCTCCTATACGGGCGGCTTCGGTCTTGCCTGTGCGGCGGGTGCCGCAAAATGCGTGGAGAACCTCGATCTTTCGCAGGCGGCGCTCGATCTTGCCCGGCAGAACTTCGACCTCCTGTTCGGGGGCGGTGTGGCTCCGTGCCCTGTATCGTTTGTCTGTGCGGACGTGTTCAAGCAGCTCCGTCTCTATCGCGATCAGGGGCGGTCGTTCGATATGATCGTCCTTGATCCGCCGAAGTTTGCCGAGACGAAGGCGCAGCTCATGCGGGCGGCGCGCGGCTACAAGGACATCAATCTGCTGGCGATGAAGCTGCTCCGTCCGGGTGGTGTGCTCGCGACGTTCTCCTGCTCGGGCGCAATGACGCCGGAGTTCTTTGAGACGATCTGCCGCGAGGCGGCCTGGGACGCGAAGCGTGATTTCCAGATTATCGCCCACACGCAGCAGGCGGTTGATCATCCCGTGTCGCTCAACTTCCCCGAAGGGGCGTACCTGAAGGGACTCATTTTGCGCGGTGCGGTTGCGCCGGAACAGGCGATTTGATAAAATCCGCGCATTCAATGAAGACCATCCAGCGATATGTTTTCGGCTCGTTCCTGACGTCCTTCCTTCTGGCGTTTCTCGTGCTGTCGTTTGTGCTGACGATCGGTCTCATGGTACAGATCGTCGGGTACATCCTCTCCGGCGTGCCGATGGAGCTGGTGGGGCGCTTCGCGCTCGTCTGTTTCCCGGAGACGATGCAATGGACGATTCCGCTGGCGCTCCTCGTCTCGTCCGTTCTCGTGTTCTCGCGTCTGTCGGCGGATTCCGAGATCGCGGCGATGCGCGCCTGCGGCGTCAACCTCCTGTCGGTGATCCGTCGTCCGGTCCTCTTTGCGGTGGCCATGACGGCGCTCGGTCTGTTCATCAACAACGAGATTGTGCCCCGCGGACATGAGGTGCGGCGCAACCTCGCTAAGCGAATCTCGGTCGGGTCTGGGCTTGAACTCCTTGAACCGGGGCGGGTGATTGACGACTTCCCGAAGGTAAAGATCTATTTCGAGTCGAAGGAGGGGAAATGGCTCCGCGATCTTGTGGTGCTCGACTATTCGAACCGGAATTTTGTCCGTGAGATCACCGCGAAAAAGGCGCTCGTGACGGGCGACGGGCGCGACATCCATCTTGACCTTCACGACATGACGGTCGATCCGTTGGACGAGAAACATCCGGGCATGGCGCGTGCCGCCCTGTTCCAGTACACCGTGAAGGACGCGCTCAAGGACGGCAACTACAATCGTAAGGAGAAGGATTTTCGCTTCTTTGAGATGCTACAGGCCATCGGCAAGGCGAAAGCGCATGTCGCCCGTGCCAAAGGGCCGACGAAGAAGGGGACGGAACGGTATTTGGCGAAACGCTATCTGAGCGACATCCAGACGGAGTTCCAGAAGCGTTGGGTGTTCGCGTTCGCGTCCGTGTGTTTCGTGCTGGTGGGCATACCTCTCGGTATTCGGGCCCAGCGCAAGGAAAGTTCCATCGGCATGGCCATTTCGCTTGTCGTGGCGCTCTCCTACTACATGATTGTGATTCTGATGTCCAGCCTTTCGAAAAATTTCCGCGTGGAACCGGAGATTCTGATCTGGTTGCCGGTGGTGGCGTGTTTGGCGCTCGCCGCCTTTCTCGTGCCAAAGAATCTGTGACGGAAAGGTGGAAAAGTGGAAAAGTGGAAAGGTGGAAAAGTGGAAAGGTGGGAAGGTGGGAAGGTCAAACACGAAACTCGCAACTCTAAACTCTAAACTCGAAACTGGAAACTAACATGAACATTGAAATACATCCCACCGCGATGGTGGACAAGAATGCACAGCTCGGCGAAGGCGTGAAGGTTGGACCTTACGCCACCATTGGAGCGAACGTGAAGGTCGGCGAAGGCACGACCATCGGACAGGGTGCGATCCTTGACGGTCACACGACCATCGGTGCGAACTGTCAGATCTTTCCCTATGCGCTCATCGGAATGAAGACGCAGGATCTCAAGTATCAGGAGGGTTCCGTCTCGTACGTGGAGATCGGCGACCGCACGGTCATCCGTGAATTCGCCACGGTGCACCTTGGCACGAAGGACGGCGAGAAGACCATCATCGGTTCGGATTGCCTCTTCATGGCGTACTGCCATGCCGCGCACGGCGTGATTCTCGGCGACCATGTGATCTGCTCGAATTCCGTGCAGCTTGCGGGCGATGTGCATATCCAGGACTGGGCGATCATCGGCGGCTGCGCGGCGGCGCACCAGTTCTGCACGGTCGGCCGCCATGCCATGATTGGCGGCATGTCGAAGATCCGTCAGGATGCGCCGCCGTTCATGCTGAGCGACATGTCGGATAGCTCGATGCGTGTGATCGGGCCGAACGTGGTGGGTCTCACGCGGCGCGGCTTCTCGCGCGACGTGATCACCGCCCTCAAGGAGGCGTTCCGCCTCATCTACCACTCGGGGCTTAACCGTTCGCAGGCGCTTGAGCGTGTGGAGAACGATGTCGAGCCGTTTGACGAGGTCAAGGAGCTGGTCCAGTTCTACCGAAACTCCACGCGCGGCGTCTGCTGAAACAACCGGCGGCGCAATGCTTTTTGCTTGCGTCCGTCCGTCAAAAATGCTATCTTCCCCAACAACCAAGAAAGGAACGGAATTCAACATGCAAATCAAGAAAATGTTTATCGGAAGTCTGACGATGGCTTTTGTCTTCAGCGCGATGGCGCTGCAGGTGGATGTCGTCAAACAGGGCGCCGCCAAGGTCACGGTGACGCTTCAGGTGAGCGGGAGCCCCGATTACCAGAAGTGTCTTAAGAGGAATCTCGAGCTTTCGGGCTGGTTCAGGATCGGCCCCTCCGGCTCCATAACGGTGTCGGGCGCCGCGGGCGGCGCGGTGACGGCGACGGGGCGCGGCAAGTCAATCACGTCCCGCGAATCCTTTGGCGATGCCGCTGGCGCACGCATGGCGGGCCGACGTTTCGCCGATGCCATCGTCGAGGCGTTCTCCGACGGCGGCAAGGGCTTCGCTACGAAACGCATCGCCTACGTGAACCGCAAGGGTGCGGACAACGCCGAACTCTACATGTGCTACCCTGACGGTTGGGACATGCGCCAGATTACGAGCGATGGGCGCGCCGCGATCGGTCCGCGCTGGGCGGCGAACGGCCATGATCTCTACTACACGGGCTTTCTGCACGAGAAGCAGCTCTCCTACCGCATCAACGTCGATACCGAAGCGCGCGAGTGCCTCGGCTTCTTCAAGAACGGTGCCTCTGGCGCGGCCGCTTCGCCGGATGGCCGCTCGGTCGCGATCATCCTCTCCTATCAGGGCAACCCGGAACTGTATGTGATGGATCTCGCCTCCCGCAAGATCCAGCGTATGACGAAAACACCGGCGGCGGCGGAGTCCAGTCCCTGCTGGAGCCCTGACGGACGGAAGATCGCGTACGTCTCCGACCAGACGCGCAATCCGCAGATCTACATCTGCGACGTGGCGAGTCGCCAGTCGACGCGCTATACCTCGAAAGGGCGTCAGAACACGCATCCCGATTGGGCGAAGAACGGTCGTCTCTGCTGGTCCTCGCTCCAGGCCGGCCAGTGGTGCATCATGGCTTCCGAACCCAACGGCGGCGAGGCCTCGGCGCGGATGGTCACGCAGCCCGGCACGTGGCAGGATCCCTCCTGGGCCGCCGACGGTCGTCATCTCGTCGCATCGCGAGACAAGGCGATCTTCCTTGTTGATACGGAGCCGGATGGTGACAAGCCCGTTCAGCTGTTCTACAACAAGGGCAACTGGATGAACCCGGCGTTCAGTAAGTGAGATGAGGGAAGAGGAAGAGTGGAAAAGTGGAAGAGTGTTTCACCTTTCCACCTTTCCGCTTTTCCACCTTTCCACCTTTCCACCTTTCCACTTTTCCACTTTTCCACTAACTAACAGCAAACTTCTAGACAACGGATAAGAAAACAAAATGAAAAAGGCACTTCTGATGATGGCGGTTCCGACGGTGGCGCTGGCGGCGGTGAACGACTGGGAGAATCTGTCTGTCAATTCGATAAACCGGGAGCCGGCGCGCACCTATGCGATGCCGCTTGCATCAGAAGAGGCGGCGTTTGCCGATGCGCTGGAGCCGGAGACGCCCTACAAGGTTTCCCTGAACGGCCTCTGGAAGATTTCGTGGGCAGGGAACCCCGATCTTCGCGTGAAGGACTTCTATCGCGTGGACTTCAGCGATGCCGATTGGCTTACGATCGACGTGCCGAGCTGCGTGGAGATGCGCGGGTTCGGTTCGCCGGGCTACGTGAACGTGCGTTATCCGCACAAGCTGGAGTGGCCGTTCATCAAGGATCGACAGTCCGGTAAGGCCGACTACAACCCCGTCTCATCTTACCGGCGTACCTTCACGGTGCCGCAGGACTGGAAGGGCCGCGAGGTGTTCCTGCGTTTCGACGGCGTGTATTCCGCCTATTACGTATGGGTGAACGGACAGAAGGTCGGTTACGCCGAGGACTCGAAACTGCCGTCCGAATTCAACATCACGAAGTTCCTGAAGGAAGGTGAAAACCTTTTGGCCGTTGAAGTGTACCGCTGGTGCGACGGAAGCTATCTGGAGGATCAGGACATGTACCGCTTCTCCGGCATCTTCCGAGACGTTACGCTCTGGTCCATGCCGAAGGACGGCATCTGGGACTTTGCCGTCAAGACCTCCCTCAAGAACGACTACCATGACGCCACCTTAGAGGTGACGGGTTGCGCGGGTGCCACATGGGCGCTTTACGATCCGGAGCGGCGCGAGATCGCCGCGGGTGCGCAGGGCCCTGTCGAGGTGCATGATGTCAACCTCTGGAGCGCCGAGAAGCCGTACCTCTACACGCTCATTGTGAAGAAGGGATCGGATATTCGCACGCGGAAGGTAGGCTTCAAGGAGGTGAAGGTCGCCGGCAATACGATTCTCGTGAACGGACGGAAGATTAAGTTCAAGGGGGTGAACCGTCACGAGACAAACCCCGAGAACGGCCGCACGGTCTCGCTTGACGACATGTTGCGGGATATTACGCTCTTCAAGCGCTACAACATCAACACGGTGCGCACGAGCCACTACCCGAACCATCATCTCTGGTACGACCTCTGCGACCGCTACGGCATCTACATGTGCGCCGAAGCGAACGTGGAGGCCCACGAGCCCGGCTACGACGAGAAGGGGCTTGGACGGTTCCCAGAGTGGGAGCATTCCATTTCGGAACGCAATCTCCGTCACGTCACCTTCTATCGCAACCATCCCGCCGTTACTCTTTGGTCCATGGGCAATGAAACGGGGCACGGCATCTGCTTCAAGAACACGATCGCCAAGGTCAAGGCACTTGATCCATCGCGTCCCATCCATTGGGAACGCGGCAATCCCGACGCGGATGTAGATAGCCGCATGTATCCCACCGTCGAGTGGGTGGAGGAGCGTGGTCGCCTCGGCGAGAAGGCGCCGGGTTCGGAAGGGTTGACCGACAAGTACAGTCGGCCGGAGAACCGGCAGAGCCCCGGTAAGCCGTTCTGGATGTGCGAGTATGCGCACGCGATGGGGAATGCAATCGGGAACTTCGCGGAATACTGGGACGTGTTCTACAAATACGATGCGCTGACGGGCGGCTGCATCTGGGATTGGATCGACCAGGCGGTGTGGAAATATACCGACAAGGTGGGAGCGGACGGGAAGCGTGAGCGCTTCCTTGCCTACGGCGGTGACTGGGACGAGCAGCCGAACGATGGTCCGTTCAACTGCAACGGCGTGATCGATCCGCTGCGCAATGTCACGGCCAAGCTGATCGAGGTTGGCCATGTGCACCGCAACCTCGTCGTGGACAACGCCCTCAACCTCGAAAACCGTTTCGGCTTTACGTATGCGGACGAGTTTGACGGCACGTGGGAACTCGTCGAGGATGGCGTCATCGTCAAGAGCGGAACGTTCGAGGTGCCGCATCTTGCGCCGCTCTCGAAGGGCACGATTGAGCTCCCGAAGTTTGAGACGAAGCCCGGGAAGGAATACTTCGTCAACATCGACTTCTCGCTCAAGGCCGACACGCGCTGGGCGAAGAAGGGCTGGAAGGTCGCCCGCAATCAGATCGCTTTTATTCCACAGGATGCCCAGCCCGTCACGATCGTGGAGACGCATCCGAAATTCGAGCAGGACGACAAGACGATCACGGTGACCGCAGGCGGCACGAAGGCGGTGTTCTGCCGCCGGTCCGGCACGCTCTGCGAGCTGGTGATGGACGGGAAGACCATTCTCAAGGATCCGGCGCCGGGCGTGGTCGCCGGACCGCAGCTCACCTGCTGCCGGGCGTTCACCGACAATGACATTTGGTTGCGTGGTTATGGGTTGGAGACGCAGGGTTGTTTCTACCTTTCTGGTCTTACGCAGCTCCGCTACCATGCACGTCCGGCGGTGATTGACGGCAACAGGCTTCGCTTCACCATTGAGGTGACCGGTTCCAAGTCGGCCGGTTTTACGCATGAGATGGAATGGGCGTTTGCTGCCGATGGCGCGGTGACGGTACGGAACTCCGTTACGCCGCACGGTACTCTGCCGTCGGCCCTACCGCGTCTCGGGCTCTCCTTCAAACTCGATAAGGCGCTCGAGGGAATCCGCTACTACGGGCGCGGCCCGCGCGAGAACTACATCGACCGCAAGACGGGCTCCTTCATGGGACTCTACGACTCCACTGTCACGGAGCAGTACGAGGATTATGTGCGCCCGCAGGACAACGGCTACAAGTGCGACGTGCGTTGGGCGGCGTTCACGGCGTCGGACGGGAAGGGCGTGAAGTTCTCGGCGTCGGAACCGCTCTTCCTGCAGGCGCTCCACTATGGCGCGGAGGATTTGGAGTTCGCCCGCCACCGTCGCCAGCAGCAGCGTTTCCGCGTGCCGCTCCAGAAGCGCGAAGAGGTCATGCTCAATCTCGACATCCGCCAGCTCGGCCTGGGGGGCGGCTCCTGCGGGCCGGCTCCGATGGCCAAGTACATCTTCCCGGTACAGAAGGAGACGTGGACGCTCAAGATGGAGCCGTACGCCCGTCCCGCAGTGCCGGCGCCGGCCGCTGTGTGCGAGAAGACGGAGAAGGGCGTGCGCCTTGTCCGCAATGGTGCTGTCGTCTGGAACCTGGACATCGACACGCCAGAGGGCAAACCCGCGTTGCATCCGCTGACGCTCCCTTCGGGGCGGACGCTCACCGATTTCCATCCGGCCGACCACTTTTGGCATCTCGGCTTTTGGTTTTCGTTCAAGTATCTGAATGGCGTCAACTACTGGGAGCCGACAGACATCAAGGGGCGCGGCACGAAGGCGGCGGGCGAGACGCGCGTGACAAAACGGCGCATCGACTGCCAGGGCGCGGCGGCGAATGTAATGCTCGATATCGACTATCTGCCGCGTGGTAGCAATGCGGTTGAGCTTTCCGAGCGCCGTACGTTGTCGTTTTCGGCGCCGGACGCGCAGGGCGGCTACAAGATTGACATCGAGCACGTGTTCACGGCCTGGCGTGATGTGACGATTGAACGCACGCCGCCGTTCAAGGACAAGAAGGGGAACTGGCAGCGGGGCTACACGGGCTGGACGCTCCGCATTCCGAAGACGCTCGCCGAGGAGTTTGATGTGTTCGGTTCGGACGGCCGTGAAACGCCGCGCGGCATCTGCGGCGAGGAGGGGCAGTTCGTGGATTTCGTCAGCCGCGTGAACGGCGAGGGCGTGAAGTTCTCGGTGAAGGCGTCGCCGGCCGGATCCACACGTTACTACATTTGGGCCGACAAGCGTAGTGTCAATCCGTCGCCGGTCTTTCTGTCGCCGATTACGATCAAGGCGGGCGAAACGCTTCGTCTCGCCTATGAGTTGGACGTCCATGGCGACGCGCGGGCGCTGTGACCTCTGCAGGCGAGACGCACAATGACGGCGGGTTTGAAAGGCACGGTTCTGGTGACGGGAGGCGTGAAACGTCTCGGCAAGGTCATCGCCGAGGCGCTCCGTGCCGACGGATGGCGCGTGCTCGTTTCTTCGCATCGTGTGGACGCGGGGGCGGATTTCGTGGCCGACCTTTCAGAGCCGTCCGGTCCGGCAAAACTCTATGCCGCCGCGCTCGCGGCAGAGCCGGATCTCTGCGCAGTCGTGAACAATGCTGCGCTTTTTGATGGTGATGCCGCCACGCTTGAGGCGGTGAATCTCATCGCGCCGCGCAAACTGACCACGCTTCTGGCTGGACGTGAGGACGGCGTCTCGTCGGTGGTCAACATTCTTGATTCGCGTACACTCGGCTCCGCCGAGTCGGAGGATTCGCCGTATGTCCGGACGAAACGTGCGCTTCTGGCGGATACACGGAAGTTCGCGGCGCTCTTTGCGCAGACGCTACGCGTCAATGCCGTCGCGCCGGGCCCCGTTCTGCCGCCGGAGGGACGGCATGAGCCGTCGGGGGAGATGCTGCTGGATCGGCGCCCCACGCCCGAGGATGTCGCGGCGGCGGTCGTCTATCTTCTCTCGGCGGAATCCGTTACTGGTGTCGTCATTCCCGTCGATGCCGGCCAGCATTTGCTTGGGTGAAGAGGGCGTGCCGTTTCTTCTCTCTCTTTCCTTCCTCCTCCCCTCCTCCATGGGGACAGACCCCGCGAAACCCTTGCAATCTAAGGCAGTCTATAAGGCAGTCTACGGGGACAGACCCCGCGAAACCCTTGTAAAATAACCCTTGCGCGATTCGGCGGGATATGGGATAATACGCTCGTTTCTTGGAATTGATCCCGTCT
>CACZCD010000116.1 GCA_902779565.1 uncultured bacterium | reverse complement strand
GTCCAAAATTGCCAGCGCAAGCGGTTGGACGTCCAGTTGTCCTGATAGTCGGGCGTGTATATCCACGTTCCCTTGAAATTGACCGTGGCCATCTTCGGCAGATAACGGGCAATGTCCCCCAGTTGTTCGCGTGGCGTGACCAGGATTACCTCGGCGCCGGTCTCCAGCGCCTCCAGTGCCGCAAACAGAAAATCTGCCGGCCCAATCTTCACGCCACCAACATCGATTGAGACGGGGAGAAAGCGCGACACATCCATCTGCTTTGCCGCCTCCACAAGTGCAGCGGCCTTTACGCGCACAGGCTTCTGGACCCCTTCGGGCGCATAGAGGAATCCGTAAACCTTGCCGGGCTCATGCCGGGCTTCCCCGCGCAGCAGATGCACGGCGGCGAGAAAACAGTCCGCCACGGACCATTCCGCAGGTTCGCGGACAGGTCCGAAGTCCGCCATAAGCGAGGCGCGGATGGAAGGAATTTCGGCCCTCGTTATCGCCCGACGCGGCTTCTGCGCGGCATAGAGAGCGGGACAGTCCGTTATCTCGAAACGCGGATCCGCCTTGAGCTTCCTCAGGAACGCCTTAAAACGTTCGTAATAGATTGCGGTATCGGCCGGATCGCGCGCCTTTGCATAAGGCCATTCACCGAACGGATAGAGATTCCCCTGCCGGAACACCCAGTCCCAATGTTGCTGGCACACCGCCATGTGCGGATGCATATAGAGTGTGACCACCTGCTGTTTGGCCAACGCCTCTAGCCTTGCATCAAGTTTCTCCTGAGGCATTCCCTGCAGAAAGGATTCGAGATGAAGCGAATAGGCATAGGTCAGGTGACGCTGGTTGCAGTACCAGATGTCGCCGCATTTCGTGACGTCCTCGTACATTCCCGTACCTCCGCCAAAGAACGGGATGCCCAGATCGGCATACAGGTAAAGGCCCACGATGGTGTTCCCGTTGCCCGGCAGCACGGAGCACCACATCTTCTCCTTGCCCGTGGCGGCCATGAGCATGCCGATGCCGCGCGATTCCTCGTCCAGGGCATGCCGGTAGGCCGCGTCGAAATCCTCGATGTCCGTAGATTCGGTGATGTTCGGGTGAAGCGAATGATACAACGTCTGCGTACCGACATGATGGGCCTTGAGCGCATCAATGACATCGAACCGCCGCCAATCCACAAGTTTCTTTCCGAGGTAGCCGACCATCGCGAAGTGGCCTTTTATGCCCTCAGACGCCAAGATGTTCGCGATGTCGCGTATCGCATCCGAGCTGCGCGGCTGGATGAAGTCCTCGGTGTCGAAGAAAAACACGACCTTCGTCTTTTTCGAAACCTGCGCAGAAGCAGGTGTCGCAAATGCCGCAACAGCGATGGCGACAGCCATTACAGAGAAAATCCGAACCATGGGAATTCCGTTCTTTTCAATTTCATTTGTGCCGTAATTTTATCATATTCCGGCCCCCGAAGGGTCCTCGGCCCTGGGGCCCCACCTTCCGGCTTGCAGAACCGTAGTGTCGCGAAGGCTAGATTCATGGGCGCATGGGGGCGACATTTAATGATCCTGTCAGTACTGGCTCAAGGGTTTCCATCCAAATATCGTAACCTAATGACGTAGGATGTATCTCGTCCGACATGATGGAATTCGGCACCCAACCAGTATCATCAACAAGCTTATCGCTGAAATCCATCCAAACTATCTTGCCATCCCTCTCAGCGAATTTCTTCAGCAACTCGTTTGTCTTGTCGTTGCGAACGCGAGCCTCTGCATGACGCGACCGGGGTGAGCTTCCGCGCGGGAATATGGGATGCAGCACGATCTTCGCTTCCGGCTGATGCTGGCGAATCTTTTCAACGATGTCCTCTATTGCGACAGCAACATTCTCTGGATTGCTGTTCGTGAACGAATTGTTGTTCGTTCCAATCATTAGCACGACACACTTCGCCTTATACCCATCCAGTTCACCATTATTGATTCTCCAAAGCACATGCTGCGTACGGTCTCCGGCATATCCGAGATTCAAGACTGTACGATTCTCCGTCAGCTTCTTCCAGCTGTCGGGATGTCGCTGTTCCCAAAAGTGCATGATCGAATCTCCGAGCAGCACAAGGTCAACGACCTTTCCTCTTGCTTTCTCGATCTCATTGTGCCTGCTGACAAGACGGTTCGCCCACCAATGGTCCCCCAAAATCCCGCGGTCGAGGTTCTTGTTTCTCGTCTCTATGCGTGAAACAGGAGTTGATTCCACCGTTGCCGGACGCTTTTCCTGCGCGAACAACGCCGCTGACGCAAATGCGGCGAAAACTGTGAGATGAATCCTCATGTTCATTACCGATCTCCTTGTTTTCATTGTTTTCTGTCGTTAAGCTTGTCAAAACGGATTTCGAACGTCTCGGCACCCGGTTTGATACGTTTGCTGACGTATCTTGACGGACTTCCTCCCGCGCCCAGAACACGCAAGCGCACATTGCGCGGGATGGACGAACGGGCGGTTACCTTAACGTGATCACGCATCGATCCCCCATCGGAAATCTCAAAGGAGACGCCATCCATCTCTACCTCCGCACGCGAATAGAGATTGACGAAGAGCGTATGGTTGATGTCTCGCGTAACCGCCAATTCCGCGACGCAGGGAAGCTCCTTCCATCTGTTCCCGCCACGGCGTTCCATGGCGTCGATGTACTTTACGTCGCCTGTCATCAGGAACAGGTCTCGGCCCTTTCGCATCCACAGCTGCATGTCGGACGCACCTGTCACCGTGTTCGTGGAAAAGCTCTCCCAAGTCGCACAAACTTCGTCAAACAACTGCCTCTCACCGGTAAACCGATAACGTTCAAGCATTTCTTCAAGGCAACACTGTCGAGCCGCGTCGTCCCCAGCCATGCACCACATTTTGAAATCGACCTTCGGAACCGGTGCCGCCGGATACGGCCCAAGCCCTACATCTTTCGGCGTAAAGTTGACGGGCCATCCTTCGGCGGGCTTGACGCCGAATGTATTCCGCACCGCCTCGTACATCCCAAATCCAAACTCCGCATTCGGTTCCGCGTACGACCCCTCGCCCCACTCGTTGATCGGCCCGAGCAGCAAGTTCGTCACGCCGGACTCCGTCGCAAAGGCGAGCGCGTCCCTGCATATCGCGCCAAACGCCTCCGGCGTCCGTCCATAAACCTCAAGGCCATGGTCCCCGTTCCACGGACGGTCGTCCCACCCTGTCGTCAGGCTGGGCAGGAACGGCAACACGCCCGTTTTGTGAAGCGCCCGCCAATGCGCCAACGACGTCTTGACAAGGTCGGAATAGGGACGTCGCCCTTCCACCGGATTGGCGACTCCGGGTGCGCCGTCTCCACGATAGTGGTAGTGCGCCGTCATGTCGAAACCGTCCGCCTTGATCGATTCAATCTCGTCGCGAGACACGGCGTGCGAACGCTGGGCGATGAACCACACACCCTTGTGGCCTTTCGCCTTCGCCACCGCCTCGATGATCTCAAGCGCCTTGCGGCATCCGCCGGACGATGCAAGATCGGCATTCAGCCGGCGTCTGTTCCAGACATAGACGACCGGCTTGCCGCCGATATGGTAGTATTCAGGCATGGAAAACAGCTCATCGGCCAGATAGCGGGCCGTCTGCTCAACGAAGGCGGCATCATGTCCCTTCATCTCATTTTCCCACAGGACGGCCAATTTCAGGAAACGGCGATACCGCGCCTTCCTGAATGCTTCGAACCAATGGTTGAGTCTTATGTGGAACCGCCCCGTGACATCCTTGCGCGGGAACCAATCGACTATGAGATATGACATGCCGTTCTCGACGAGCCACTTGATCTGCCAGTCCACCGCCTCGGGGTTGCCCTCGTCGTACCAGCCGAGCAGCGGCTTGCGCTCCGGCGTGAAATTGCGGATGCGATCCCACGAATGCTCTCTCCATCCGGGAAATGATATTGCGCCGACCTCGCACCGCGTCGCGATCGGCTTCGGCTCCGGCACGTAGTCCGCCTTCGGCAAGCCCAGCGACGGCAGCACCTCGACAACACATTCGACCGGTACAACGCGGACGCCAGCCGCGCCGTCGCCTTCCGATGCATACGAAACCTTTCCACGAACCACCTGCCGCCCGGCACGCTTCGCCTCAAACGGCACCGCCACGACGAGCTCATTGGGCAGACGCCCGCCAACCGAATCGTATCCGATTGACGCCGGGACATGTCCCAGCGAAAACGTCTTGTCCGCAAACGTCAGTCCTTCAGACGCTGAATCCAGCTCGAACACCACATTGCGCGCCGGAACCGTACCCAAGTTGCGCAGCACGAGTTCGATGCCGGAGCGATAGCCGACGCGCACGATGCCGTCTGACGGCAGCGCACTTTCCACTTCGACATCCGCCGGCAGATGGGGCGGTTCGGACACAAACCGAAGATCCTTCACATCCAGAGCCTTGCCGCGCCGCATATCCATCACGCCGAACCAGGATGCCGTCCCCTTCCATTCCTTCTTATACCAGTAGCCAATGCCGCCGTTCATGCCGAGCGAAAGGTCGAACCAGTACACATGCTCCTTTCCGTCGGGCACGGGACGAAACTCGTGCCGGCACATCGTCTCCGCCGCATCGGTCGTCCAAGCCAAAGTCGAATAGCGCTTTTCGGATGTCGCATATCTGAACATGACGCCGGGAAACTTCGCCGTGTCAATCGGTCCCGCGCCATCGGGATTTTCACAGATGGAAATCTCGGACAGGTCTATCCGTGTTCCTTTCGGCGCGGTCTGCGGCGGGTCAAAACGCAACTTTACGATGCGTTTTCCCGACGGCCAGAACGGGCGCAGCTCGTAGTCGTGCCACGCGCCGTCACCGATCATCTCGAAACTGCCGCTTTTCTTCTGGCTAAGTTTCGGTTTGTCCGCCGCCGCCCAGAAGACCTCTGCCTTGCCGCCGGCCGTGGAACGAACACGGAACCGGAGAAACTGCGACGCGGACGAGACGAAATCGCATTTCCCGCAATAGAGCTGCGAATCGAGCCCCGTGGTCACAAAGGTGAGACCGCCTTCATCGCATGCGAGGTCGCGTGCTTGGTGAACACGATTCCATGCGGCGAGTCCCGCCCCCTTCCACGCAACGACCTCCTTCGTGGCGGCAGGACAGGCCTCCCAAAGGCCTGCCGCCATCATAGCCGCAACAACAAATGCTTTTATGCCTTTCGTGGCTGTCAACAGGTCCACGTCATTCCTCCTCCAACCGGAACCAACATGTCTCGCCCGCCGAAAGCACAAGACGTAGTACCCCATCCGCCGCCGTCTCCTCGCGCCCTGATGCCATATTGGCGACACGGCACGGGAACGGCAACATAAAGTCCCACGTTCCATTGCGAAGCGCATGGACAGAAACGAAGCAACCATCCATATCCACCTGAAGTCCGCCGCCCGCTACAGGCACGTACGCACCTGACTCGCGCGCCAGCCGATTGAACAGGTCTGGGGACAACCCGCTCGGCTCGCACACGTACACCCGGCGACATCCGCCATCATCCCGCATCGCCAATGCAGGCTCTCCCGTATCGGCATATCGTGCCAACACCTTGACGCCCTTCCTCTCAAGCAAAGCAGTTCTCGGTCCTGACAGACCATCTTTCACGACATATCGCCGTCGTTCTGATTCCATGAGACTTCTCACGCAGTCATCCACGCCATTTTCTGGAACGACCACATGCGATTTTGCGTTCTTGCTGCGCGACACCTCGAAACCTGTAACGTCGGCCCCGCCTTCTATGCCAGTGTCCGCAAGGAACACAAGCGTGCGACCTTTGCAGGAAAGCGCCTTCACAAGTTCGGCACGGCGTTTATCCATAGAGCGAAAAAGACCGAACAGAATGGTTTTACATCCATCAACAAGCGTTGAATCGCGCATCACATCCTCGGCAAGATAGAATTCGTACGGGACGCCAGAAGCGGCCAGCACCTTTAACTGACTGCGCATAAGATACATTGAAAACGGGATCCTGTCCATACCGCCGCTAAAGCCCAACTCATCGACGACAAGCGCGACAGAGGGGCGCCATGCCGATGGTTTGCACGTAATCAGATCCGCCGCCACACGGTATGTCTCACCGATGTCGCTCGCGATTTCCGATGGCGCGAACCATCCACCGCCCATGTCATAAAACCAGTAGCCAGACCTGTGAGCCAACATCATACCGGCCAATTTGCGGTAAACAGTCCGCCACATCGCAAAATCGTCGGACTGGCCCAAGCCCTTTGTCGCCACCACTCCGGGACGAGCCCAACTCTCAAGCGCGCCATAAGTGCGCAGATCGAATTCATTCCAGTACATCTTGCCATGAAGGTCGAACGACGAGAACGGCAACTTCATCTCCGCGGCCATTCCCGGCCTTCGTGTTTCGTAAGTCGGCTGAGGCACACAGATATCAATCACATCCGAGAACGCAAACATTGTGATGTCGTTCGAACGGAAAAATGGAGACATACACCAACGGATGGCGATCACGTCCTTGCCCATCTCTCGCTTGAACGAGCGGGCGAAATCCTCCTGCGCGCGAAAGCCAAGCGTTTGGGAAAACGCTTCATATCCATAGCGGACAGGCGGATTCTCATTCAGAAACCGCTCATACTCCGCCTTTGCCGCCGGGGAATAGTCTGGGTATGGCGAGTTGAACTGCCCGTCATGGTATCCCGCAAGATGCAGCCCGACGATACGCTTGGAAAGCCCCGTGCGCTTCAATTCGCCAACGAGTGCGCGGATGTTGTCCTTCACGGCGGCACGCCAAGCGGGCGAAGCGTAAGACACCCACGGCCAGCGGTTCGTATCCTTTATCCCCATGTCATCGTATGTGGACACACAGCTACCGAACGTCCCGCACACCTCCGTGCCATCCTTGAGTCGCCACGTTTCATCCGGATGCTCCACACGGGTGAAGTCTGGATATGCGTTGCATGAAATGCAGAGGATGCACAGCGCATCCGGCGCGATTCGCAACGCGTTCTTGATGTCGCATACGGCACCCTTGACGTCGAAACCGGCTTTCGTCCAGTAACGTCTCGGCATTCCCGCCGTTCCGCCCATGGCGACCGTTTTCACAACAAGGCGCACGCCAGCCCTAACCACGGCGGCACCAGCAAATGTTTCAAGTGTGATGTCGTCGCCAAATGCAGATTTGGATTTGTATGCTACCGGCACCGACACCTTGCCGTCAATCAACAGCCTCGTCACACCATCCACCTTTGCGAGACGTGCGGTATGGTCAACAGCGTCATTTGCGACAAGACGGTCAAACGACTGTTCATCCATCCTTTCCGCCGAATGGTCGACAGCGGTCTTGGACTCGTAATATCCTGCCCACTTTGCATCCGCCGCATCCAGATCCTCGACTGTCCAATTCTTCCATGTCGTCACGGATGGTGTCCCCGAAACGACAATGACGGGCGTAACAGCCCCATCATCCTTCACAATATAATGAGCATACTTGCGGTACGACATTCCCGGGCATGTGTTGACCGTGCCCAGCATTTCGTCCGCACCGCCGTTGATGAAGTAACGTCGTTCAAGGATCCCGCAGCGTCCGAAGCTCTCCTTGTTTCCGTAGGCCCTGAGATAAGCCTGAGCATGCATGTAGTCGCCCGATGAGACGCCGACATCGGCAAAAATCCGCAAAGGCATATTTGTCGATGCGTCGAACGTGGCAGCTTTGATGACAATCAATCCCTTGTCATTGGTCTTCTCTACGGTAACCGAATCCCCGCTGAAAGCTACACGCCCATCAGCGCCATCGCGCTTCTCGACCTCATACGCTTTTACATCTGAAAAGTCGGCCTGCCATACAATTCGGGCCGGAGCGACCTCTCGGCGCATGGGATTCCAATTCTCCCACCCCGCAGTGGCAGGAGCCGCGAATGCGGCGAGAGAAAACACTGCAAACAGCATGGCGCCCTCTATCACCTAAACGAAACGATGAAGCCCTTGTGCGCAAAAACCGCCTTGAACACAACTGACGCCACGCCATCAATTTCCTCGCTGAACTTCTCAATGTGCATCGGAAATCCTTGCAGATTCGCACCCTTCTTCACCTTGACGAACGAGCGAACGGCATCGGCGCAATCCTGGCGGACGGTCATGACGGCCAACGTTTTCGCCTTGAAGTCCGGCTCATGGGAAAGATCAATCTCAATGGCTACCTCAGACGCGCCGTCTCCAACGGCAAATGGCGTGCTCGTCTTTGTGTTCCGAATACCATAAGCGATGAGATCGGAATCGGTTGCGTCAAGATCAAGAGAAAGCTTCGTCCCGCTCGCCGCCTGTACCGTCAAGCCGTTGACCGCATCGGCATGCGACACCTTGAGAACACCTTCCTTGAGCGACAGCAGACGCTTTGACGCATCTTCAGGGATCACACCCGTCCGCACGCCATCTGCAAGGAATCCGACTTCGCTGGCGAGTTCCAGCACACCCGCGCCCTCCTTGCGCAAATCGCCGTCAATCGTCAGCGGACGTTTGATGCACATCGTCTGGCCTTCAGACGAAACGAGACGTCCAACATCGCCGATAAAAATGCCGCGATTGAAGCCGTCCTCGAATGTCACTACGGTGGCATTCGTAACCACGAGTCGCGCATACTGCGACAGCGACAACGCCTTGTAGTCGAACGCCGCGAGCGGTCCGCCCACATTGCGTCCGTCATTCACGTAGAGCGTCTGGCACATTACCTCTCCCGGCGTAACACCCGCATCCTTGTTGGAAAGGTCAACCGTTATCACGCCCGTGAAGTTCGTGTTGAGCGCCGAAATGTACGTTTCGCCGCGAGGATAGGAAGTCGATGTCACGCCAGACAACTTCAATTCAGCGGCGCCCGTCAAATAGGACGCAAGCACGACCGGACGCCCGACATTGTTCCACGATGCAAGACGAATCGAGCCCGACTCAAAACAGATCTCCCCTCCTTCAAATCGCGTCGCCGCCGTCACGCCGCCGTTGTTACCCATGAATACGGCGGATTTGTCTTTTATGACAAGCTTCTTGCAGGTGAACGTCCTGCCCCATGAATAGAAATAACACCAACCCTTGAACGTCAGCGATTCTCCAGGGAATTCGTAATCAGTATCTAATGGCGTATGCAGGTAGCATGCTCCAGGAAGCGGCTGCACAAAATAATCGGCATTCGCATGCGGCAGTTCTCCGTCCGACCAATGTGTTTTATCCAGCAACGATGAATCCTGCCGATCTTGTTGGGTTCCTCCATCCGAAACCGTCTGCGTCACGATGGCGTAGAACACGACCTTCAGCGATTTCGTCCCGTCGCCATTGTCCGAGACTTTCAGATGACCGTCGGCCGCAGTGGAAGACTCGTCGAGAATAAACATGGATTCTTCAATATCGGACGAATCCGGAACCGTCAGCACCACGGCCATGCGTCCAGCATCGGTTTTCGTAGAAGCGACCTGTGAAGCATCTATGGCAACAGTGCCCAGACAGGAGAATGTGTTAGTGACCAAGATCGACGCATTATCCGAAGCAGAAGCCGGCACAATGATCTTCACGCCGTCCGCAAGGGAAAGCGCCTTCACCTTAAATACGTCATCCTGGTTCATCGGCGAGAACACGGTCGCGGTCTCCATGACCAGACTCCCTGGGAAAGAAGAAGATGTCTGCGGACGATAGGTCACTTTTGTATCTTCCGAATTGACGACACCCTTACGGACTATGACCGTACCGAAGTATGCCGACCAGTTGCCGGTAGCCCTAAACTCAAAATTGTCTCTGCATGAGCCGCCACCGACAAGAAGCCCTGCTGTAACGGCACCGCTAAAATTTCCTGACCAAATTTGCTTGCACCCTACATAATAAGACCAAAGCTGAAAAGGAGTGCCTGACGGAGCCAAAACCTCAACCGACCCCGACACGCTTTGACTGGCACTTTGCGCATAGTTGTTGAGGACCTGCCCACGCGCAAGTTTGATACCGCCGCGAGGAAAGCTCGTGAGGGAGGTGCCGCGCAGGTACAGAAATGCATTTTTCGATCCTGCAATGTCACCTAATGTAACTGAGTTTCCCGGAAAGGTACTTTCTGCTGCAGATCCCCCGTAGTATGTGTATAACGAGCGTCCGTTTCCGACATAATAATCTGCGGTTGAGTCAAACTCTGTACAGGGTGCACCTCCCGCATCCTCCCATACAGACGGCGTACCAAACGGCACTCCGTTCTGTGCGCTTCCTGCAGCCGAAAGATAATAGGGGCCTGCTGCGATTGACACAAGCGACACGGTCATCATTGCCACTATTGCCAAAGCTTTTACGGCTTTTGCTTTCATTGTTATTTCCCTTTTGTTTGTGTTGTTGTTTGAGGTTAGAACCAGATTGAAAACCAAGTGAAGTTGTCGCCGAGGCGGGCATCAGCCGCAGATTGATAGTCGCAAGCCTTCGCCGTGATGTCAGGTGCGCCGTCCTTGACAAGCCGCACATCCCACGCGGCCATCACGCGGTCGGACGCAATGCGCGTGAGAACAGGGCGGTAGCCCTTGCCGATCACTGTGGAAGCATCTTCCAGCTGTTCGGTCGTCATGCCAAGGCACCGTGACTTCGCCAGCAGAAGCGGGCCGTTCCAGAGCGCGAGCGCAGGCGTCTTGCGATAGAGCTTGCGCACATCCAGTCCCACATCCCTCTGCCATGCGGTCGCATGACGGTTCTCCGCCCACTTGTCCGTGGCCGTCAAACCGGATGCGTCTTGCGGATTCGCCACCTGCGCAGAAGCAACAAGACGCGGGTTCATGTCAAAAGCAATCGTATAGACGCCGTCCTTCTCCGCCACGTCCATGCGCGGACACCAGGACGGTTTGCGGAACACGACCTTCTTTGAGGCGTCCGAGACGGATACCTTCACATTCCCTTCCACGGGATAGCCGCCGCGGATCGTGAACTTAACACCATCCAGAGAGACGGTCGCGTCCTGATACTGGTTCACGTGGAAAACGCCGCTGCCATCCACCGTGACAACCGTAGAGGCAAAAT
>CACZCD010000115.1 GCA_902779565.1 uncultured bacterium | reverse complement strand
GACCGCGTTCGTGAGAAGGAGCGTCCCCGTGCCGCCCATCTTGAGCGAAAGCCCGCCCGTGAACGCCGCCGCCACATACAGGTTCGTCTCTGTCACGTGCGGCGCGTCGCCATCGTCCGGCATCTGCGCCCCGTAGATTTCGAGCAGCGCCCCTTCGTCGCCATTGAACGTGGCCTTCGGCCCGGCGACAACACGCGCAAACCGCTGTGTGGTGGAATGGAACTCCACCGTATGCGTAGCATTGGCAGTGACCGGACGGAAGAAAGCCGTGGAGGAGTTGTTGTACATGCCCGAGGCGAGCGTCGTGTTGGTGGACGAGAACATGTCCGACCGCATGAACTCGAGCGCGGACACGTATGCATCGTTCGCCTTTCCCGTGCGAAGATACAGGATGGAATTGCCCGTCGCATCGAACACGGCACGCCCGCGCGTCACGATGAACCCGAAGTGAAGCCCGTAGTACGTCTCCACGCACGATGACACAGGCTGGTCGGCGAACAAGGCCCGGCTGCTGGTTTCGCCCATCACGACAATCGGGCCTTTGGTCGCCCGCACGCCACCCCTGAACGTAACCTCGCTGTCCGTGAACATCCTGATGTTCGCCGCCCCGGTCGGCATCAAAAGGACATTGCCGTAAACCACGTTCGTGCTGCCGCCTTCCACGTTGAATCCGTACCTGTTGTAGCTCTCCGCCGAACCACCCTTAATGCATATCGGCTTACGTATCACCGCGTTGGAGACCACAAGGCCGTTCCGGCCATCAGTGGAAGTCGCCGCGGCTGTCACCGTGATCGTCTTCGAGCCGCCCGACTGCGCCAGTCCATGGTCGGCATCGTTCGGCGCGGCCATCGATCCGGCGATCAGCATGTTAAGCCCGTCCGGAACCCTGAGGTAATCGGAAAGGACGCTCACCCCTCCAATCCGCACCTTCCCCTCGCCCGCGAAAGTCAACGATCCGCCAATCAGGTCGAATCCGCCGTCAAAGGCGAGCGTCTTGTTTCCCGGAATCGACAGCGTAAACGGCTGTGGATTTCCGAACGTGAGCGGAACCCCAATGGAATAGGTGCGGTTCGTCGAATCCGTATCGGCGATCTCCAGCGTCGTGCCGCTCATGGTCACCGCGCCATCGTCGGAACCCTTCGCGAGCGTGAAGCCGTCCTCGCCCTCCGCCGCCGAGAACGTTATGTTCTGGATATTCACCGGCGTCGATACCGTAGCCGTGTTCCCGCCAGTCGCGAAGATCGCGGAAACCAGACCTGTGTCAAGATCGATCGAATCGGCGGCCCAGTTGTCGGCGTTCGTGATCGCCGTGTCCGTTCCGCCGCCACCCGTCCACGCGACCGTCGACGCCGCGCCGGAAACCGTGAACCCGCCCGCCTTCAGCTGCGGGACGCGTTCGTCGGGATATTCGTAGTCTCCGTTGGGGAGCTGGATCCATTCGCCGCCCACCTGCACCTTCGCGCCCGAGAAGCTGCCTTTTTCGGCGTTGTTCACCGTAAAGGACGCATCCTCGCCGAGCGTGAGCGACGCGACGCCTGGCATGAACGGCGCGCCTGCGTCCGCTTCCACAATAAGGCTGCCGTTTACCGTGAAGTTCGTAACCGTCTCGAAAACCACCTGCCCGCGCGTGTCAACCTTCAGCGTGCCGCCCGACTCCACCGTAAACTGCGGCACCCCGGCGAAGGACGTCTTGTCGCCGCGAATCATCAGCGTGCCGTTCTTCACAGTAACTGTGCCCGTAGTCGAGTGCTTGGTCGTCACATTGATGTAGATGTTGGAGAAGCATTGCACGAAGCCCGAATTCTCGGCATCCACCACGAGCGACACCGCGCCCTTCATAACGTGTCCGGAATAGTGCGTCTTGTTGTCCTTGCCGACCAGCGTGAGTGTGCAGGGCGTCTCGGATTGGATCGGGCACGCACCTGCAACTGGCGCCGATGGCGACTTGTAGTGATAGATGTTCTGGAGATAGTTGAGCCTTTGGTCAAATCCGTTCATGAACAGCCCATGACATACTGTGTCTGCGCGGGTGCAGCCTTCGCTTATCGAGAAATAGGCGTCGCGGAGCACGTTCGTGTTGCCGCAGAAGACACGTGGCCTGTACGTACTATAGCCGCTGATTCGGTTGCTCGGATTGTTGACGTACACGTCCCCGTTGGCTGACGATGCACCACCCAGCTTTAATGTATTTGCGGTGATGGCTCCATTGAACACGTTAGTGCCGTAGGTGCGGATGTAGAGCTGCTTGGTTGTCGGTATTGTGATGTCACCGTTGTATGTGGTGGAGTGCTTGTTCGCGCTGGCGCTGGTGCCTTTCACGGGATAGTTTTGCAAAGATAGCGCACCAGCCGCCGTGATGCTGCCGTTAAGCGTCACGTTCTTGTGCGTTGACAGGGCGAAAATGCTGTCCGACCCCGCTCCCGTGATCGTGAAGTCGTTGTTGAACGTGGCATCCTGCGCATTGAACGACACGTTGCCCTTGGCGGCAGTGGTGAACGCAATCGTGATCGGCCCTTCGCCAAGGCACCCCTGCGCATCGGCGCGGAGGGTTCCCTGATCAACGAAGATGCCACCCGACACCGAGTTGTTGGCGTTCGAGAGCGCAAGCGTTCCAAGCCCGGTCTTGCGGAGCTTCGCCGTACCCGTGCCCGTGATGCAGCCGGAGAGTGTGTTCGTCATGCCGGTAACGTCAATCGTGAGCGTGACGCCGTCGGCAATCTCGTAGCTCGTATCCGAATTCGCCGTCAGCGATACCGTGGTATCCTCCGTCACCTGCACGGCGGCAACGCTCAGGCAGAACATCGCCGAAAGGAAGAGGGCTAATATGCGTTTTTTCATCATCTCGGAGCCTTTCTTGAATATAACCATCCCTAATGGGCGCTTATTTTACAAAATACGCACTTCCCCGTCAAGTCACCAACCCGCGACAGACGCGACACTCCCTCTGGGGGAGTGCTCAGAAGGGCGAGGGGGCACACTAACAACTAACCACTAGCCACTAACAACTAACCATTAATCACTTTTATCGCGCCGTAGCTTTAGCGAAGGCAGAAACCACTACCAAATCGAGAAGAGGATGCCTTTGCGGCGGATAACAATCTCGCCACCGCCCGCGAGGAAGTTGCCCTCGCCGTTCGGGAGTGACGTGTAACGTCCGCTCGCGACCTGGATGCCGTTCGTGGTGACATAGTTGAACGTCTGCGATTCCCCTTCGGGGATCTCGAAAACGCCCGCGTCCGCAAGCGACAACTCCGCGAACTTCCCGGTGAACGTGCCGCCCTTCGCCACCTTGAGCCGACCTTCACCGTTGACGGCAATGTTCGTGCCGTTGAGCCACGTTGCGTCGCTCCTGAATTCCAACGTTCCCGCTGAAACCTCGAGATCACCGCATGTGGAGAACGCCTTCGACCAGAACGGCAACGTCTCGTTCGTTGCGCTCATCTTGAACGAGAGCGCGCCCGCGATATCCACGCGGTTGGTAAGCAGCCCATACAGCGCCCTCGCTTCATCCAGACTCGGCCCCGACCTTCCGCTGCCCCAGCCACCCACGACTTCGAGGAGCGAGCCGGGATCACCCCGCATCTTAGAGGTGGACTTGGAGTTTCGACCACAAAGCCGCATCACGCGCTGCGTCGTGGCGTTGAACTCCATCGTGCAGAGACTGTCGCCGCGAAAGGTAAGCCCGCTCTCCCCGTTGAAGCAGTACGAACGGCGGCAATCAAGCGTCCCGCCGCTTAGGTTCATCCCGTCGCCGCTGACCGAACCTCGCAATGACATGTTCTCGACATCCAGGATAAGTTTGCCGGCTTCCAACTGGAACCAGGTGGTGGATGTGATCGGCTTGCCAGTCACGACCATCGTGCCCGCCATCAACTTGTGCATCGCCGTCCCATACGAGATGCCGCCGTGGAACGTAAGCGTCGCTCCTGCGGCCACACAGATGTCGGGCTGGTAGGTGGCATGGAGGAAGTTGCCCTTCACGTGATTCTCGCTGTTGGTCACACAGTAGATCGCCACATGCCCCGTGATGTGGGAGGTCATGTAGAGCGGTTTTTCAATCACCGCATTGTCGAGAATGAGCGGCAGGTTGTTCTTGGAGGTTTTATAGACGTTGTTCGACACCTCGTATGTGGTGACATCCGGATTGCCCTGGAAATTCAGATACATCGCGATGTCCGAATCGCTCGCCACACCTTGGTCGATGTGGCCGGGGGGCGCGATGATGGCGTCCTTCAGGATGAGCTGGCCTGCGTCCCTCAGCTCGATGCGCCCCGACACCTCCAGCGCCGCGCCCGGCGTCCCCGGACGTATCGTGAACGGCACTGCCGCCGGCGTGCGCGTGAAGTAGATGTTGTTGATCTTCGTGCCGTCCGCGTACACCATCTCCGTTCCGTTGTTCGTGATCGTCACGCCGAGCGAATAGTCGCCGAGCGGGAGAGACGCCGGTTCGTCCTTCCAGTTCGCCATCGTCGCCATCAGCTTATTGTCTGCCGATGCACCTGACCACTCCGCCGTCACGCCTTCCGCTATCGTCATCACGTTCAGCGTCGCACCCTCGCTTAACGCAGGAATGTCCGCGCGCGTGTACGTACCTGGCAGCTTCGTAACGCCGTCAACCTTGAGCGTATGCACCAGGAGCGTCATGCCGGACGGCAGGGAAAGCGTCGCGTTCGCTCCGATTGACATATCCGCCTTGTTGCCATCAAACGCATTCACTGCGGCGGCGGATACGTTGAGCGTGCCATTCACGGTGAGCGCGGTGAGGCCCTTGAACGCATTGGCCGTCGTCGTCCGTACGTCAAACGTCGCGCCCTCGTCAACCGTGATTCCCGTCAGGCTTGCGAAGTTTGCCGTTCCCGCGACCCTGAACGTCCCCTTCTTCGCGCGGATCGTCCCCGCTACCGTGTGGGACTGGTTCGACACCGTCTGCGTAAAGCCGTCGTACGAAGCATTCAGCGTCACGTTCATGGTACCATTCAGCTTGGTGCAGGTGACGAGTTCCCTTGAGGACTGCCCCTCCTCCGGAGCGATGCCGGTGATCGTAAGCGTCTTGCTGCTTTTGCCGGCGACCGCCCATCCGTATGTTATTGTACCGCTTGAATTCTTCTGCCCGTCGTAGAGCGGATCGCTCTCGAGGCCGCCGATCGTCTGGCTGTAGCCGCTTTCCGGGGAGTAGCCTCTTAAGTACAAGTAGTTCGCGGTGCCGGCGGATTCGAAATGCTTGTGGCACAGGTGAATTCCAGGCAGGACGTTCGCCGCCTGGCAGTAGATCACGGTGTGTCTGCTGACGATCTTCCCGATTGAATTCGCAACCTTGAAGACGAGTGCGCCATGCGCGTTGTTCTGGTTCGGGCTCTGTTCCCTGCCTCGCGCTGTCCGGGTGATCGTAAGATCCAGCAGCGGCGTTGTCACCTTGCCCGCCATCACAAACCGGCAGGCCCCTCTGTACCCGATCGTGCCGGTCGCCTCTATCGCGCCAAGCGTGGCAGACTGAACCTTGCTGTACCGGTCGCTCAAGGCATTGGATATGGCTCTGGTGGACGTCTCTTCATCCCAGAAGACGAAATCCTGAGCGGCGGTGATCTTGCCCGTGAGGACGCTGTTCTGACCGTAGAACACGAGCGCCGGATACTTGCCGGTGGTGTTGCCGGTGACGTTGATCTTGTTCGCGATCGTCACGATGCGCGTATCGTTCGACCCAGCGCCGACAATACCGAGCTCACAGTAGCCCTCGTAGCCCGAACGCTGGCCGAGGATCGTCACGTCGCCCGTGCCGAGCGCGGTGCAGTTCACCGTGCCGGATGTTCCCGCGTCCGCATCGGGATCGACCATCACGAAACCTCCCTGAATCTCGACGCCGCCCGTGAACGTGCTGTTCTTGCGGAGAACGAGATGCCCGCCGCCCTTCTTGATGATCTTGCCGTTGCCGCTCTGCGCGACCGTCACCACGTTCGAATCGCCCGCCGCGACCGTCACTTCCCAGTTGCCCTCCCCCGTCTTATCCTCGGTGATCTCCGTGACCGTGCCCGCCGCCGCGCCAAACGCCGCCGCAAGGCAGAGACCCAACAAGCTCTTTTTCATCGTCCTAGCACCTTTCTTGAATACAATCTTTCTTAATTAGGGTGCATTTTATCAAAATACGCACTTCCCCGTCAAGGCACCAACCCGCGACACCTTTTAAAACTCTCCCCCTACATAGGGGGAGTGCCCGAAAGGGCGAGGGGGTACACTAACCAACTAACCCCTAGCCACTAACCACTAGCCACTAACTCCAAACTCTAAACTCTAAACTCTAAACTGGAAACTCTAAACTAACCACTAGCCACTAATCGACCTGCTCGATCCTGACGTTTCTGAACCGCACCTTGCCGCCGTGACCGCGGGCGAAGGATATGCCATAGTCCAGCCCCGGCGTCGGCATCTTCGCCTCCACAACATACCGGAATATGTCGGTCTTACCGCTCGGAGTCGAAGTCCATCCGCCCGGAATCGAGCGCGACGTCCCGTCGTTCACCCGGAGATACAGGTTCCAGGCCTCGAGGAACTCGGGCTGATCGAAGCTCATCTCGGCGATGAGCCGGATGTTCGTACCTTGCTTGATGTTGTTCCACACGCCGGGCTTCAGCATCAGCCATGCCACCGTAGGCGGAACGTACCATCCATCGCGCAGCGGCACCTTCTTCGCCGCGCGCATCTCGGCGTCGTTCCTCGGCCACCCGTAGCGGAAATCCAGCTCCTCCATCGGGTTGTCGCAGGACCACAGCACCTTCACAGGCTTCTTCTCGGGCGTCTTCCAGACCGTCTCGAGCGGTTTGCCCAACGTCCCGAAGAACCCCATCGGCGTGACCGTGAACCGGTACTCGGCGTTCGCATTGTCGAGATAGGCGCTCGAGATCGTCCGCTCATGCACGCCCTTGCGGTCCTGCGGCCGCATGTAGAACCCTGAGAACATGTCGCAGCACGCGAACTTCTCCCATCCGCCATCCGCACCCTGTCGCGCGATCTCGATCCTGTACGATTCCACGTCCTCCTCGTTCTCGACCGCCGGGAAGGCGAGCTTCACGCTCGTGAAAGGCGTGGCGTCGGCCGTGCACACGAGCTTCGCGTCGGACGCGAACCGCCCGGGGCGCGCCGTCTTTGCACGCCGCTCCACCGTCAGCGGCGCCGTCGCCCTATCGTACGGCAACGGCACCACCCATGGCCGGTCGGGGAACAGCTCGCTCCCGTCGCGCACGTCGTACCGCCTGAGCACGAGGCGCGAGGGAAACACCTCCATCACCACCACCCCGTAAGCCTGCTTGCCCTTCAGCGGCGTCCCCACGCTTACGCCGTGCCACTCCTGCAGGCAGCAGACGTCCACCGCCGTGAATTCGCCCTGCCACACGCTCATCTCGTTGCGCAGCGACCCATGCGTGTGCCCGTTGAACTGCACCACCTGCGGAAACTTGTTCATCACGCTGCGCAGACGCGAGTCTCCCCACGAGCCGCTGTTGTAGCACGTGTCGATGGACGGCTGGTGCGTGCACACGAACACCGGCTTGCCCGGATAGTCGGCGCACGCCTTGGCGATCTTCTTCTCCACCTCCTCGTATCCGCCGACGTGCGATATCGTCTGCGGGAAGACCAGGATCGGATAGCCGTGCAGGTCGCGCTGCTCGAAATACCAGTGGTCGATCTTCAGCCGCGCGCACATATCCTTGAACGCGACATCGTGGTCCATCCCGCGCGTCGCGCGCAGCTTTGGATCCTTGCGCTTCGGGTCGAGCACATCATGGTTCGCCAGCACGTAGAGGAACTGCGGACGGTTCGCCATCCCGGGCGGAAACGCCGCCTCAAGCTCTTCGAGGTAGTACTGATACCCCTTCTCGTAGTGCCAGTCGGCAAGATCCCCGCAGTGCACGATCGCCTCGCACCCCTGCGCCTTGAACACGGAGAACGCCCCCTTCACCCGCTCGCAGCTCTTCTTCGTGGTGCCCACGTGGGTGTCCGTCATGAACCCCACCTTGAACAGCGGCTTTTCGTCCGCCGACCAGCCCGGCATCGCCGCAAGCGCCGCCGCCGACCCAATGAAAGCCCTCCGTTTCATCTCCATGCTGAATGATCCTTTCTACTGCAGAGTAATGACGATGCCCTTGCGGCGGATGACGATCTCGCCGCCGCCCGCAAGGAAGTCGCCTTCGCCGTTCGGGAGCGACGTGTAGCGTCCGCTCGGAACCGGCACGCCGTTCGTGAACACATTGAAGAACGTCTGCGACTGACCGGACGGCATCTCGAAGACACCCTCGTCCGCAAGCGACAGCTCCGCGAACTTGCCGGTGAACGTACCGCCTTTCGCGACCTTGAGCCGCCCTTCGCCGTTCACGGCGACATTCGTGCCGTTGAGCCAGCTCGCGTTGCTCCTGAATTCGAGCGTACCCGCCGACACCTCGAGGTCGCCGCATGTCGAGAACGCCTTCGAGTAGAACGTCATCGTCTCGTTCGTGGCGCTCATCTTGAACGAGAGCGCCCCCGCGAGATCCACGCGGTTCGTGAGTAGCCAGTATTCACCGGGCAGTTTGCTGTTCGGCCCCGTCCGTCCTCTGCCCCAGCCGCCCACGACTTCGAGGAGCGAGCCGGGATCACCCTGCATCTTCGATGTGGACTTTTCGTTGAGGCCGCAAAGCCGGGTCACACGCTGCGTCGTGGAGTTGAACTCTGCGATCACCTTGGATGTTTTGGCAGTATTAGTCTTGATACGGTACATCAGCGCACAGTCACCGTTGAAGCAATACGAGCGGCGGCAGTCGAGCACCACATCGGAGGTGGATGACTCAAAGCCATACCCGTCACCAGACTCCGAACCATGGAGCGACATGTTTTCGGCATCCAGTATCACCTTTCCGCTGTGGTGCAGAAAGTAGGTGTCAGAGGTTATCGGCTTATCCCTCACGACCATCGTGCCCGCGAGATACTTGTGCATGAACGTGGCGAACGTCAGTCCGCCGGAGAACGTAATCTGCGTATTCGGCTCCACCCGGATATACGCCTGCCAGCTGCCGTTGTTGTAGGCGCCCCTGAACTCGTTCGTGGTGCCAGGCCAGCAGTAGAATGGCACGTGCGAGCCAAAGTCTGCTTCTATGCGAACTGGCTTCTCGATGATCGCGTTGTCGAGGATGAACGGCAGGTGGGTGTCGGCGGACCGATAGACGTTGTTCGAGGCGACGTATGGCGCAACTTCGTACGGAACCGAGTCTTTCGTCAGCATGTTCACGTACATCGAACGGGCGTTGTTGCCCGCCGCCCCTTGGTCAACTCGCATCGGCGACGCGATGATGGCGTCCTTGAATATCAGCTGGGCTGCCTTGTTCAGCTCGATCCTCCCCGCCACCTCCAGGACTCCCCCCTTCGTCGCCGGGCGTATCGTGAACGGAACCGCCGCCGGCGTGCGCCGGAACATGATGCTGTTGATCTTCGCACCGTCCGCATACACCATCTCCGTGCCGTTGTTCGTGATCGTCACGCCAAGCGTGTAGTCGCTGAACGGCAACGACTCCGGCTCGTCCTTCCAGTTCGCCATCGTCGCCATCAGGTTATCGCCCTCCGCCGCGCCAGACCATTCCGCCGTCGCCGTCGCGCTTGCGCCGGAGCTGGCGTAAACCGTTACGCCTTCCGGGATCGCCGGAATCTCCGCATGCGACCATGTTCCCGCCGGCTGCATCACGCCGTCTAAATAGAGCGCCGTCGTCGAGAAGTCCATCCCCGCCGGCACCGAGAAGGTTGACGTTGACGAAAGGCGGATCTCAGAGTAGCCGGTCGTGTTCATGAACCCCTCCGCCGCGTTCGGGCCGACGATGAAGTCGCCCTCGGCCGTGAGCAATTTGACCGCCGGGAACGCCGCCGCGTTCGTGCTGTCCATCCGAAACGCCGCACCGGCATCCACCTCGATCGCCGCGAGGTTCGGGAACCTCGCCGAACCCGCCACACGGAACGCACCCTTCTTTACGCGAAGGGTGCCGGAGATCGTGTGGTTGCGGTTCGAGACCGTCTGCGTGAATCCGTCATAGGCGGCGATCGTAAGATTGAAGGTGTAGTAGTCTTTGGAGCCGAGGGTTGAGCATGTGACGAGTTCCGTCTCCGTCTCACCCTCGTCCGGGACGATGCCGGTGATCGTAAGCGTCTTGCTGCTCTTGCCTTCCACGCCCCACTCGTAGGTTGTACTGTCATCAAGCGGTTCGCTCACAAGACCGCCAAGCGTCTGGTCGTAGGCCGTGGTTGGGCTGTGGCCCCACATCCGCAGCCAATTACCAGTGTGGCCGCCGTTGTAGGAGGAGTGCCGCAGGAGCGTGCCCGGGAGCAGGTTTACCCCCGCGCACCAGAGCCAACGGTGGCCATTCACGATCTCGCCAATCTCGCAGGGCGTCGTGAACACGAACCCGCCATGCGCATTGTTGTAGTTGTTCGAGGAGCGCTCGCCCGTACGCGTCGTACGGACGATCGTCAAGTCAAGCTTCGGGGTCTTCACCTTGCCGCCGAACACGAATCGGCAGAATCCGGAATAGCCGATGATCCCCGCCGCCTCGATCTCGCCGAACGTACCGGCGAGCACATTCAGGTAGCGGTTGTACTCGCCACCCCATATCGCCCGCGTGGAAAGTTCATCCTCCCAGAAGTAGAAATCGTCCGCCGCCGTGATCTTGCCGGTGAGGACGCTCTTCTGTCCGTAGAACACGAGACCGGGATACTTGCCTGTCGTGTTGCCGGTGATGTTGATAGCGTTCGCGATCGTGACGATGCGCGTATCGTTTGACCCTGCGCCCACGATGCCAAGCTCACAGTAGCCCGTGTAGCCCGAACGCTGGCCGAGGATCGTGACGTCGCCCGCGCCGAGCGCGGTGCAGTTCACCGTGCCCGACGTCCCCGCGTCCGCGTCGGGATCGACCATCACAAAGCCCTCCTGCAGCTCCACGCCGCCGGTGAACGTGCTGTTCTTGCGGAGGACGAGATACCCGCCACCCTTCTTGACGATCTTGCCGCTACCGCTCTGC
>CACZCD010000114.1:11114-12668 GCA_902779565.1 uncultured bacterium | reverse complement strand
AAAAGTGAATAATCGGGCATGGTTCTGTACATGATAATACCGGGGGAGACCTCGGTATTTTTTATTTGAACGGAGTGGTAGTTTATGGAAACTAACAGGGAACTTACGGAGCTTTTGGGCAGGGACAGGAAGAGCAGGGAGTTTTTCGCATCGCTGACGCAGGGACTGCGCAGGCGGCTGATGGCGCGGGATGCGGATGATTTCAAGGCACTTCACCGTGCTGTGCGCGAATGCGGCGGGCAGACCTTTGCGGCAAAAAGCGCGTCAGACGGGCAAGTCGTATCGGCGGATGAATGTACGGGCGCATACCCTCGCGGCGGAGCATCGGCAAAGCGCTTTTCGGCGGCTGGCGGCAGGGAAAATTAACGTTTGCCGCGATACAAAGCAAAAGGCGGGTTCAGCCCGCCTTCTGCTTATCTGAGAATGTCGTCCACGACTTCTCTGCCTGTGTCGATGGTCTCGTCAATGACCTCGTTGCCGCCTTCGAGGGTGTCGTCGATGGCTTCACCTGCGCGGCTGACAAGTCCACCCGACTCATCACGGCGGGATGAGGGCGTATCACGCCTGGAAGAGCTGTTATCGCGCTTGCTTGATGCGGTCTCCTTTTTGGAAGTCTCTGCCGCCTTTGAAGTTGTCGCGGGGCGGGAGGTCGTGGCGCGGGTGGTGGTCACGGCGGAGCTCTCCTCGTAGGTGCCCTGCTTGTAGTCGCTGTTCTTCCTGTCGCCTGCCGCGCTCGACAGGTCATGCGAGGTGTTCAACCGTTACGGCGCCGCCGCAACGTTCGTCTGCCGCCTGCTGCCGGCGATACGCCAGCTCATATCGATCCCGGCCGGAATCGCCAGGATGCCGCTGGGAAGCTTCACGCTGTTCACGGCGCTCGGGGCGGGGCTGTGGACCGCGGTTCTCGCGGGGACGGGATTCTGGCTTGGCCGCACAGCCGGTGACATTACGTACCTTGAGCTTGTCCATCGGGGCAAGGCGTTCATTGACAGCAACCTTGTATGGGTGCTGGTCGCGGTGGCGGCGGCCGTCGTGGCGCATGTCGCCGTCTCAAAACTTGTGATGAAGAAACGAAAGGAGAATTCCTGATGAAGATTCGATTGATGCTTGCGCTCGCGCTTTCCGCTTTCGCCGCCTCGGCGGCGGTGTCGCTGCCGGGGCTATTCGGGGACCATGCGCTTCTGCAGCGCGACAAGGCCACCGCCATCTGGGGGCAGGAGACGCCCGGCAAGGAGGTGACCGTGTCGCTCGGCGGCGTTTCGGCCAAGGCGAAGGCCGATTCGGACGGCTGGTGGCTCGTGAAGCTCGACACCTCGGCGCTTCCCGACGGACCTTTCGATCTTGTGGTGGAAGGAACGGAGGGCAAGGTCGTCTCGCACGACGTGGTGCTGGGCGAGCTTTGGCTGGCCGGCGGACAGTCGAACATGGCGTTCAAGATGAAGTCCGCGTCCTACGGCTGGATCTTCGGGGCGGAGCAGTATCGGGCCGAGGCCGCAAGCCGTCCGATACGGTTCTTCCGCGCGCGGTCGAGCGGCGGGAACGAGCCGGTGAAGG
>CACZCD010000114.1:0-11065 GCA_902779565.1 uncultured bacterium | reverse complement strand
GAACGAGCCGGTGAAGGGGATGGCGAAAGGCACATGGTACGTGCCCGATGCAGACTCCATCACCAACGCCTCCGCCGTGGCGTACTGCTTCGTGGACGCCGTCCAGAAGAAGATCGGCGGGCGTATCGGCTTCATCGACATCGCGGTGGGCGGTTCGCGCGTGTGGCAGTGGCTCAGCCGCGAGACGGTGCTCTCGAACCCGGCGCTCAGGCAGGAGATGGAGGAGCAGGACGCCGCCGCGAAGCTCAACACCAAGGAGGGGAATTGGCGCGCGCGCAAGCGCATCTACCGTCTCTACAACGGACTCTTCCACCCGCTGAAGGATCTCTCCTGCCGCGGCATCGTGTGGTATCAGGGCTGCAACGACTACGAGCTGGGTGACGCCGGCGCGGAGGTGTACGCCAAGTGGTTCAAGATGCAGGTGGAATCCTGGCGCAAGGACATGCAGAAGCCGGATCTTCCGTTCTACTACTGCCAGCTCGCCGGCTATTCGCGGCCGATCTCCAGCCCCGGCGCGCCGGACGGCACCTCGGCGGTTCGAGAAGGTCAGCGCCGCGCGTGGCGCCGTATCCCCAACGCCGAGATGGCCGTGATCCTGCAGACGGGCGAGGCGGAGTGCCACGGGCGCGACAAGAAGACCGTCGGCGAGCGCCTGGCGCGCATCGCGCTCGCGCGCACCTACGGGCAGAAGGGGATCGTCTATCGTGCGCCGGACTTCCGCACCCTGAAGGTCGAGGGATCGGATGCGATCGTCACCTTCGAGACGTTCGGTTCGCCGCTTGTGGCGCATCCGATCCAAACGGAGTATTCCATCGATGCCAAGCATGACGGTTCCAAGAATCCGAAGCGGAAGATCGAGCAACGCTCCACGGCGGCCTCTCAGCTCGAGGGGTTTGAGATCCGGGATGCGGACGGCACCTGGCACTGGGCGGACGCGGAGATCACGGGACCGTCAACGGTGCGCGTCCATGCCGCCGGTGTGACGAAGCCGATGGTCGTGCGCTACAACTGGGGGATCATCGCGTTCGGGAACCTGTACAGCGAGGCGGGACTTCCGGCCTCGACGTTCTACGCCGTCAAGCCGCTGGTCGTCGGCATCTCCGAATCCTTCCCCGAGGAGCAGAAAGGTAAGTCCTCCAAGATACAGGTCAACACGGACTATGCCGAGGCGCTTTCGCGGGCGGGGCATCTGCCGGTGGTCATTCCGCGATACGGGAGCGATGAGCAGTTCGATGCGATCGTTTCGCGGCTTGACGCATTGGTGATGACGGGCGGCGAGGATTTCGATCCGGCGCTGTACGGCGCGAAGAGGAGCCCCAAGCTGGGCGGGGTCAATGCCCCACGCGACGACTTCGACCTTCGTCTTCTGGCCGCCGCGCGGCGTCGCCGCCTGCCGGTGCTGGGAATCTGCCGCGGTTGCCAGCTGCTGAACATCGGGTTCGGCGGCACGCTGTGGCAGGATCTGCCGAGCGAATTCCCCGGCAAGGACATCCAGCACCGCAATGTGCATCATCCGGTGCAGATTGTGCCCGGCTCCCGTTTGGCGCTGGCGATCGGCACCACGAACACTGTCGTCAACTCCTACCATCATCAGGCGGCGCAGAAGGTTGCGCCGGGGTTCCGCGTCACGGCGACCGCCCCCGATGGCGTGATCGAGGCGATAGAATCCGAACAGTACCCGGCGGTGGGGCTTCAGTTCCATCCCGAAAAGCTCTTCTGCGGCGAGGACCGTCCGCTGTTCACGCGGCTTTTCGAGAATCTCTTCTATCTGCTCGGGAAATGACGGCCTTGCGCAGTAGCGCCTCTTCCTGCGTTCTTCGATGCGGGGGGCGGACGGCGAGTCGTTAGGTCGAAATACGGGAATTCCGATGGTGCCGGTTAGGTTTCTGCGCGGTCTGGCGCTTGTCGCGTTCACGCTTCTGGTGTGGGGCCTGACGTTCGTCAATACGCGCGCCCTGCTGCCGGACTTCTCCGCGCTGGAGATACAGGTTGTGCGCTTCACGCTCGGCTATGTGGCGCTGTGGTGCATCCATCCGCGTTGGACGCCTGTGGCGCGGGGCGACGAGCGGTTGTTTATCGGGATGGGGCTCTCGGGCGTGGCGGTCTATCAGCTTTTGGAGAACTGCGCGATCCACTACACGAACGCTTCGAACGTCGCCATTCTTGTAGCCCTCTGTCCGATGGCGACCGCGCTCCTCGCCTGGCTGCTCGGGCGGAGCGCGCGTCCGTCGTGGCGCTTCTTCGTCGGCTTCGTCGTCGCGATCATCGGCGTGGCGCTGGTCTGCACGAACGGCGTGCAGGCGTTCCACTTCCATCCGCTCGGCGACCTGATCGCGTTCTGCGCGATGCTCAGCTGGGGCGGCTATTCCATCTTCGTCGATGTGGTAAACACCAAGGACTATCCGCCGACGTTCGTCATCCGCCGGACGTTCTTCTGGGCGCTTGTCTTCACCGCCCCGATCGTCCTTTTCGGGCTGACGGCCACGGGGCGCACGGTGCTGCAGGGGTCTTTCTCCGTGTCGCTCGACCCGGCGGTGAACGGGGCGCGGTTCGCTTCGGGGCTCAATCTGCTGAACCTCGGCTTCCTCGGTCTGCTGGCGTCGGCGGCGTGCTTCGTCGTCTGGAACATGGCCTGCGAAGCGCTCGGAACCGTCCGCTGCACGGTGGCCCTGTATCTGACGCCGGTCTTTACGGTCCTGTTCGCGGCGGTCTTCCTCGGCGAACGCATGACCGTCGTCTCCTGCATCGGTTCGGCGCTGATCCTGGGCGGCGTCATCCTCTCCGGTTGGCAGAGCCGTCCCCGATGATGGGGAAGATGGATTTTATCAGTCCGCCTGCTGCTGATTTATGGTACAATACGCCACCTAACGAAAGGAAGAAAACATGAGCAGCAGAAGTTTCACAGATGAGCAGCTGCGCGAGATCATCGCGCTCTTTCAGGTGTATGGCGACATCAAGGCCGTGAACCGCTATGGATCCGGGCACATCAACGACACGTTCAAGGTGGATCTGTCGATGGGCGGCGTGCCGGTCTCGTACGTGCTGCAGCGGATCAACGACGGCATCTTCACGCGTCCCGACCGCGTGATGGAGAACATCGCGCGCGTGACGAACCACATCCGCGGCAAGTTCGCAGGGGCGGCGGATGCGACGCGCCGCACGCTCACTGTCATCCCCGCACGCGACGGACAGCCCGTGGCGCGCGGCCCCGAGGGCGGCTGGTGGCGCATGTACATGTTCATCTCCGGCGCGCGGACGATCGACCTCATCGAGAACGCTGATCAGGCGCGCAAGGCGGCCCGCGCGTTCGCAGGCTTCCAGAACGCGCTCGCCGATCTGCCGGCGCCGCGTCTCTTCGAGACGATCCCCAACTTCCACAACACGCTCTCGCGTCTGGAGCAGCTTGACACCGCCGCCGCCGAGGACAAGATGGGGCGCAAGGCCTCCGTCGCCGACGAGCTGGCGTTCGTTGACGCCCACCGCGAAGAGGCGGGCAAGATCGTGAAGATGATGGCCGCCGGCGAAATCCCCGAGCGCATCACGCACAACGACACGAAGATCAACAACGTGATGCTCGACGACGCGACCGGCGAGGGCGTGGCGGTGATCGACCTCGATACCGTGATGCCGGGCTGCGCGCTCTACGACTTCGGCGACATGGTGCGCACCTCGACCGCCGCCGCCGCCGAGGACGAGAAGGATCTCTCGAAGGTGTTCTCCCGCAAGGAGTATTTCGAGGCGCTCGTCAAGGGCTACCTCTCCGAGGCGAAGTTCCTCACGGACGCCGAGAAGGAGAACCTCGCGTTCTCCGGCCGGCTCATCACGTTCACCATCGGTATCCGCTTCCTCGCGGACTATCTCGCGGGCGACACGTACTTCCGCACGGCCTATCCCGAGCACAACCTCGTGCGCTGCCGTACGCAGTTCAAGATGGTGGCGTCGATGGAGGAGCAGAAGGACGAATACGAGGCGATCGTCCGGGCCGGAGTGTAGGTGGAAGAGTTGAAAAGTTGAAGAGTTGAAAAGTTGAAAAGTGGAAGTGTGGAAAAGTGGAAGGGTAATCGGTAAGGTTATGAGCAAGATTGTTTCAATTCGGGGCGTGGCGCTCTGCGTCTTTTCCTTCGTGTTTGCGGTTGCCGAGGCGGTGCCGCTCATCCAGGCGCACCGCGGTAGCCGCGGCGAGTACGATGACAATGCCGTTGGCGGCTTCGCGCGCTGCCTTGCGCGCGGCATCCGTGGCTTCGAGACGGATGTCCGGTTCACCAAGGACCACGCGCTCGTGATCATGCACGACAGCAGCGTTTCGCGCACGACGGACGGAAAGGGGACGGTTGAGGCGCTGACCCTTGCGGAGATCCGCAAGTGCCACATCAACAACTGCTCCGAGACGATGCCCACGGCCGAAGAGGTCATGGCCGTCCTGAAGGGACGCAAGGATACGTTCATCGAACTGGAGATGAAGGCCTATCCGACGAACCCGTTCTACACGCCGCAGGTGCTGGAGGAGTACTGCCGCAAGCTGAACGCCGCCGCGCGCCGTCTGCTCGAGCCCGGCACCTACGCCTTCACCTGCTTCAACACGAACACGCTCGCCATGATGCGGAAGGTCGATCCTCAGGCGAAGCTCGGCTACATCATGGGCGGGGGGCTTACCGATGCCCATCTTGAGACGGCCCAGTCGCTGGGTTGCTGCTCGGTGGCGCCGTCGCTCGTGAAGACCTCCAAGGAGATGGTCGATAAGGCCCATGCGCTCGGTCTGACGGTGTGCCTGTGGATGGTGCAGAACGCCGCCGACTACGGGGAGGCCGCCGCGAAGGGTGCTGACCGCGTAACGAGCGACTATCCGATGCTCCTGCAGGACCGCGTGCTCGGCAAACGCAAGAAGCTCCTCTGCTTCGATCTGGACGCGACGCTCTGCCAGCACCGTTCGCCGATCCCGGAGGCGAACCTGCGGACGCTCAAGACGCTCCAGTCGCAGTACAAGTGCATCATGGTGGGGGCGGGCAATGCGCCGCGCATCTACCGCCAGATGGGGAACTATCCGATCGACATCGTGGCGAACTACGGTATGCAGGAGTCCACCGTCACGAACGGCGAGTTCAGGATCGTGAAGGCCGTGACGAACACCGTCGATCGCAAGTTCTTCCGCGAGAAGACGGACTATCTGCGCCAGAAGTACGGCTACACGGAATATGAAGGCGAGCCGCTCGAGTTCCACGCGTCCGGCATGGTGACCTTCGGGCTGCTCGGCACCAAGCCCGCCGCCGAACACAAGATCGCGTTCGATCCCGACCGCAAGAAGCGGCGCGCGATGTACAAGGAGGTCTGTGAGATCTTCAAGGACTTCTCGGTGTACATCGGCGGTTCGACGAGCTTTGATTTCGCGGGGCCGCAGTACAACAAGTACGACGCCACGCTCAGCTGGGCGCTCCGGCACGGGTACAAGCTGGAGGATATCGTGTTCGTGGGTGACGACTATGCGGACGGCGGCGGCGATAGCCATGTGCGCATCAAGGGCATGGATCACCTCGTGGTGACCGATTTCCGCAAGTTCCCGCAGGTCGTGTCCGTCCTGTTGAAGTAATCGCCCGAAGGGTCTTTCGTCGTGAAAAGATCCTTGGGGATTGCCGCGCTCGCGGTGTGCGCCCTGCTTGCGGGGCTGGCGGCGGCGGCCTGGTTTGGCATTGACTGGACGGAGGAAGGGGCGAACGTCTATCCCGGCGGACTCGTTCTGCGGGATGCGGCGGGCGAGGTCCTGCGCGTTTCGCTGGGCGAAGGGGACGTGGATTGCCGCCCGTACTACGAGGCGAACCCGGACGACTGGATCGTGAAGGCGCTTGTCGCCGTGGAGGACGGCACGTTCTGGGATCATTGCGGCGTGCGCCCGCTCAGCATCCTGCGTGCCGCGTGCCAGAACATCTTCTACCGTCGGCGGATCTCCGGCGCCTCGACCATCACGATGCAGGCGGTGCGTCTCATCCGTCCTCATCCGAAGACGCTGTGGTGGAAGTTCAAGGAGGCGGTGATGGCGCTCAAGATGGAGCGCGTGAAGGACAAGCGGTGGATCCTCTCGCAGTACCTCAACCGAGCGCCCTACGGCTCGAACTTCATCGGCATCGAGGCGGCGGCGAACGGCTGGTTCGGGAAAGAGACGCGTGCGCTGGGTCTGGGCGAGGCGGCCATGCTCGCGGGCATGGTGCAGGCGCCGTCGCGCTTCCGTCCCGATCGCGGCTTTGAGCGTGCGTTCAAGCGGCGGGACTACGTGCTCTCACGTATGCGGGAGCTGGGCATGATCACCGAAGAGCAGATGGAAGGGGCGCGGAGCGTGCGTCCTGTGGTTTGCCGCGCGCCTCGTCCGTTCCGCCATCCGTACTACTGCGACTGGGTGATGCGCCATCTCGGACGCGACCGCGCGGCGCAGCGCAAGAGCGGCGACTTCGTGACGACGCTCGACGCCGACATCCAGCGCCTGTGCGAAAACGCCGTACGGGAGGCGGCGGCGAAGGGCGGCTATGCGTGCGCGGCCGTCGTCATGCGCGTGGAGACGGGGGCCGTGGCGGCGCTCGCGTGCAGCGGGGACTATTTCGACCAGGTGGACGGACAGGTCAACACGGCGCTCAGTCCGCGTCCGGCCGGCTCGACCCTGAAGCCGTTCCTCACGGCGCTCGCGATGGACAATGGACTCGTGACGCCCGAGGAGCGTCTGGCGGACATCCCGCGCGCGTACCGGGGCTATCGCCCCGCCAACTTCGATGCGACCCATCGCGGACTCGTCACCGCCCGCGACGCGCTCATCCTCTCGCTCAACGTGCCGTTCGTGCAGCTACTTCAGCGCACGGGGCTGACGCGCTTCGGGAACACGCTGCGGTCCTTGGGCTTCCTGAACATGAAGGAGCCAGATGAGACGTTCGGGCTGGGCATGGCGATCGGGAACGTGGAGGTTTCGCTCGTTGAGCTGGTGGCGGCCTACGCGACGGTGGCGCGTGGCGGTCTCTACCGTCCGCCGTGCGCGCTGAGGGACGAGGTGGAAGGGCGCGCGGCGCCGCGCGGCACGCGCGTGTTCTCGGCGGGGAGCTGCTACCTCATCTCGGATATCCTCTCCGGCACGGAGCGGAGCCGCGCCGCGTTGGGGCATGTGGCGGACGTGGCGGCGCCGCGTTTCGCGTGGAAGACGGGCACGAGTTCGGCGTACCGCGATGCCTGGACGGTGGCGTGGAACCCCGCGTACGTGATCGGCGTGTGGTGCGGACACAAGACCGGCGGTTTCGGCGACAAGTCGCTTGTTGGGGCGAAGGCGGCGGCACCGGTCGCCTGGGGAATTGCGCGTGCGCTCTATCCGCAGAACACGGGACCGTGGTTCGTGGAACCGGGCGAAGTGGTGCGGCGGAAGGTCTGTGCGCTCACGGGGCTGCCCGCGAACGCCGACTGTCCCGAGACGGAGGAGGGGCGGGCGATTGAGGGGCGGAGCGCCACCGCCCTGTGTCCAGTCCATTGCCGCGACTTCAACGGGAAGGTGGTGGAGCGTCGGGACGCATTCCTCAAGGCCTTTTCGGGACGGATGGCGCAGGCCGAAAAGCTGGCGATCGCGAAGCCGGAGAACGAGGCCGTGTTCACGCTCGTCTCCAATGCCGTGAAGCAGAAGATCGTCTGCCAGGCCGTCGGCAATCCGGACGGGGCGCGCCTGTGGTGGTTTGTGGACGGCGCGTGCGTGGGCGAATCCGTCGGCAGCGCACCGTTCGCCGCCGACATGGTCGTGGGCGTGCACGAACTCTCCTGCTCAACGGCGGAGGGCGTCTCCGCCTCCGTCCTCGTGACGGTGAAAGACGAGCGGTAGAAGCGGAGCGGGGAAGTCAAACCCTCGTACAGGGGAGAGCGAACCCCCGTACTGGGGAGAACGCAGACTTCCGCAGGGCAGAATCGCCGCCCGTACAGACAAGGCCGCTTGCTTCGTTGGGGAAAGTGAAACCCCGCGTTGGGGAAGGTCAAACCCTTCGTTGGGGAAGACCGCTACCCCCGTAAGGGAAGACGGCTTACTCCGTATGGGAAGTCGGGATGTCGAGACAGCACCTCAATGCCCGGACGGTTTTTCGCCGTTGGAAGGAGAAAGCGCGGAAAGATGGTATAATATGCGCCATGAAAGGCAAGGTTGGATGAGCGCAAGCGAAAATCAGATAGTGGTCTATCAGCCGAATGAAACCATGCGGCTGGATGTCCGGCTTGAGAATGAGACGGTGTGGTTGAATCGTCATCAGATGGCGCAACTGTTTGGGCGTGATGTAAAGACGATAGGCAAGCATATCGCAAACGCGCTGAAGGAGGAACTAGCTGATTTGGCGACGATGGCATCTCCTCATAGCGAGGATTCGTTGGCAGGTGTCGCAAAATCTGCGACAACTCGAAAGGGGGATGCGTTTCCAACTGTCGCAAAATCTGAGACAGTTCGTGCCATTCAGTGTCTGGTGAACTCATCAAGGATGTAACAGTTTCCAAAATGGAAACAGTTCAAACTGCCCGCGAAACGTGAAAAAGGTATGATGGGCATATGTTCCATTTTGGAACACAGATGGCAACGACCGAGGATTTCTCGGTAGTTCGTAAGATGGACGCCGCCCAAATCCGCCAGATCAAGGCCGCCGCATTCTCGCCAAGTAAATTTGGTATAATATGCGGCATGAGGAAATTTTGAAGATGAGTCAGGAAAGGTCAAAAGAGGTATCACGTAAAGTAACCAAGTCGGATAATGCGACTTCTGGGCGCGTTGTGCTTGTAGGAACGTACAAGGGCGACCAGCTGACGAAGTGGCGCGGGTGGTACAACTATCCAATCAAGGCGAAGGACAAGATTACCGAGGCAGATGCCGCGAAGATCAACGAGTTGTGGCTTTTTAACGGGACGAAGGATCAGAAGACGTACGCCGCCGAGTTCGTTGGTGTGAAGACGCGCGCTGAGCTTGTGCGCGACTACGGCTATCCGGCAAAGGGCAAGGCGCACGGCGACAAGTATCTTCTCTTCAAGACGGCGTTCAAGTATCTACACAGGCTCGACAACCCGCTTGATTGCGACAGGGTTTTCGTCCGCACAAGCGACTTTAACCGTTCTCCGAAGGTTGCGAAGCAGCTCCGCGAATATCTCGCCTCGCCCGACCGTAGAGACCCGACACTCGCGAACATGCTCCCGAGCATCATCACCAAACTGCCGCCTGCCAAACTCTGCGTCTGCGAAGCTGCGATACAGTTGGAGTTTATGGAACAGTTGTATCCAGATGCCACGAAAATATATCAAAACAAGATTCAATTAAGTATTGCCGAGGCACATAAGGGCGGTAAATTGACGTGTGTTGAAATATGTGCAGGTGCTGGTGGTCAGGCAATTGGGTTAGAAGATGCGGGTTTTGAACATCTTGCACTTGTTGAATATGAGAGCGAGTATTGTGACGTGCTTCGAAGCAACAAGCCGCACTGGAACGTCATATGCGCCGATGTACACAAGTTCGACGGTTCGCCATATGTCGGCGTAGATTTATTGGCGGGAGGAGTTCCTTGCCCTCCATTTTCTGTTGCATCAAAACAGTTGGGCGAACATGATGAGCGTGATTTATTTCCGGAAGCGATTCGGTTGATATCCGAAATACGGCCACGAGCGGTTATGCTTGAAAATGTAAGAGGCCTTCTTGACCCGAAGTTTGACACGTACCGCAACTCCATACTTGAACGAATACGAGCGCTCGGTTATATTGTTCAGATAAAACTGCTTCAAGCAAGTGACTATGGCGTACCTCAAATTAGACCGCGAGTGGTCATCGTAGGAATACGATTGGGAGAACATGGCGCTTTTTCCTATCCTCCGCCTAACAAAAAAAAGGCTCCGTCAGTTGGGGAGGCGTTGCGGAATATGATGGGGGCAAACGGATGGCATGGGTTGGAAAGGTGGGTGAAGCAGGCTAATAAAGTTGCACCAACCATAGTCGGAGGAAGTAAAAAACACGGCGGACCGGACCTTGGGCCGACACGGGCGCGCCGCGCTTGGGCGGAACTTGGCGTTGACGGCTTGGGAGTAGCAAATGAAGCACCAAGCGCGGACTTTGAAGGTATGCCAAAATTGACGAAGGAAATGATTGCGACTATTCAGGGATTCCCTCGCGGTTGGGACTTTGGCAGTAAAAAGACATTAGCGTGCAGGATGATTGGAAATGCATTCCCGCCGCCTGTGGCACGTGCGATAGGAAAAAACATCAGAAAGGCATTGAACAATGAGTAAAACCAAATGCAAGGAAGATGAAGCGCTTATAGCCAAAGCGAGGAAGAGGTTTCACAAGCAGCTTGTGGCTAAAGGTGTACTTGTTTTAGATTCGCAGGGTGTACCGTCAAACAGCGACAAGGACAGCCCTCCGTCGCGTGCGATAGGAAAGTTAATAGCACATGACTTGAATGTAAAGAAAGGCAAAAAGCTTCCTGCACAAACAGCCGGTAGGATTTTTGAAGATTTGGTTTGTAAATTCATCAAGATGACATTCCCTAAATTGCAACATCTACGTCCCGGGAAATGGACGGTTATAAATCTCGGGAACAACAATGCTGTTAAGACATCAAGTTTTGTCCAATATGAACATTTGGCTCATTTGGAAAGTGTCATTCGGGCTGATAAACAGCTGGCAACCATGTTAGGTAATGATTATGTTGTTGCCCCAGATATTGTGGTGGCGAGACATCCCTGTACGGATGACGAGATAAACGATGGAAGGTATGTTATGGATGATACGGTTTGCCTTAAGACGGATATCCGCAAGAAGAATAACCCGTTTGATATCATGCATGCATCCATCTCGGCAAAATGGACGATGCGAAGCGATCGTGCGCAAAACAGCCGCACGGAGGCTTTGAACCTTATCAGGAACCGCAAGGGGCATCTTCCGCATGTTGTAGTAGTGACAGGCGAGCCACTCCCTTCTCGTCTTGTATCTTTAGCATTGGGGACGGGTGATATAGATTGTGTGTATCACTTTGCGTTGCATGAATTGGTTAAAGCCGTGAACCAGTATGGTAAGGCCGGAAGAGCAGATATTGTT
>CACZCD010000113.1:13883-14504 GCA_902779565.1 uncultured bacterium | reverse complement strand
CCGGCCGGCTCGCAGATGGCGCGCGTCGCATCGAACACATCCTTGATCGCCGCGCACGTCTCGGCTGTGGAGACCTTCACGATGCCGTCGAGGAAACGACGGCAGAGATCAAACGTAATGTGCCCAGGCTTCTTCACGCAGACGCCATCGGCAAAGAGGCCGGGATCCTCAAGCACCGTGATCCGCTTGGCGCGCAACGAACGGTCCATGCAGTCGGAATCCTCCGGCTCCACGCCATAGACTTTTACGTCCGGACGCACCGCCTTCACGTAAACCGCCACGCCGGCGGCGAACCCGCCGCCGCCCACCGGCACGAACACGGCATCCAAACGCCCCGAATGCTGACGCAGGATCTCCATCGCCACCGTTCCCTGCCCTGCAATCACGTCGGGATCGTCGTAGGGCGGGATGAAGGTGAGATGGCGCTCCTTCACAAGACGCGCCGCCGTTTCGGCGGCATCGGAATAGCTGTCACCAGAAAGCACCACCTGCGCACCGTGGCTTTTCACGGCGTTCACCTTGATCTCGGGCGTGGTGACGGGCATTACGATCGTCGCCTTGCATCCCAACCGCTTCGCCGAGAGCGCGACGCCCTGCGCGTGGTTCCCGGCCGAGGCCGCC
>CACZCD010000113.1:11113-13857 GCA_902779565.1 uncultured bacterium | reverse complement strand
GCCCTTCTCAAGCGCCGCCGGCGGCAGCTGCGCCATCTTGTTGTAGGCGCCCCGGAGCTTGAACGAGTGGACGGACTGGAGATCCTCCCGCTTCAGCAGGAACTTGGAACCGAACCGCCGCGAGAGCGAGGTCGCCTCCTGAAGCGGCGTCTCATCCGCCACGTCATACACTTTTGAGTTCAGGATCTTCTTGAGATACGCCGCCAAAAGCGCTTTGTCATTCTTCTTCATCGATCATCTCCAAACCGTAGCGGCGGGTCACCAACCCTTCCCCTCCGCGAAATCCATATAGCACTGCCAGTCGTAGCGCGTGATGTCATGCAGGCCCGTGCGCAGATGATACGCCGCATGCCCGTCATGGAGCGGCACGTCCGCTTTCGGGAATCCATGCGCGATCAGTCCCGGCTTTCCGTAAAGCCGCCAGACCGGTGATGCCAGCTCGAGCGCCGCGAACTCGCCGCGTTGACCGGCCCAGGCGTCCTCGGAGGCGCTTGACACGTACAGAAGACGCGGCGCGACGAGCGCCAGCAGCCAATGCTGGTCAAACGGCATCTGTGTCGTCAGATCCTTCCCCACATACTTCTCGTAGTTCGGACAGAACCACTTCTTTGCGACCATGATTGCCTTCAGATTCTCGGACTCCCACAGCTGCATATGATTGAGCTTTGCGCCCGAGCAGCCGGAACAGCACGAGATCGTGAGCGCAAAGCGCGTATCGAACGCGCCCGCCACAAGCGCTGTCTTGCCATTCCGCGAAAGTCCCACGGCGGCGGCGCGCTTGGCGTCGAGCTTCGGTTCCGTCTCCACCCAGTCGAGCACACGGCTCATACCCCAGGCCCAGGCTGAAAGAATACCCCATTCCGTCGGCTGACGCTTTGCGGCATCTTGCGGACCGAACACCTTGAACACGCCGTTGGTGGCGACATCCGGTCCCTTCCAGTCCGCTGCGACATCCTGATTGCAGTAGGCAACCACGGCAAAGCCGCGCGAGACGATGTCATCGACCGGCAGCCAATAGACCGGACGCGGTCCGTTGATGTCGTCAGCCGTCTCCGCCGGGCGCGGACTTGAATGGATGAAAACCGGTGCTGGAGTGTCGCGCACCGGAATCCAGGCGGAAAAGTACATCTCGCCCCTTCCGCCGGGCCCCGAATAGGTTGCGCGTACGCGCTTGCGGATGGCTTTGCCACCATAGCACACTTCAGGAGATGACGTCTCCACGAACGCCAGATCCGCCGGGCGCTCGATGGGACGCACACCGTATTCCTGCTCCAAAAGCGTTTGGACCACCTCTGGTCTCCGCATGCTCTCCCACTGTTCGCGCGTCGTGATGCTCTCACCCGCTGCCGAAACAAGCAGCTCCGGCACATCTTTCGGTTCAGAGGGACTGACATTCTCAGCGCAAAGCACTCCCGTAAAGGCGAACGCCATCGCAAAGGGTGTTAACTTGGAATTCATCGGTTTAAATTCTCCCGGAAGTTGTCATCCATTGGAGGATTGGAGGATTTGTGATTGGAGGATTTTTAATCCATTGGAGGATTGGGATTGGAGGATTTGTGATTGGGGGATTTCAATCCTCCAGTCGCCCAATCACCCAATCCACCAATCACCCAATCTACCGCTGGTCGTAGGTACCATTGACCTCTTCCCAGGTGCGCGAGGCGAAGAACTGCGAAATCGCCGTGTCGTAGGCAGCCGTGTGGGCGAACGCCTTCTTCATCAGCTTGAAACGCGTATCAAGGCCGATGGTGCCGCCATGCGCCTCAAGCTCATTGGCGATGCTGCCGTAGTCGAGCGGGTCGGTGACGGACGCAACGCGCAGATAGTTCTTCGCGGAGGCGCGCACCATGCAGGGACCGCCGATGTCGATGTTCGTGCGCGCCATCTCCGGCGTCACGTCCGGCTTGGCGACCGTCTGCTGGAACGGATAGAGGTTCACCACGACCATGTCGATCGGGAGCGCGGAAAGACGCTTCAGATCGGCCTGATGCGCCTCATTGTACGTCTCCGAGAGAAGACCGAGGTAAATCTTGAAATCAAGAGTCTTTACGAGACCGCCCTGCATCTCCGGCTGCCCGGTGTAGTCGCTCACCGCGACGAGCGTCTTGTCGGCATCCGCCCCGAGAATCTCCTTGACTTTCGTGTAGGTGCCGCCGGTGGAGTAGATCTTCACGCCGGGACACGCCTTCACAAGGGCCGGCACGAAGGTTTCGAGTCCGGTCTTGTCCGAAACGGACATAAGAACGTTCTTGACAGCCACGCGGTTGTCGATGTCTTTGACGATGTTGAGCGCCATTGCAATATCTCCTTTTTGTAGGTGCGAATTATACCACAAATGTGGCATGACCGGTTGTCACGATTTCACGCCTAAAACGATGTCAGACGGGGAGAAAGAGACGTGGCCTTGCGCGCAAAAAGAGTCTTGAGACCTGCAACGGAGAAATCAGTCGGTTCCGCCTCCGTCCAGACCCGTGCGATGTCGTCAAGGTTATGGGCGTCAGACGAACGCGTGACGGCGTAGCCCTCCACCTTCGGAAGCCAGAGCGTCTCGTCGGCGGTGCGGCTGAACTCAACCGCATCGAAGCATCCTTCCGGAATGCTCCCCAGCTGGGAGAAGACGCTGAAGTTGGGACGATCAACATGCGCTGCAAGGTAGAGTCCGCCCAACGCATGGCATTTTTCCGCCGTCTCGGGGATTGTCCGGCGGCAGCCCATCGCGAGAATCCGCCATTCCATCTCCACGA
>CACZCD010000113.1:0-11101 GCA_902779565.1 uncultured bacterium | reverse complement strand
CCCACGTCACCACAGGCTGGTCGCCGAACGTGTCTGGATCATTCACGCGCTTGGGCATGGCCTCATAGACCCACTCCGTCAGGGCGAGCGCCTGTTCGGGCGTGTCGAAAAGTGCGAGCGTATGGACTTCTTCGGCGGTGCAGACCTCCAGCCCCAAAAGGCATTTGAGCCCGGCGCGTCGCGCACATTCCGCAACAGCGGGGGTGTTGCGCGCCGACTGATGATCGGTGAGCGCGATTCCGTCCATACCGGCCGTCACCGCCCGTTTCACGATCTCGGACGGCGACATCTCGAGGTTCGCGCAAGGCGACAGGCAGGAATGGATGTGGAGGTCGAACCGCATCTCACTTCCGCTTCACCGTCACGCGCGAGACGGCAGGGCGCACGGCGTTCATGCGCTCGTAGAGATCGTCGATCTCCGCAAACAGTTGAGGCTTGCAGTCGCGCAGGTTGTGGTAGGACTTCACACAGCCACGGTAGTATGGGGCCCAAGGCTTCTTCTCGGCCTCCATCTTACCCACCCATTTCTCGAAAAAAGCATCCGTCGCCGTTCTGTCGGCAGGATCGATGCCGTTCTTCGGCAGGATGCACTTCTCCATGTTGACGATGTTGCGCCACGAGGCGGTCTTTCCCTTCAGCTTGTCCGCCACTTCGGCGGCGGCAAGCGCGAGGCGCTGGTTCGGCGTGTCAAGCAGCGCCACGTTCACGCCGGCGTAGAACTCCTCCGCCGTGAACTCGCCCACGGTCTTTCCATCGAAGGCGAGTGTGTACGTGCCGGGCTCGAGATTCTCCACGATAAGGATCTCACGGTTGAGACGCTCGGTGATGGGATAGAGCGTCGCGGCGTTCGTGTAGGCCGGTATCGCGGGGAACGGCAGCGCCTTCGGCGCGTAGGTGAACGCCACGCCGTCCGCCCGCTTGACCACATGCGTGACGCGGGCATTGAAGCAATCCGGGCGGCGATTCCCTTCGGCATCCGTGTGGTTCCTGGCGCTCGGCAGAAACGCCTTGCCGGTTTTCGCGTCCACCGCGGCACGCGCGACGAACGGATTCACATGCATGCCGTCGAGGATGAGCGCCGCCATCAGCATGTGTCCCCCGTCCTTCGGATGCACGCGGTCGCGGCAGATCGGGCGGGTGACGTTCTGTTTGAAGATCTCCGTCATCGGGCGGTGCAGCTCCACCACGCCGAGATTCCGCTCGGCGGCCAGTGTGCGCACGACCTCGGCACACGTGACCAGCCCCGGCTCGTTGCCGGTGACCCAATCCTTTTTAAGTCCTTCGCAATACTGGTCGTAGGGCGATGGCGTGATGAGCACCGTCTTGATGCCCTTCTCCGCGAGCCTTTCCACGATCTTGCGCTGGTTTTCCTCGTATTTGGCGATGCTGGCGGCGCGCGCCGCCTTCAGCTTCTCGTCCGGCGGTTCCTTCGCATAGTTCCCGAGGCCGACGTCGTTCATGCCGAACATCACGAACACGCGGTCGGGCTTCAGCTCCAGGAGATCGGCATCGAACCGGGTGAGCCCGCTCGCCGCCGTCCCGCCGGAGATCCCGCAGTTCAGCAGACGCACGCCCGAACCGGGATGGCGCGTGCTCCAGTAGAGCTGCAGATAGTTGTGGTACGAACCGCCATGCGTGATCGAGTCGCCGAAGAACGCCACGCGCTCGCCATCCGCGAAACGCGCCACACCGCCGGCGTCGCAGGTCTTCATCACGAAGTCGCGCAGGAAATATCGACTGGGATACACGCCGCCGCCGTGGTTGCCCTCCGTCTCGTGGAACTCGCAGTTCTTTGCCCCGTTCGCGCGGAGCGACGCCGCAAGGAGCGCGTTCTCCTCCACGCGCGCCTTCCATTCCGTGTCGCGTCCGCCGGTGAGGAAGCAGCTCGGCGGAAGCGCGTTCGTGGAGGCGTATGCGAGCGGTGCCCATTCGTCGATCTTCGGCAGGAACTGCGGATCGTCGTCCTTGAAGCCGACCTTTCGCATGTTAAAGTGCTTCGTCATCTGGCCCGTGAGCGGCGCGATGCCGCAGAGATCTGTCAGCTTGAGACCATGTTTGGCAAGCCATTTCGGGTCCATGCCCACCATGCCCGTGAGGTAGCCGCCGCCGGAGATGCCTGTGACAAAAACCTTCTTCGGATCGCCGCCGTAGCGTCCGACATTCTTTACGACCCATGCCACCGCGGCGGCGGCATCACCGATGCACTGCTCCGGCGTGGCATTGGTGAGCAGACGATACCCGGCCGAGACGAACGCGACCGGATCCTTGCCGCGCGCCTCCTCCGGCCAGGCCGGACCATCCTTGCTGCCGCGCACGAGACCGCCGCCGTGGAAATTCACCACCGTTGCGAAGTTCGTGACGCCCACCGGATACCGAACGTCCACAAGGCAGCGGCTCCGCGCGTAATCCCCTTCCTGCGCCATCCGTTCTTCGGAATAGTACGGGATGTCCTTTTCCGTCTTGAATTCGTATCCGAATCCCGTGACCACAAACAGTGCCACGAAGGCGACCGTCAGTTTCTGTCTATTCATATCGCTTTTCACCTTTCTACTTTTTAACTTTTTCACTCTTTCACTTTTCCACCCTCTGACGTCCACCAGAAGATGTTGAAAAGGAACTTGCGCCGCACGCTACCGTCCGGCAGATCCTCGGACGAATAGAGCGACCAGAACGGCTCCCAGTTCCGTGCGAAGCCATCGGCGTTACGGATCGGAATCAGATCCAGCACCTTCACCTTCTCGCGCCCCCCTTCGGTCTGTCGGCTCCAGAACGGCCACACGCGCAGGAAGTCTGGCTCCATTGTGAAGAACGGGAAGATGTTCAGCCGCGAACGTGTTTTCTCCACCAACTGCCAGCCGAAGCGCCAGATGTCGTCATCCGCCCCGCCGTCCGAGTAGCGCTTCTGCACGCTATGCTCGACAAGCGGCCACACGCTCCAGCGGTCGCGTTTCGGACCAAGCTCAATGTCAACGAGCGGCCACGGACAGCGGAGCCGCCACGTCTGCGGCGTTTTGGCCCATGAGAAGAACGGCGGCAGCACCAGCACCTGACGCTCCCGCTCCCGCTCCACCGCGCCGTACAGCGGCCAGATCATGCAGCTTGAGCCGGCACCGGACGTGTCACGGTCCTCGCAGTAGTCGGCACAAGTGACGAATGGCCAGAGAAGATAGTAGTGGGTCGACTCCCGTAGACGCGACCAGCCCCAGAGCGGCCAGATCCCGATGGCTTCGCGCGGCGAATCCTTCCATGAGATGAACGGCCAAAGGACGGCGTGCGAGCGCACCCCCTTCACCGAATAGTCCATGTAGATCGGCCACAGAACGAAATGGATGTCTTCCATGAACAGGAAATGCGGATGCTCGCCGACGAACGGGAACGCCGCCCAGTGGAACTCCTCCGTCTCGCGGTTCTTTCCAGAGAACCAGAGCGGAAACAGGTTGAAGCTCCGCTCGTGTCCGTACGCCAAGAAGAGGAAGCGGTACCAGAACGTGTCGTCGTTCGTGTGCCAGGTGCCCAACGGCCAGATGAAGTCCTCGGTCACCGGCGTCGAGGACCAAAACGGACGGACCGCCGTGAAGCGCGTGTCAGGGTCGTACTCGAAAAGCGGACCGACATTCACCTCGGCCATCGCCGCAAAGCCAGCGAACGGAAGAATGAACAACGGCAGCAGTCGCTTCTGGAGCAAAGATATCATGAGTGGTTAGTGATTAGTGGTTAGTGGCTAGTGGTTAGTAGTCAGTTTTCCATTTTCAATTTTCCATTTTCCATTTTACATTTTACATTCTCTTGTAGAACCAATCGGTCGGCACCTTCACGAGCCGCGTATGTCCCAGTCCACGGTAGGCGCAGTAGCCGAGCAGCACCGTGCCGTCATCAAGCGGATAGAGGGCGATGTAGCAGAAGTGACCCGCCGGATCATCCTCCAAAACGCGCATCCCCTCCCACGTCTCGCCGTCATCATGCGAGATCGCAGTCGCGAGCGGCGTCCGCTTTCCATTCCAACCCCCGTTCTTCTTCAGGTCGAAGCGCCCCTCATGGTTGTTCCACACCACCAGAAGATCGCCCGTGGAGGGCAGTCGCTTGATGGTGGCGGGTGAGACCGGCGAACGCAACCACGACGGTTGCGGCACCGACCACGTCTCGCCCCGATCGCTGGAACGGCTCATGAACTGGCAGCCGGCGCTGGTGCGGATCCAAAGCAGGATGCGTCCATCCTTCAGCTCCACCACGCCCGGTTCCTGCGCGGCATACTGCTGCCCGCTCGGCGAAACGATCTTCAGCACGGACTTCCCGCGACGCCAGGTCACGCCGTTGTCGTCGCTCGAATAGGTCGTCACCACGCCTTTGTTGTCGAACTTGCCGTCCGGGAAGCTGTGCTGCGACACGGCGAACAGGATCCGCCCGTCCTTGAGCTGGATCACGCGGTCGTTGTTCAGCACGTAGTAGCCGATGGAATCGGGGATGCAGCAGACCGGATCCGACCAGGTCTTCCCCTCGTCGAACGAACGCCGCATCAGCGGGCGGCAGTCCGAGGTGCTGTTCTTGAGCAGATAGAAAAGCGCGATCTCGCCGCTCTGCAGACGCAGCAGGCTCACGCTCATCACGTTCATGCCGCCATGGTTCTTCACGGCGATCTCGTCCTGCGCCGTCCAGGTCGCGCCGCCGTCCGAGGAGTAGCGCGCCGCAAGATCGGCCGTAGCATGGTCGCTCGAGGAATTGCCGTAGTAGCGCGAGTAGATGTACAGAATACGACCATCCTTAAGCGGCAGGAACGCCCCTTCGCTGTTGCGGGGATTGTCCGGACCGGGCGGCAGTTCAAGGGCGATGCGCACGCCCGGTGCCGGGTCGGCGAACGCGGCGACGAGTCCGCAGGCGAACACGAATGACAGAATTGATTTCTTCATGACGGGATCCAGTTGGCGTGTTTAGTCGTTAGTGGCTAGTGGTTAGTTTGGGAGGCAAGCGTCCACGCGCACCGCACATTCAGAACCGAAGCTGCTCGGCAAGGGCCTTCAGCGCCTTCATGTCGCCCGTATGGCTGACGAATGTGATTTCCTCCTGACCGTAACGCGGTACGATATGGAAATGGAGGTGCATCACGGTCTGCCCGGCGGCCGCGCCGTTGTTCTGGAGGATGTTGAAGCCATCGCAAGGCAACGCCTTCTTCAGATGCGCGGCAATCTTCTTCACGCGCGCAAGGACGGCGGCGAGCGTCTCGTCGGACGTATCCAAAAGCCCTGTGCTGTGGACTTTTGGAATCACGAGGGTGTGTCCCTTCGTGAAAGGATTGATGTCGAGATAGGCGAGCACCAGCTCGTCCTCATAGACCTTGAACGAAGGAATCTCCGCTTCGGCAATGGCGCAGAACACGCAGTCGTTTTTCATGGTGGTTAGTGGTTAGTTGTGAGTGGATAGTTTAGAGTTTCCAGTTTAGAGTTTAGAGTGGCTAGTGGTTAGTGGCTGGTTTAGAAATACAAGCATCTCATCCCTCATTTTACATTTTACATTCTACATTTTACATTCTCTCAGAGAGGGCCGAAAGCCAGTTCTCCATCCGTGCACGGGAATCACATTCAACGATCAGGCGCAGGAGCGGCTCCGTGTTTGATTGCCTCACCGAGATCCAGCCCTCGGCGTATTCCAGACGGTAGCCGTCGATCTCGCTGCGTCCCGTTTCGGACGCAAGCGTCTTCGCCACGGCCAGCACGCGCGCGATGGCGGCGGGCTTGTCCGGCACCTCGAAGTTCACCTCGCCGGAGTTTGCGTACCGGGTGAGCAGCGGCGCCATGAACGCGCTCACGCGCTGACCTTTCCGTTTCGCCGCCGCAAACGCGCTCAGGATGCGCAGCGCCGCCAGCTCGCCAGAGTCGCAATAGACGAAGTCCCGGAAATAGTAGTGTCCCGCCAGTTCGCCGCCGCAGATGGCCCCCGTCTCGCGCAGCAGCACCTTGGCGAACGCGTGCCCCACCTTGCCCATGACCGGCGTGAAGCCGTCCGCCCGCAGACGCTCAATCGCCGCCCGGCTCGTGCGGACATCATGGATGACGGTTGGGGACGTCGGAAGCGAAGGATCGTCGCGGAAGGTCTCGGCGAGGATGGGGATGAGATAGTCCGGCTGGATGAATGCACCGGCCTCATCGACGAACATCGCACGGTCCGCATCGCCGTCGAAGATCACGCCGCAGTCGAGCTGGCGTTCGCGCACAAGCGCAGCCAACTGTTCCCGCGCCTCGGCTTTGAGCGGATTCGGGCTGTGGTGCGGGAAGGTTCCGTCCGGCGTCGCGTTGAGCAGAACCGCCGTCGGGAAAAGCCGCGCGGCGAGGATGCCCGCCGAACCGTCGCTGCAATCGACCGCGAAGGAAAGCCCCTCGTGGCTGCCGCCGTGCGCGCGCAGCCAATCGCAGTAGTCGTCAAGCCGCGCCATGGACCATCGCCTCCACTTCCTTGAGTCCGGAATCGTATCCGACGGGGAGTCCCCCCTTCTTCGAAACCTTCAAGCCGTTGTCCGAAGGCGGATTGTGCGAGGCGGTGATCATCACGCTACCGTCGAAATCCTCCTTCACCGTGAAGAAATAGACCATCGGCGTGGTGGCGAGACCGATGTCGGTGACGGAGACGCCCGATTCTTCAAGTCCCTTCACGAGCGCGTCGCGCACCGCCTCCGAGGACGTGCGCGCATCGCGCCCGACCAGCCAGCGTCCGCCGCCCACGACCTTCGGCAACGCCTTTCCGACCTTGTAAACCGTCTCAAGATCGAAATCGACCCCGAACGTCCCGCGCATGTCGTATGCCTTGAAAAAACTCATGTGGCGAATTATACCACAAAGCGGCAGGCGCGGGGAAATGCCCGTCGCTACAAATACCGAACCATCAGATGTCGAGTTCGATGTGGTGGTCGCCGGCGTCGTAGTGACGCGTGATGTTCTGGCCGGGGAGCGTGACGGACGCCGTGGAAATGCGCGGAACGGTGAAGTCCCATATCCATTTCCCGCCCTCGTAGCGCCAGACGCTCTTCACCACCCCGGCGGCAGACTTGTATTCGGCTTTCACGAAGCCGAGCCGACGGTCGGGTCTGGGTGCCAGAATGATGTTGCGGAAGCCCGCGCAGGTGGGATCCGAGGCGATTCCGGCGGCATTCCGCCACAGCCACGAAATCGCCGCGCCGCGATCAACGGCATCGTCCTCCAGAAGCAATCCATACGCCGCGTCCGCCATTCCGTTCTGCGCAAGCGCATCGAGCGCTACCTTCCACCCGAAAGCGCCAAGCGACGGTTTCGCGCCAAGCGACGCTTTCAGTTCGCGGGCGGTCGCACCGACCGCTGGGTTTGCTTCCATGTGATAGGGCGTGATCGCCGATTGCGCCGTTCCGTCCACAAGCCCCAGATACAGCGCGAACGCAGACGGCAGCGCCTGACCGCGATACGGCGGCTTCAGCATCCCGTCAACGCCAATGAAGCGCTCGCGGATGTACGCGACAGCGTCAAGGTTCATCGGCACGTACTTCCTGTGGTACGCCCAACGCCCTTCCACGGCCGGCCCGATCTCCAGCATCATGCGCGTCTCCAGAAGCCACCAGCAAGCACCCAGAAACGCATCGCGCGAAACGGCGGTGTCGCAACGGTTGGAGGCCGCCAACTCCACCTGATCGTAAAGCGACTGCCATTCCTTCTTGGCCTCGGCGCCCTTGCCGGTGTGCCGAAGGTTCTCATAGACCTCTGCGACCTTCGAGCCGTATGCACCCGACGGCTTCTCCGCGACAATCCTGTTCACGGCGTCGCTGCCGGTCTCGAAGCGCACAACCCCTTCCGTCCATTCCCCGCCGACGACTGCGGCGGCCAGCACAAACATTCCTGCAAACATCTTTCGCCTCCTTACTGCCTGAGCACTTCCTCAAGAGGAACGGCCACGAAGTCTATCGCCCGCTCGCCCTCGCCCTCATAGACCACCGCCACGCGTCCATCCGGCATGTACGCGCAATCCGAATACTCGCAGTTGCCGGGATCGATCAGCACGCCCTTGTTCCAGCTGTATCCGTCGTCGAGCGAAGCCTTCAAGGTGATGTGCATCCGCGGGCGCACGGCGCGGCTCGAGTTGCTGAAGAGGAGCACTTCGCGCCCGTCCTTGAGCCTTGCCGTGACCGTGCCCGCGTTCGTGCGCGAGTCGGGGAGGTTCATGTCGTTCACGCTCTTCCACGTCTGGCCGCAGTCTGTGGAGCGGTGCACCTGACGGCACCACGAGTAGCGGCTGTTGATCATCCACGTGCCGTCCGCAAGCACCTCCACCTTCGATTCGTCCGTGGCGCCGCGCGTCGGGGTGCCAATGCACTTCCACGTCCGGCCGTGATCCTCGGAACCGAAGATGTTCACGCCGAAGCGCTGCGCCACCGTCACGTGCATGAGCGTGCCGTCGCTGCGCTGGATGCCGTGCCCCGAGCTGATGAACGAAAGATGCTGTCCCAGCACGATCCCGGGCCAGCGGATGTCCTCCGAGATCTCGCGCGGCGCGCTCCAGGTGGCGCCGTTATCGGTGGACTCCCACACGAAGAAGCGGTACACGTTGCGGCTCCGCACGAACTCCATCACGTTCACGAAGCAGAACACCTTCCCCGCCTGCCGGTCCACAATGAGGCTCGGGTCGGACGCGCTGTAGCGCTCCTTCTCGTTCCACGGGAAGTTCCAGACGATCTTCGGCTCGCTCCACGTCTTGCCGCAGTCGGTGGAGCGCATCACCGCCGTGCGCGTAGGCTGGCAGTCGCACAGGTCGCCGTGGTTCCAGAGGCGCGCGTCGAACACCACGACGATGGAGCCGTCCGGCGCGACGGCCACGCCCGGAATGCGCACGCAGTTGCACCTTTTGCCCTCAATCTCCCATCCCCTGTCGAACAGCCTGACACGGCCGCCCTGGTATGCCTTGAGCGGCGTGTCGCCGCCCTTCACGTACTCGTCGAAGAATGCGTACGCCTCCTGCACGCCGAGCGCGTCAAGGTTTGCTCCGCCGCCGTTCCTGTAGTAGCGCCGGCAGACCTTGTCCGAACAATTCTTCCTGTTCTTGCTTGCCGCCAAGAAGGCCGGCCCTACGTCATACCGCCCGCCGAAGAACAGCACCGGCTTGCCGCCGGACTGCACAAGCAGATCCTCGTTCGACAGCCCCTCCTTCAGCATCGCCGCCGCATCGCTTCCCCAGAACCGCGCCTCCTTCCAGCTCGGATGCGCAAGGTCCACCGCCATGTTGCACGCCACGACAGCCCTTACGCGGGGATCGAGCAGCCCCGCGCAGTACGCCAGCTTTCCGCCAACGTCATGCCCGATCATGCCGATGCGCTTCGCGTCCACGCGCGTGTCCGCCGCCGCCATGTCCACAAGGAGCCGCGCGTTGTGGATCAGCCGCCCCATCCCGTTCCACGCGGCGGCGTTCGTGACGGCGGAGTCGCAGTCGCTCGCAAAGGTCATGTAGCCGCGACGCGCAAGGTCGGCGGCGAACGCCACCCCGTACGCAGGACGCTCCGAGAACATCAGCTTCGGCCGGAAATCGGGCACGACGACCGCAGGCATCGGCGAACCTGTCGCCTTCGGCACAGCGACATACACCAACTGGGACGACTTCGGCCCGTTCGCCTGCCGCCAGATCTCGAGCGTGAAGCCGTCCCTTTCCTCGGACTTCACCTTCTCCACCTTCCGCTCGAACGCAAAGCCGTCCGGCGCGGCGAACCGCCGCCCCCACTCAGCGCCATGCGGAAAGTCAACGCCCTCCGCCATCGTTGCCGCAGCGTCCAACACCGCCAGCAACGCAATCCATCTTCCGATTCTACGACCCATCTGCATCTCCCTTCATTTCATAGGATAGCATTGCAATCTTCTTATTCCGTTACTTTCTTGAAGTTTACGGTCCAGTGAAGCCGATTGCCATCCGGCACGTATCGCACACGAAGGAAGCGGCCTTCCCTCTGTGCGTTGCCACCCGGAGCAGACGCGAAGCCCCATCCTCGGGGCACGTAAAAGCGCAGCTCGCACGCAACACCGGGAACTTCCTCGGCCTCACCGGAAAGAGACCCTGAATCAGCGTCCCAACGCTCGGACTTCACATCAAACGCCGGACTTGCGACATGCCGCGATGTCGAGATCAGCACAGGATGCCCTTCCACTGCCCTGATCGCGCGCACGCGACAATCGACAGGATTCACCTCCGCTTGCAGACGTCCCGAAAACGGCGGCACGAATTCGTTTTCCCAGAAGTCGAAACCGACGTACGTCCTTTCAGGATCAAAATCGGCATAGGCCGCCTCGTAGTCGATGCGAAGGATGTTCTTCGTTGACCAGTTGCAGAATGCATAGACGAGGGTATCGCCCTTTGCGAGACGCCATGTGTTGGCGCATTCGTTCTCAAAGTAGTCAACGGGCCGCACATCCTTGACTCGGTGCGGGGCAAGCGTCCGGCGCAGAATGTCAAGACGTTCCGGCGGCAGGTCCGGCAGCCAGTCGCTGAAGTTGTAGAGCATGCCCCCGATGGAGGTCCATGACGCGAACAGCCGCGCCTGCCCGATGCTGCGCTCCGTGCGCAGATACACGGGATCCGGGTCGTTGTACCAAAGCCGTCCGTTGAAGAAATAACGCGATGTGCCCGGCGCGACGCCATTCATGTAGCGATAAGTCCATGGGCCGTTGTCGGGGCCGATGCGCATGGCATCCACGATGCCGTAGGAGGATCCCATGGCCCTTACGTTCTGACCCAGATTGCAACCGAGAATGAACGTATCCGGCCCCGCCGCCTCGCGCATGGCCTCCTCCGCAAGCCGGGTCGCCTCCACGCCGGTCGTTTCGGGATTGGTGAACGCCGCCGTGCCATAGCCGTCCTCGCACACTTTTCCGCTTAAGACAAGCTCCGCGCCGAGCGCGCCCCACATGCCATCGAACTTCAGGTAGGAATACCCCCATTCCTTCGTGAATCGGCGAACGATATTCTTCAGGTAGTCACGCGCATCGGCCCGCGACATGTCAAGCGCCGTTCCCGCCCAATAGTTCTCGTAAGGTTCGCCCTTCCGCTGCGGCACCTGATAGGGACGCCGCCGGTCCTCCGGCGCGGGATCGTCAACGGCGGACGTCAG
>CACZCD010000112.1 GCA_902779565.1 uncultured bacterium | reverse complement strand
GCCAGCCCGGCACGCAGGAAGAGATGCTGGCGAAGGACATGGCGCGCGTCTCGCAGATCCACACCGTGCTGAAGGACTGCCGCACGCCGTACACGAAGTCCGGCAAGCTGCCGTACTACTTTGACGCGAACGGGCGCTATGAGAAGAAGGAAACCCTGCTGAAGTTCATCGACCACCTGAAGAAGATCGGGGCGTTCGAGCAGATCGCGATCATCGAAGAGCCGTTTGACGAGTACGCGGGAATCGACGTGAACGACATCCCGCTACGCCTTGCGGCGGACGAGTCGGCCCACACGGTCAAGGATGCGCTCGAGCGCATCGAGATGGGCTACCGCGCAATGGCGCTCAAGCCGATCGCGAAGACGATGTCGATGTCCATGAAGATCGCGCAGGCGGCGTTTGAGAAGAATGTGCCGTGCTTCTGCGCGGACCTGACCGTCTGCCCGGTGATGATCGAGTGGAACAAGTCGGTCGCCGCCCGTCTGCCGGCGTTTCCCGGTATCGGGGACCTCGGTCTCGTGGAGACGAACGGACACCAGAATTTCCGCAACTGGGAGACGATGCGTCAGGATCTCGCCTATCCCACGGCCCACTGGACGCGCACGGAGAAGGGCGTGTTCGAATGCGACGCCGACTACTACGCGAAGTCCGGTGGCATCCTTGAGCCGATGCCGCGCTACGAGAAGCTGTTCCACCTCTAATCGGGCACAGGGAGATGGAGCGATTTGAACTCGAGCCGTCCCTGCAGGACGAGATCCGCGCCCGCGTGATGGGCGAGGGGTTCATGAAGATCGTCCAGACGGTGCGGCGCAACGGCAAGCTGTTCAAGATCGTGATGCGCCCCGTCGAGATCGGCGGCCTGCGCAAGTTTCAGGCGGAGATGACGGATGAGGGGCAGGTGCGCGTGAAGAACTTCGATGCCGCCGGTGCCGCCGACGGGCTTGAGGAAATCATTGCACAGAAGGGCGCGCGCGAGATGCACCTGATGACGGCGAAGGGCGATCTGCACGTGCGCGTGACGAAGAAGGGGCATGTGCTTGTGTCGCGATCCGCCGAGATGAACCGCGAAGTCACGGTGCAGCCGCACGATCGTGTGAAGCGCCAGCCGCTCACCTCGTTCGATTCGACGGCGCTCCTGAAGGCGATCGGGATTGCCGACGGCGAGGGGAAGGTACGCGCCTCGATGCGTGGCAAGTACGATCAGGTGAACGAGTTCCTGCGCATCGTCGGCGAAACGGTCGCCGAAGAGCCGGGGCGGACGTTCACGGTGGTGGACTGCGGCTGCGGCAAGGCGTACCTCACGATCTCCATCTGGTTCTATCTCACTCTTGCGCGCGGATTCAAGGATGTGCGTGTGGTTTGCATCGACCGGCGGGAGGATGTGATCCGTGCGGCGCGCAGCATGGCCGAGCGGCTCGATGTCGCGGACCGTGTGACATTCCTCGAAAGCGATCTTGAGACGCTGGACGGGGCGGCGATGCCCGAAGGTCTGGACCATGTGGATCTTGTCGTGTCGCTCCATGCCTGCGACACGGCGACGGACGAGGCGTTGGCGCGGGGCGTGGAGTGGAAGGCCCGTTATGTGCTCAGTGCGCCGTGCTGCCAGCATGAGCTGCAGAAGGTCATTACGGGCGGCGGGGGCGCGGGGGCGCGAAACGACTTTGCGGGTCTGCTCCGCCAGAACATCCTTCGCGAGCGGCTGTGCGACCTGCTGACGGATGCGTTCCGCGCGATGATCATGCGGATGCTTGGCTTCCGCACGCAGGTGGTCGAGTTCGTCTCGCCGGACGCGACGGCGCGCAACATCCTGCTCCGGTGCGAGTTCGGCGTGAAGCCAGGGCAGTCGGGCGTAGTGGCGGAATATCTGAATCTCCGTGACGCCTGGCAGGTGACGCCTTGGCTGGAGACGCGTCTCTCCGGCCTGCTTGGAAAGTATCTCGCGCGCTACGCCTAAGGCTTTGGCGCGCGCGAGTACCGTTGGGGCGGTGGACCGCGCACGCTGACTGGCACCGCTCGCACACACACGGCATCATACGCACGCAAGAAGGGCATGCCCATGGCATCTGTGCGCAGCCCGTTAAACCAGTTTGTCGCGGTAAGTGTTGAAATGGGAGCGGGGTTTTGGTAATATTCCCGCATTTCCACTGAAAGACAAGAAGCGTCACGCTTCAACAACCAAAAAGGAGAGAGAGGATCATGGCCAAAGTCAAGTATGTACTCGTCGGTTTCGGCGGCATCGCGGAGAACCGTGTCGCAAAGGAGGGCTACGCCTGCGACAAGAAGCGGTTCAAACCCCTCAAGACGGCGCAGCTTGTCGGTGCCACCGACATGAACCCTGCGCGCCAGGCGGCGGCGGAGGCGCTCGGTCTCAAGTGGTACGCCTCGCTTGACGAGGTGCTCGCCGACAAGTCCGTCGATGGCGTGTACATCGCCACGAACAACGCATCGCACGCGGCGCTTGCAATCGCGGCGCTCAAGGCCGGCAAGCACGTGATCGTGGAGAAGCCGGCGGCGACGTCGGTCGCGGACGCGAAGAAGATGGAGGCGCTCGCGAAGAAGAAGGGTCTTTCGCTCACGGTTGATCACATGATGGTGAACAACGCGTGGAACATCGCGGCGGCCAAGGCCGTCCAGTCCGGCAAGCTCGGCAAGGTGAACGACAGCTGCTTCCACATGGAGTTCGCCTACGGCTACAATCCCGCCGAGGCGGCGACGTGGCGCTGCAGCAAGATCGCCGAGATGGGCGGTCCGATCGGCGACGTGGCGAGCCACTGCTTCTACGTGGCGGAGTTCGTGTTCGGCAAGAAGATCAAGAAGGTCGCTGCGGTCTATTACCCGAAGGTGATGAAGATCAAGGCCGAGGACGGCGCGTACATCAAGTTCTTCTTCGAGGACGGCACGCAGGGCAGCGTGAACGCGGCCTTCTCCGAGATGCGCGGCGGCCTCGCCGGCACGCTCACGAACCTCGGCTACGAGGTCTATGGCGACAAGGCCGCGCTGCGCGGCTACGGCACGATGTTCCAGCTCTCCGGCTACGCCGACGAGCCGATCCGCATCCGCCTCGAGCTGGATGACGGGAAGAAGACGGCCGAGGTGAAGCCCGGTAAGATCCAGAACATCTACCAGACGCTGATCGAAGGCCACGCGAAGAGCGTGCTTGCGAAGAAGCGCCTTTCCGCCGCGGACGCGATCCACAACCTCGCGCTCTGCGCGGCGGCGCACAAGAGCGCGCAGGCCGGCGGCAAGATCGTGACCGTTGCGGAGTGACGCCATGAACCGCAGAGATTTCATCAAGACGACGGGCGCCGGCGTGTTTTCGATCGCTTCGGCGCAGACGCTGTTCGGGGCAACGCCTTCGAACAAGGTCAACGTGGCGATCATTGGATGCGCGAAGACGGCACAGCACGAGGACGGATGCATCGTTGACCCGACGGGGTGGCGCGGACGCGGGTTCCAGCTGATGAGCCGGTTCATCGAGATGCCGAGCTGCGAGGTTTCGGTGCTCTGCGACGTGGATGCCGATGCACTCGCGTTCGCGGCGCAGACGGTGAAGAAGGCGACCGGCAAGGAACCGCGCAAGGTGAAGGACTTCCGTCAGGTGCTGGCCGATCCCACGATCGACGCCGTGGTGGTGGCGACGCCCGACCACAGCCATGTTTACATCGGGTGCGCGGTGATGAAGGCCGGCAAGGCGCTCTACCTCGAGAAGCCGATCGGCGTGACCGCCGGCGAGGCCGAAGTGCTCGCGGAGGTCCAGCGCAAGACGGGCGCGGTGTTCCAGCTCGGTACGCAGCGCCGCAGCTCCTACGCCACGCAGCAGGCGGTGGCGGTCCTCCATTCCGGCCAGTACGGCAAGCCGCACTGGGCGAAGGCGTGGTGCATGAGCGACCGTCCGGCGATTCGCGGCGTGAGGCCTGTGCCTGTGCCGGCGAACATCGGCGAGGACGGTTGGGACCTCTGGCAGTGCTGCGCACCGCGCGCGCCGTACCGGACGAACATCGTCCACTACAACTGGCGCTTCTTCAAGGGCTACGGCACGGGCGACCTGCCGAACAATGGCCTCCACTTCGTCGATATCGGGCGTTGGGCGCTCGGCGCGGAATGGCCGGAGCGCATCTATGCGGGCGGCGGACACTACTTCTACGAGGGCGAGGACTGGAACTGGGACGATACCCACACGCTCACCGTGCAGTTCCCTGAGAAGAAGTACCTCACATGGGAGGGCTGCTCGCATTCCGGCGCGATGCCGTTCATGGAGAAGTGGACGGGCTGCCTCGTCTATTGCGACGACTGCCTCGGATTCTTCGGGCCGAGAGGGGAGAGCGCAATCTACGACCGCAAGGGCAAGAAGGTGATCCAGGAATGGGCGGCGAATGCGGCGGATCCCGCGTCGCAGGAAGGCGACAGGCGGCTTTCAGACCCGATCCGCGGCTGCGACAACGCGCATGTGGCGCGGTTCCTCAAGTGTACGCGCGAGAAGAGCCTCGATACGGCGCAGCCGATTGACTCGGCGGTGAAGTCCAATCTGCTCACCGAGCTGGGGAACGTCTCGATGCTCACGGGCGAGGCCGTCCACATCAATCCCGCCACCGGCAAGCTCAAGGATCCGAACTGCGCGGCGGCGAAGTTCTGGACGCGGACCTACGAGCCGGGGTGGGAAGTCGTTGGTGGCTAGTAGCTAGTGATTAGTGGCTAGTGGTTAGTGGTTGGTGGAATGGATGTTCTGCCAACTGCCAACCGAATATGGTATAATTCGCGGTCCAAAGGAGGCTGATTCGATGGCGTGGTTTGAACGGAAGAAGGAGAAGGCGGCCATCCCGCAGACGAAAGAGCTGTGGGTGACGTGTCCGCGCTGCAAGAAGTATTTCGCGAAGGGCGACTGGACGGGGATCTGTCCGGAGTGCGGCTACCATGGCCGCATGAAGGCGCGCGCGCGGATTGCGCTCCTCGCGGACGAGGGATCGTTCACGGAGCTGTTCCGTGAGGTGTCCTACTCCGATCACCTCAAGTTCCACGACGCCTCCGGCGCCTACAAGGACAAGGTTGAGGCGACGATCGCCAAGACGGGCGAGACGGAGAGCGTGGTCGTGGGCACCGCGACGATGGGCGGGGTCCCCGTGATGCTCGGCGTGATGGACTTTGCGTTCATGGGCGGTTCTCTCGGCACCGGGACGGGCGAACGCATCTGCCGCGCGGCCGAGCAGGCGATCGCCGAACGGCGCCCGCTCGTCATCTGCTCCGCCTCCGGCGGCGCGCGCATGCACGAAGGCATCCTTTCACTCATGCAGATGGCCAAGACGTCGGCGGCGATCGGTCGGCTGAAGGATGCGGGGCTTCCGTACATTTCGGTGCTCACCGACCCGACCACGGGCGGCGTTTCGGCCTCCTATGCCATGCTGGGCGACATCAACATCACGGAACCGGGTGCGCTCATCGGATTCGCTGGACGGCGCGTCATCGAGAACACGATCCACCAGAAGCTCCCTGACGACTTCCAGACCGCCGAGTATCTGCTGGCGCACGGCTTCATCGACAAGATCGTTCCGCGCAAGGAACTCAAGGCGTTCATCGTGAAGATGCTTCATTACTTTGGGTTTTAGTGGTTAGTGATTAGTGGCTAGTGGTTAGTGGTTGGCTGTTAGTGGTTGGTGGCTAGTGGTTAGGAAAAACGTAATGAAAAGAAAAGAGAAAGTGACGGCGTACGATAGAGTGAAGTTGGCGCGGGACGCGAAGCGTCCGCACATCTTCGATTTCATCAAAGCGCTCTGCAGCGACTTCGAGGAGCTGCACGGGGATCGGCTGGTGAACGATGATCAGGGGCTGATCGGTGGTTTTGCGACGATTGATGGCGTGAAGGCGCTCGTGCTCGGCCACCACAAAGGGGCGACGGTCGAGGAGAACATGGCGGCGAACTTCGGCATGGCGAACCCTGACGGCTACCGCAAGGCGATGCGTCTCGCGAAGCTGGCCGAGAAGTTCCATCTGCCGGTCGTCACGTTCGTCGATACGCCCGGCGCCTATCCCGGCGACACGGCAGAGGCGCGTGGACAGGCCGAGGCCATCGCGAAGTCGTTGGAGTTCTTTGCCGCGCTGAAAACGCCTGTCGTCGTGGTGGTGACCGGCGAAGGCGGCTCGGGCGGCGCGTTGGCGATTGCGGTCGGCGACCGCATCCTCATGCTGGAGAACGCCGTCTATTCCGTCATTTCGCCGGAAGGGTGCGCGGGCATCCTCTGGCGCGATGGGGCGAAGGCGCCTGAGGCCGCGGCGGCGCTGAAGATCACCGCGGACGATCTGAAGAAGTTGGGTGTGATCGATGCGATCATCCCGGAGCGGAATCTCATGGCGGGGCTTAAGAAGGCGATTCTCGCCGCGCTCAAGGAACTTTCCGTTCTTCCGGTGGAGGAACTTCTCGCGCAGCGCTACGCGAAGTTCACGGCCATGGGAAGATTTGGTTGATTGCCGCTTGATTTGTTGGGCGTAATGGCGTATAATGCGGCCCGTTAAGGAATTCTAGACAGTCGAGGAGACGAAATGGCGACATTCCAGTATATCGCGATGGACGCGCAAGGCAAGGAGCAGCGCGGCACGGTTGACGCGGCGGATCGGGCGCAGGCGATTGCGGCCGTCCGGGCGGCGGGGCTCTTTCCGAGTGCCATCGGCGAGGTGAAGGGCGGCGGCGGTGCCGCGGCCAAGAAGCCGGCGGCGAAGAAGGCCGCCGCGCCTGCAAAGAAAGCGAAGGACATCAAGATCAACATCAAGCTGCCGTCCTTTCTGGGCGGGCGCGTGAAGCCGAAGGACCTCACGACCTTTACGCGTCAGCTCGCCACGCTGGTGAACGCGGGGCTCCCGCTCATGCGCTGCATCGAGGTGCTGAAGAAGCAGAACCAGATTCCGGCGATGGGCACATGCCTGAACGGCATCTCTGAGAGCATCGCGGGCGGCGGCACGTTCTCCGAGGCGCTCACGGCCTACCCGAAGATCTTTGACAACCTCTACGTGAACATGGTGAAGGCCGGTGAGGCGGGCGGCGTGCTTGAAGTGGTGCTGAATCGTCTGGCGGAGTTCGCGGAAAAGGCGCAGAAGATCAAGAACAAGGTGAAGGGCGCGATGATCTACCCGTCGGTGGTGCTCCTTGCCGCCATCGGCATCACGGGCTTCCTGCTCACGACGGTCATTCCGAAGTTCAAGCAGGTGTTCTCGGACATTCTCGGCGACGCGTCGCTCCCGGCCGTGACGGAGTTCGTGATGGGCGTCTCCGACTTCGTGCAGGCGAACGGCCTTCAGATCGCCATCGGCGTGGCGGCGCTTATCGTCATCTACAAGGTGATCGGTCACACGAAGGGCGGCTCCTACGCGCTTGACGTGATGCGGCTCAAGATGCCCGTCACGGGCACGCTCGTGAAGCGTACCGCGATCTCGCAGGTGACGCGCACGCTCGGTACGCTGCTCGCTTCGGGCGTGCCGATCCTTCAGGCGCTCCAGATCGTGCGCGACACCGCCGGCAACAAGGTGATCGTGAACGCGCTCCAGACGGTGCATGACGCCGTGAAGGAGGGCGAATCCATGACCGATCCGCTTGCCGCCTCGGGCGTGTTCCCGCCGATGGTGGTTTCGATGGTGCAGGTGGGTGAGGAGACGGGCGCGCTCGCCGACATGTTGACGCGTATCGCCAACACCTACGATGACGAGGTGGACAATGCGGTGGCGGGCCTGACGGCGGCCATCGAGCCGGCGCTCATCATCTTCCTCGCCGTGGTGGTCGGTACAATCGTCATCGCCATGTTCCTGCCGATGATCAAGATTATCTCCTCCGTCTCCGGCGGAGGAGGGGGGATGTAGGTTAGTGATTAGTGGTTAGTGATTAGTGGCTAGTGGCTAGTTTAGAGTTTCCAGTTTAGAGTTTAGAGTTTAGAGTGGCTAGTGTGGTTAGTTGAGGAGAAGATGTGAAGAAATGTTTTGATAGAAAACGTGATAGGAGATGTGAGGACATGCCCGTCTCGCATGCCTTCTCCGCGCATACCTTCAATCCTCAAGCACTAACCACTAACCACTATCCACTAACCACTAAACATGGTTTCACGCTTATCGAACTTTTGGTCGTGACGGTGGTCATCGTCGCGCTGATGGGTGTGATATTCCGTCTGACGGGCATCGCCGGCGGCACGAGCGCGCGCGAGACCACTGTGTTTCGGATGCAGTGCGTGGAGAACTGCCTTTCGGGTTATTACGCCACATTCGGGTCGTATCCGCCAGTTCCGCTCCAGAATGCCACGCGCAACATCTTCCGCGAGGCGAAAGGTGGGGTGCAATCCGACGAACCAAGTGACTTGTGGGAAGAAGGTGTGGACTTTAATTATAAGGACGAAAAGAAATGCTTTTACGATAGCGTGGAGGCGGCGTGTCGGGCGCAGCCGGTGAGGGCTTCCTATCCGCCGCCGGAGGGTAGCTATGATGATTATGACCGGTATCAAAAGAGGGTGCAGAGCGCACTTGACGACGGCGTTTTTGATGACGACGACAGTGGCAAGACACGCGTGCAGAATTGGGTGGGGCGCACCCTCGCTGACGTGAGCACGAGTCCTGGCTTTCTCAACCCCTATAAGAAGGGCAACGATAAGGAAAAGGACGGTCTGTCCTTCAATAAACTCCAGCTGTTCCGGTTTGGGGTGATGTCCTTTCTCCTCCCTCGCTACAGGTTTATGCTCGATTGCGCGAAGGGAACCGGAGGTGGCGGCACGGCGGCTGCGTTCAATGGATCCATTGACGAGTTCAGGCAGTGGACGGACAACAACGAGTTGCCGCCGCGGATGGATACCGGCACATCCTACGAATCGTGGGAAAGATTCTGCGACCTCATCGACGGTGAAAAAGATTGGCAGATCGATCTGATTCCAAGTCAGGCGGCGTGCGCGCGGTGGATGCCAAACCTCAAGGATTCAGTTGTTTCCGGGGTGGAACGCAAGTTCTTTGGCGTGACCATCGCCAGACATGGCGGCATGATACCGGAGATCAGAAGCGCTCCGAGTTTCGCGCTCTATTATCCCGGCGGCTATCACGGCGGGAGCCGTGCGAGCGGATACCCGCTTCTGCACTATACGGTAAATGATGGCTGGGGACGGGATCTCTTCTACTATTCCCCGGCGCCGTATCAGATGTATGTGCTGTGGTCGGCGGGCGAGAACGGGAAGACATTCCCTCCTTGGGTGGATCTTTCGCAGCTGAACGCGGACCAGCGCAAGACCGCGATAAGTTGGATGTCAGATGACATCAAGTACATGACGACGGGGAAGTGAGAGGAAGTGTTGAGGGTTGAGTGTTGAGAAAAGAGAAAGTGAAAGAGAGAATGACGATGAGAAAAATGATAGAGAAGATTTTAAACAGGGATTCAAGACGGCTGGTAGCCGCCCATCGTAATCCTCAACCCTCAACCCTCAACCCTCAACGCGGATTTACGCTTGTTGAGATGCTGGTGGTGATCGGGATCATCGCCATTCTGGCCGGGGCCTCGATGATTGGCTATTCGAAGGTGGTGCGGACGGCGCAGAAGACCAAGAACCGTGAGCTGGTGTCGAACGCCGCCACGGCCCTCACGCAGATCCTCTCCAAGAACAACGGCTCGTGGCCGGAGCTGCTTGTGGAAAGGGCCAACGGGGGCAAGGGTCGCCTCGACAAGGAGACTTGCCGGGTGCTCATCACCTTCAACATGATGGGGCTTTCGTACAACCAGAAGTCCGCGAGCGGCGAAAGTCAGTATCAGCTGATCGGCAAGGACCGGTGCGGCATTGTGGATGCCGATGCGGAAAAGGTGCTGAAGCGTTCCGCTTCCGCCTCCGAAGGCACGCGGGTGCCTTCCGGCGGCACTGTGCAGGACCACATTCTCTACTTCGCCATCGACGAGGACGGGGATGCCGACGAAATCGCACGCGCCTCGCACGCACCTGGCTCCCATGTGTACTACCTGAACGTTCCCAAGCGTTGGATAGCCGGGACAATCGTTGATAGAAGCATCAACGAAGTCATCATCGGCGCAGATGTGACCATATCTGACGAACAGGGAAACGAGGTTGCGAGAGTTCAGACCGACTGGTGCGGCGATTTCCGCTACTACGAGTGCGACCAGGCACGCTATCAAGTGCGCATCGTCGTCGAAGGCTACGAGTCGATTGAGCTCGTAGCTGACTGCAGGAATGGGGATGTCGTTTTCGACGACATCTTTGTCATTGAAAAGAACTAGTGGAAGGAAGGAATTAATGGCAACGAACGAAGAGCTGCATGCAGCAAGGATCAAGCGCATCCATGACGCCGTAGAGCTGAAGGAGCCTGATCGCGTTCCCATCATCGGATGGGGGACGCAGACGTTTTTCGCAATGGATGCCGGCTACACCGTAGCCGAGTGCATTTACGATTACGATAAGGCGAAGGACGCCATTCGCAAGTTTCTGACACGCTACGAACCCGATGCGGGTTGTGTGTTGGGCACCGCATTCGAAGGCCAGGGCCAGATTCTCGACTTGCTCCAGCCGACGACGCTGTTGTGGGCGGGTATGGCCGGCCGCGACATGGATCCGAATGGCGTGCATCAGTTCATCGAGTTCGAGCTTTTGGAAGAAGACGAATTACACGAGCTTGCAGACAATTTCAACGGCTGCTTCTTGACCAAGGTACTTCCACGTGCGTTTAAGTGCATGGAACCGATGAAGCATTTCAACCTCGACGACACGATGAACATGACCATGGGGTCTTCGCCGGTCGCAGGCCTCATGTCGGCGTTTTCCAATCCCGAAGTCAAGCAGATGATCGAAACGCTGCAGAAAGCACAGGAGCTCCAGGAGGCCTTCAATGCCGAGCTCTTCGCATTTATCGGTGAGGTCGAGGTGATGGGCTTCCCGGTTATGACGGGCGCGCCGACGTTCTGCTCGTACGACTTCTACAGCGATTACCTGCGCGGCACGATGAGCACCTCGCAGGACCTTTACGAGAATCCCGAGTATCTGAAAGCCTTCATGGACCATCACGTGCAGATCATCATCGACCGCATCGCTGCCATGCCGCCGATTCCAGGCCGCATGTGCTTCATGCCCATGCACAAGGGAATGGATGGGTT
>CACZCD010000111.1 GCA_902779565.1 uncultured bacterium | reverse complement strand
CTCGCGCTTCGTCACGCTCTTCGCCTCCATAACGCCGCCACCCGACAGCTCCACCATGCCGAGCGAATCGATGCGGTCTGCAAGCATCACGCCCGCCTCAAAGCACGGCCTCGCACCGTTCGCCACCGAGATGCGCCCGCAGCCGTCCGTGCGGTCCGCCGCCCCGGTGCTCTTGGGCGCAAACGCCAATACAGCACTCTTGAACGTTCCGCCCGCTATGTGCACCATCCCAGTACCCTGTCCGCCAATGAACATGTACGACGATCCGGGCAGCACCTCAAACTCTCCACCCGTCTGCCACATGTGCCCGCTCGAACCTTCATACTGGCCGAAGACGGGGTACATCTTGTGTTCGGATCTGCCGCCCGTAAGCTCGTAGTATCCCATTCCCCAGCGCGCCTCACCGAATGACGCCCTGTTTGCGGTGCAGCTCACAAACCCGCCCTTCTGCACCAGCATTCCGCACGAGTTCGTATATACGTTCGCCGCCCCCACCCACAAACCGTTAGAGAGTATCGCCCCCGGCAGTATCCATGCCGCAGCATGGCGATTCGCGCCAGACGACACGTACAGACCCTTGCTGAGCAGTTTGTTTGCGCTGTCATACGTCACGCCGAATATCGTGTTCGTGCCGACGATGCAAGTGCAGTACCTGTTTTCATTGTAACCGATATACGGATAGCCGCCAATCAACACGCATCCCATGTTCTCGAACCTGATATGCGATTCGTTGCGCATGTTGAACTGTCCCATGATGAAGTTTGCCGTCTCGGGATTCTTCGACGAATACACGAGATTGGACACATTTCCATACGGCGAATATATCCTGAAACCATCAGGGTAATCTCCCTTCACCACCTTTCGCCCTTTTCCTAGCGTGAACAGGTACTGACCGGAGTAGTTTACGTCGCTCAGGTCAAACTCCGGCAATTCGCAGACAGTCTCCTCACCCTCTGCCGCATAGAGTCCTATGTTCCACGAGCCCTTTGTGCGGATCTTCCTGAACAGCTGCCCGATTCGCTCAGGCTTCCACCAATGCGGATTGGCGGCATTTGTGCTCGCTGGATATATTGCATAGGACGTGGAAGAGCATACACCGGTCACGCTCCAGTCATCCCCATCCCATCCAGGTAGGCTTTCCTCCGTCATCGGCACCAACCGCCCACCACTCACGTCAAGTTTTCCAGTGTATGTGTTCGTACCGTGGAAGAACACGTACCCGACAGATTGGCTCTTGATGATGAGATCGGCGCCGCCTTTTATCGGCCCGTGGAAATGGAGCGAGTCCTCCTTTGAGCTAAACGTCGCCTTGCTCCCGGCCAACTCAACAGGCCCATACCAGTTGAACGGCGTAACCGGCACATTGTTGCCCGAATATATCAAGTTCAAGGAGCTCCCCGAGGTTGCCGTATCCGCCATCCGCAGAGTCCAGTACACCTTGTTCGTGTGCGGGTACGTCTGGCAGATCGCATAGTACCCGTTCGTGTAGGTGATCGTGTTCTCCGGCCCGCCCGGATAGTCGCCTTTCTGCGGCGGGTCGGTGTAGCATACCACTCCGTTGCCGTCAAATATCACATGTCCAGGATTACTTATCACGCTCGGCTGAAAATTGCATAGACCAACCATCTTGAGAGTCCTTCCGTTCATATTGACGGGCTGCTGGGTGATATTAAGACGGGCAGCGCTAGGATTTATCACGGTGGCGTCGGCAGCAAGCGTAATCTTCCCAATATTCACATTGTATGAGGTTGTCGCCACGATTGCGCCGCCCATGTTCCCGTAGCCCTTGCCGGCGATGACGAACTCCTCGATGCCGCCGTTTGCGTCCGAAATCCACGCCGAGAAAGCCAGTGTGGCGCCGCTCTCCACGATCGTCGGGCCGTCAGCCTTGCCGAACACGCCGGAGACGCTGTTCGCGGTGGAAGCCGCCTCGTACACGCCGTCGGATATGCGGATCGTGCCCTTGAAGGACGCGATGTCCGTGGTGCTGTTGACCACCAGCCGTCCGCCGCCGGTCTTTTGCACCTCGTCGGCCGCGCCGAGCGCTGCGATGGCGGTCTTCTGCGCGGCGGTGAAGTTCGTCTGCACGTTGCCGGCCGGCACGTTCACCTCGTACACGGTGCCGAAAGCGGCACCGGAAAGAAAGACAGCAAGGCAGCTAGCGGAAAGCATCTTTTGCATCATCTTGTTCCTTTTGTTAGCAAACCACGCCTCGGCACAGATACACCATGCCGAAACGCCATGAATTATACCACAAATTTTCACTCAGGGCAGAACCGATGCAAGGATGTGTCGCATGAATCTAAAATTGCGGAAATTTACGATGGCGCAGCCCGCGAATCAATTACCGGCGGAACTTAGGGTTGTTTCCGGCAATGACGAGCGCGACCTCGCCTTTCACCGGAACGTTTCGGAACGTTTCGGCGAGGTCTTTCAGATAGCCGCGCGTCACACGCTCGTGCAGCTTGGTCAGCTCGATGCATACGGCGGCCTCGCGGTCGCCCAAAACCTCGAAGGCCGCCTGAAGCGTCGCCCCCACACGAAACGGCGACTCGTAGCAGATGAGCGTGTGGTCGTGGTCACGCTCGGAGGTGAACCAGTTTCGCAACGCGCCCGGACCGCGCGGCGGAAACCCCTTGAACGTGAAGGAGCTCGTGGAGAGTCCGCTCATCAGAAGCGCCACGTTCACGGCGCTCGCGCCCGGAATCACATCGAACGGCACCTGCTCGGTGGCGCAGCGGCGGATCAGACGATAGCCGGGATCGGAGATACCGGGATAGCCCCCGTCCGAACAGAGCGCCACCTCGCGCCCCGCGTTCACGGCGGCGATCACCGTCTCCGCCACACGCTCCTCGTTCCCCTGCCGGTAGGAGAGCATCTCCGGACGCGGAATGCCGAAATGCGTAAGCAGCTGCCAGGTACGCCGCGTATCCTCACAGGCGATCAGGCTGGCGCTTCGGAGACATTCCAGCGCACGGGCGCTCATATCCCCCAGATTTCCGATCGGCGTCGCCACGACATGAAGCATACCGTCCCTCCCCGTTACATGAGGTCCTCGATGATGATCTCGTCCTGATGCATTTCGGGCGGCGGCGGCGCGGACTCGTCCATCTGCCGCTGCACGTCCTCGGCTTCCGCCGTCTCGTCCTTCTGCGACCGGTCGCCGAACCGCACGAAGTCGCGGAAGAAGTTCATCTTCACGTCGCCCGTCTCGCCGTTTCGGTGCTTGGCGACATCGACGATGGCGAGGTTCTGCGTCTCGACGTCATCTCGGGTTGCACGCACCATCGACGGACGCCGCAGCATCATCACAACGTCGGCATCCTGCTCGATGGCGCCGGAATCACGAAGGTCCGAAAGTTTCGGGACCTCGTTCTTGTCGCCGCGCTGTTCGTTCGCGCGCGACAGCTGCGAAAGCACGATCACGGGGATCTGAAGCTCCTTCGCCATCGACTTGATCTGTCCGGAGATGCGGCTCACCTCGATCTGCCGCCCCTGCTTCGAGACTTCACGGCACTGGCAAAGCTGGAGATAGTCGATCACGACCAGTTCGATGCCGTGCTGACGCTTCATGCGGCGCGCGCGGGCACGGAGGTCGGCGATGTCGAGTCCACTCGCGTCGTCGATGAAGATTGGCGCCTGCTTCAACTCACCGGCGGCGCGGATCAGCGAAGCCGTGGCGTCCGCCTTCTCGGTCCGCGGCATCAGGTTGCGCGCGATGCGCCAGGAGCTGACGTGCGCACGCCCGCAGAGCATGCGCTTCGCCAGTGAATCGGCGTCCATTTCCAGCGAGAAGATCAGAACCGGGTGCTTGCGTCCGTTCTCACCCTCGAACGGACGCCCGTTGATGTCGGCGCCCATGGCGACGCATTCGGCGATGTTCATCGCGAACGACGTCTTTCCCACTGACGGACGCGCCGCAATGACGATCATCTCGGACTTCTTCAGTCCCAAAAGCTTTTCGTCGATGTGCTTGAATCCCGTGGGAAGGCCCTCGATCATTCCGGTCGATTCGAAGAGCCGCTCGATCGACTTGAAGGTGCGGTCGACGGCACTCTTCCAGTCCGTCCGCACCGCTGTCTCGCCGCCGATGCCAAGGAACGCCGTCTCCGCCTCACCGAGAATCACATCCGCATTCCGTCCGTCGCCGCCGTAGCATTTGCGCTCCGTTTCGCGCGCCGTGTTGATCAGCTTACGCAGCACATGCTTCTGCCGGACGATGTCGATGTAGTACTCCGCGTGCGCGGAGGTCGGGGTGGCGTTCACCAGCGACTCGACCGCCGTCACGCCACCGACCGCCTCAAGCCGTCCGGTCGCGCGCAGCTGTTCGTTGAGCGTGATGGCGTCCACGGGCATCGTCGCCTGCGACATCTCCAGCAGCGTCTCGAAAAGGATGCGGTTGCGCGGATCATAGAAGGAATCCGGTTCAAGCCCATGCGTCAGGCAGAGATCGAGCACACGCAGATTGTCGCCGGCATCGGCGTCCAAAAGTATCGAACCGAGCACGCTCCGCTCGGCTTCCGCGCTATGGGGCGGTGTCTTTATTTCTTCTTCCATACGCCGCCCATTATAGCAGAACGGCGCCCAAAAAGCGCCGTTCCGTTATCGTCAATTATCAACGGCTTATCGACACCTTGCCGACAGCCGCTTTATCGGCCCAAAGCTTCGGAAATGGCGCGGATGCACGCCGAGATGGCGGGTTCGTGTGCCGAATCGATCGCCGCCCGGTTCAGGATGTCGGCAAGCTTGGCGGCATCCGGCGAGGGCTTCGCCTTCTCGGTGAAGTATTCGCGCATCGTACGGGCGACCGGACCATACGCCGCCCGGCGGAAATCGACGAGCAACTCCTCGCTTGCCGCCGCGTCGGCGGCGTCCACACCCTTCGCGGCGCGGTAGAGGTCCCACCCGTCCGCCGTCTGCGCCGGCATCTTCTCCCGCTCAACGCCATGCCACGCGTAGAAGTCGCGACGCACGGGCGTAGGAGACTTGAGCAGCTGGATGAGCTGCCGCCTGTCGGGCGGGGGCGTCTCCGCCTCCGGTGCATGCGGCGGCTCACGCCACTCCGAATCGGGATAGACGATCTTCGTCTGGCCCGGTACGACCAGCCCGTTCTCGCCAGGGAAGAGATACCGCACGCCCAACTCCTCCAGGAAGTGCGTGGCCGCCTTCGAAAGACCTTTCCCGTGTCCGGAGATGATGACACGATCCTTCTGCACGACCACGCGTCCGTCACCCTCCTCGACCTTCACGAGGATCGCCGGACCCGATTCGGGCTCCTTGTTGGAGAGCGGGAACGTCTCTTCCGCCATCTCGCCCAGATACCACTGAAGCTCACGCGCGAGAACACGCTCCTCAAGCGTGGAATAGACAATCTTCGCCTTCACGCCCGCCTCTTCGTCGAAAAGGGAAAGTCCCTCCTTGGCGGCAATCTCGTTTTCGGCGGCGTCCGGCGGCGGTGCCTCGGCCGCAATGGCGCGTCCGATCACCTCCTCGTCCGCCGTGAACTTCAGCGTGATCTCGACCTCGGTCACGTCGCCATCGACTAGCATGGCGTAGCGCATTGGCGCGCGCCGGTTCGGGTTGTCGATCCGCTTGCCCTCCGAGAGTTTCCATTCCGCGCTCTTCACCGAGAGGAAGAGGTTGCAGTCGCGGACGGTGTCGTTTTCGCTCACGCGCATCTTGTATTCGCCGGGTTTCCCCGCCGGCTCCACGAAACCAAAGGTCACGATCGGCTCGGAGACCTTCCCCTTCACCTTGAAGCGCACGAGATCCGACACTGTGAACGACCGTCCCGGACGGTCATAGACGAACGTGCGTATCACGTTCTTCACCCGCGCCTCCTTCGGATAGGCACCGGCGATATCCATGACCACGCGGTCCACATCGTTCGAGAACGAGGTGGAGAGGATGCGCGCCGCATGCTCCCGTCCCTTCTCCTGATAGCAGCCGTTGAGCACCGGCACGGGATGGCCGTAGGACGAGATGATCGGAATCGTGTAGCGCTTCGGGCTGAACGTAATCGCCGTGTACTCCGTGCCGCCCGGATCGCCGGAGATCAACACACCACCAAAACGGATCGCGTAGGAGCCGACGTCGTTGTGGTTGTGGAACTCCGCATTGTGGCCGCCCTTCACGCCCACCGCAAACGCCGTTGACGCGCTCTGCGGATCCGGACGGAACACCCACACCTGTCCGTTGGGGTAGCAGTTCCGGATCGGGAGCGGGTTCACACGACGCTCGGGAACGCCGTCGAGCTGCCCGAACGCGCGGAGCGAGAACACCGACGAGCCGCCCGACAGAAGATCCAGGCCAAGCGCGGAGGTCGTCACCGTGAGATAGGGCCACTCCCGCTGCCCCAGAAGCAGAACCGCATCGGAGACGTTGCCGCCGCCGTCCGCGAAATCGGGCGCATGCCCTTCCTCCAGCTGGCATCCCGTGCCAAACTCCATGATCGTCTTCGTTTTGGGGTCACGGAAGAGGTTCACCCGACCGCCCGTCGCGTCCTTGACCGCCAACGCCAACGTGAGGTAGTGGCCCCAGCCGTAGTTCCAGTAGCCCATGCCCTCCGAGCAGTAGCCGTCCTCGGGAAATCCCGCGATATAGAACGGCAGCATCCGTTCGGCGGTCTCAACGAACATCGCGCGGTCCATGCGGTCCTCTATGACCGCGAGCGCCGCCCGCACCACGCCGGAATGGCAGACGGCCGTCCAGTTCGCCGGTCCGTTGAACCAGCCGAGCGGACTGAAGTTCGACGTGCGCGTGGCACATGACCGGTATGTCGTAAAAATGCGCCGCTCCAGCTCACCCTTCACCTTCCGCGCCAACAGCTCGGACATCGACCCCTTCAGCACGGAGACGATCCACGCGCAGCCCCACGCCCGGGCACTTGCGCCGAGGTCCACGTTGAATTCCTTCCCCTCGAACGTGCGCAGCCCGCGGTCGTGCGCGGGATACACCCAGCTTCGCTCGGCGCAGATCGCCTCCAGATACTCCGTGAGCTTCGGCAGGAAGCGCTCCTTGTTCTCAAGACACTCAGCCGTCGCAAGCGTCTGCGCATTCGCGATTCGCGCATTGAACGGGATCTGGTAGTCCGTGCGGAAGCCGGTCCGGGAATATTCGAGATAGAGATTGTCAGGGCATTCCGGAACGGGAAGTTTGAGGATGCTCTCGGCCTTTCGGATGATCCGCGCCGCCGAGTCCAGTTCCGCCAGTTTCTCCCACGCCTTGCGGTCCGTGATCCGCGCGCCGGGCGCGGCAGGCTTTTCGGGCAGCCATTCGGCGATCTCGGCGATGCGCCGCTTCGATTGTGGCGGCACCGGCATACGCTTCCCCGCCTTCTCAAGCTTCTTCGCCGATGGCGCCGCCTCCACCAGCGCGCACACACACAGCAGAATCGTTATCAGCACTCTTTTCATGGCGCATATTATACCATGAAAAGAGTCCTTCGGCAGTGCCCTCAACCTACCGGCGTGGCGCCGTCTCATCTTCAAGCAGGTTCGCTCGCACGGACTCCATCTCCGCGGGCGTCACGCCACAGGCGGCAAGATACGCCACGATGCGGTCCTGCAGCGTATCGCCAGGACGGGCATATTGGGCGAAGCCCTTGTCGAAGTGGCTGGTGCTGCGCCAATAGGTGTCGTCGCCGAATTTCTTGTCCGGATTGATCTCGATGACGTTCGGGACATCTGGATAGAAGGTCGATTCCCAGTCGCGCTCCAGATCCTCCCGCTCAACGCCCAAAAATCCGTTCAGGACATAGGCGAGCGAGCCCGTCCGGTCCGCGCCGCCGATGCAGTGGAAGTAGATTGGATAGCATGACCGGTCGCAGAAGAGACGAATGTTCTCCGCCATCATCTTCATCCCCTCCGGCGTAAAGATTCCCATATAGGCGCGGGAAGAATGGTGGATGTAGCTGACGGAGGCACCGAGCGGGGAGACCGTCATCGACGCCGTCTCACGCGACGTCCGGAGATCCAGATCCGTCTTGATGCCGAGCTTGCGCGTCAGGTAATCAACGTCTTCAACCGTCAACCGGTTCCGCCCGGCGGCATCTCCGTTCACGCTGTTGTCGTTCAGCCCCTCGCCCCGGAACACCAGACCACGGCGGACACGCCGCCCGTCCGCCGTCCGCCAACCGCCAAGGTCACGGATGTTCTGAACGCGTCCCTCAAGTTCGATCCAGCGGGGCGCCTCGTCCTCGACGACAAACGACCACACCTCGGAGGCCGATGCCGGTCCCGACTTTCCACACGCGCATCCGGAAGAACCAATCGTCGAGCCACACAGCCATTCCGTGCACTTGACGTTCCCCCACACGCGCCACCAGTACCGCCGCCCCGGCACAAGATTCGGACGCGGCACCTCGTAATGGTACACACGATTGAAGTCGGGGATGAAGCCCTTCACCGGAATCCACCAGTCCTCGCCCGAAATCAGGTCAGGATCAGTTCCGATCCGTATCTTCCACGGACCAGCGGCGACGCCCGTCGCCCGCCATGAAAGGAGCAGCCGCGCATTCGCGCGCCAGGGACCCGTCTCGATGGCGGCGGCCGTCCGTCGCGCCTCCTGCGTCGCTTTGGCGAGAACCGCACGTTGCGCCGCCGGCAGGGCCGCCACAACCGCATTGTCATGCGGGGCGATCAGCGCAATGCCCGCCTGCACCCCACCACAGACAAAGCATGTCAGCAGCGCGGCGCAGACCTTCCGAGCTCGTCTCCAAAGAACTTCGTTTTCTTCTTTTCGCATAGGCCGGAAATTGTAGCATAAATCCCCTTGCCTTTCATCATTCCGTCGACGACAGGAGATCATTCCACCGGCGTGACGCCTTTTTTGAGGATGATGTTTCCGTATTGGGCGACTTCGCCGGAGAGAACCACGGCATACGCCTTCTTCGCCCGCTCATAGAACGCGAAGCGCTCCACGCGTTCAATGATTCCATCATAACCGAGCGCCTTGCGGTAGCGCGCCTCGACGGACGGATCAAGCGTATCGCCTGGCACCGCCTCCATCATGATGACAGGCGTCGCGTAGGCGTCCAGCTCAAAAAGCGGAATGATCCCCGCCAACAACTGATCCGCGTCCAGTCCGTCCGCACGGAGCACGCGCGAATTGAACGTGTGCCCGGGGAAATGGGCATCCGCAATGACGATTTCATCGCCATGGCCCATTTCGGCCAGCGTCTTCAGCAAATCCGGCGAAACGACCGGTGAGATTCCTTTCAGCATAGTTCAATTCTCCTTCAGTTGGTGGTTGGTAGTTGGTGGTTGCTTTCAATTCCCGCTCGGCGGCTCGGATGAATACTCAAGTCCAGGCACTTCGCGCGGATGGTCTGTGGTGCCAAGCAACGGAATGAACGTACCGATCCACTGATGCGAACTCCACCCTCGCACCGGGGCCGTCATGGGGAGCGTGAGCTTCACATGGTTCCATCCTTTCTGCAGCGTGATGGGCGTCGGCTCGCGCATGTAGTATTCCTGATCCGTGTAGGGTTCCTCGTCGATCTCGTAAAGCGTCCACGCCTTGAAGTCGGGGTACTTCTTGCCGAGGTCGAGGCCCGGACGCTTCCAGTGCGGCGGCGGAATCTCCTTCCCGTTGAGTTCGATCTTCGAGCCAAACCGCGTCCACTCGCCGAGCTTCGGCAACGGGCGCGCCCGCTTGAGTCCGTGGTCGCGGTCGATGTTCGTGAACCCGATCCACGCGCCGACCTTCTGCGTCACCGGGCTCTTGATCCACGTCTCCATGAAGACGAGACCGGTGGTGTTGGTGATGAAGTTGCAGCGGCTGTACGACGCCTTGAACGGCGAGATGCTTGCCGAAGCGATGTCCTTCGCGATGAGCCTCCCGTCCTTGTCCGTCAGCCGCCAGCGCATGTCAGACTGCTTCAGGAAATGGAACGGACGGTCAAAGCCCTTCAGTACGCGATCCCGTTGCGCGAGGACACGGCGTTCCACATCGACGGCGAGCGCGAACTCGCGCTCCGTCGGGAACGGCATGCGCGAGGTGCGGTCCGGACGGTCGGCGGCGCAGCCGTTCCAGAAGGAATTTCCGAAGAGGACGCACGACGGCATGATCTGCTGGTTCCGGAGCATGTCCGCATAGTTCTCGCCCACGAAGCCGTCGTGCCAGGCGCAGAAGATCACGCCCTGCTTGCGTTCCGGTGCGATGTCCCACTTGCAGGTGCGGCGGAACGCCGCGACCGTGAGGAGTTCAAAGGGATCCAGCGTCTCGATGTACATCCCGTTCGCGTCGAAGACGGGAGAGCCATCGGCCGGCGGCTCCTTGCCCGCCCACATCATGCTCACGCGCGGACCAACCGTCGGGAACGGTTCGCCAGGGATCCAGTTCACGAGGGTGCGACCGTTCTTCGCCAGCGTCTCCGCCCACAGCTTGAGCGTCTCGGGCGCCACACCCTCCATCTCGCGCCGCCATACCTCATCGCCGCCGACATGCACGAACGGCATCTCCGCCGGCGTGGCGAGCGTGCAGAGCTCGTCAAAGAGGTCGGCGACGATCTGACCCGCGTTGCCGTCGGTCATGTGCTCGAACCCGAACGCCGTGCGGAACGCCTGCGCATGACCCGGCACGTCCAGCTCCGGCATTACCGTCACGCCGCGCGCGGCGCAGTAGCGCACAATCTCGCGGAAATCGTCCTGCGTGTAGAACTTCCCGATGTGGCGGATGATGAAGGCCTTCTTCGCCTGCAGCTGCGGATACTTCTTCGATTCGAGACGCCACGCGTAGTTCTCCGAAAGGTGCCAATGGAAAAGGTTCAGCTTGTAGCGCCCCATCATGTCGATGACGGCCTTCAGGGAGTCCATGTCGAGATAGTTGCGCGCCGTATCCGGCATGAAGCCGCGCCAGCGGTAGGTGGGCCAATCGACGATGCGGCAGACCTCCACAGTCGCGCCTCCGGCAAGCGCCTTCAGCTGTTCAAGCGTGATCTGCGCGTAGCGCACGCCCTTCACCGTGGGTGCCACCACCGTCACACCGTCCTTCGCCACGGAAATCGCATAGGATTCCTCGGCGACGCCAACGGGCGCGCCCTCCACGGCACCCGACACGATCTTGACGTTGCCCAGCACGGAAGCGGAAACGGTCTCCGCCTGACGATCGATGCGCTTCGGCACCGGCATCAGCTCATCAAGCGGCGACACGGCGCCGCACGTCAGCGCCGCCGCGAGTCCGGCCGCCAAGGCCATCGCAGCTCTCCAAGACTTTACCCTCATCTTCAACCTCCTTTCCTAGTTTTTCCTTTGTCGATTCAAAAAGCTCTTCCCCCCCTATCATCCATCCCCAATCATCTATCCCTTATCCCTTATCATCTATCACTAAA
>CACZCD010000110.1 GCA_902779565.1 uncultured bacterium | reverse complement strand
GCCCGGCAACTCAAGCCCGTCGGGGTACACGAACGCCACACGCGTCAGCTTCACGCCGTCTGACAGCTCGACCGTCGCAACTTCCTTGACCACGGTCTTCATCGCCGCCGGCGAACGCACCCCCGCCAGCTTCGCCGCCATCGCGTTGCGTTCCGCCGCCGAATAGGCGGGGCGCGCCTTGACGGACGCCGCCAGCCGATCGCGGAGGATCGCATGGATGTCGCGCGCGCCCGGAAGATCCATCGTGCGCTTCGTCGGCGTGACGCCGCGCTCCTCTGGGGACAGACCCTGATCGACGTTCTTCACGTTGAAGCCGATGTCGAGCGGACGGTATTTCGTGCAGTCGAGCGGAAGGAGGCCACGCTCATCCTTGAGCCATGCGCGCATCCAATCCACCGAAGCCGTTTCAGTCGATTCCGTCCAGCCGTGCGGACCGGGCGCGGAATTGAGCGCATAGTGGTCCGCCGTGCCGATCTTCGCGCCGAGTGTCTGGACCGTGCGGAAGAGGTCGAGCGTGCCGTAGATCGAGAACATGTCGCGGAAACGGCAGGTCACGGCCACCTTCGTATCCGGCAGCAGCACATAGCCCGTGTGGTTCAGCCCGAACGCGAGCTGGCCGAAGATGTTCTGTTCGGCGTCCTGCGGTCCCATGCTCTCGCACAGATGGCGGAGCGAGGTGAGGTAGCAGCTCGGCGCCGTCGCCTTGAGCCGCCAGTCCGCCGCCGTCATGAGCGCGGTCATCGTGCCGCCGCCGCTCTGCCCCATGAAGCCGATGCGATCCTTGATCACCTCCGGACGAGACTCGGCATAGTCGATCGCGCGCATGCCGTCCCAGGTGCGGAGCATCGGCATGGACCAGCCCAGCAGCGAGGCCTTGATGCCGATCACGTTGTGGTGCGTGGTGGAGCCCACGCCCGCAAATTCGCGGCGCTCGCCCTGCTCGTAGGGATCGTACATGAGCGCGACAAAGCCCTGCTTGACGGCGATCACGCACGCGCGCAGGTAGATGTCGCAGTCCTTGCCCTCTCCGGAATGGCCGCAGCTCATCACGATTGCCGGATAAGGCGCCTTGAACGCGGGAGACTCCGGCACGAAGAGATTCGCGGTCACGAACAGGTTGGGCATCGACTCGAAGATCACCTTCTCGATCCGATAGCCATCCTTCTTCACGGTGGCCACCGTGCGCGCGTTGAGCGGCGTGCGCGCCGGCCATTCGCCCATGGCGGCCATCATCTTCGCATGCACCGACTTGCGGTAGGCGTCGTACGCCGCGCGGTCGGCGAGTTTCGTCCAGGCGACGTCCGCATCCACATCCATCTCATGGAGCTTCTGCGAGATTGTGGTGAACGTGAGCATATCGGAGGCGGGCGGCAGGAACTTCTGCGCGAGCGCCTTCCCCATGTTGGCGGAGCCGGTCAGGCCAACCAGACCGACCGTAAGGATAATGATTCTTTTCATGGCACGGATTATATCAAAATTCGCCAACGTGTGGTAGAGAACCCGTCCGTACCCACACGGGGCGGTCAGCCCAGCAGGGCGGTGATCTTGGCGGAGAAGGCGCGGCGGCGCTTAGCGACATCCGCACGAAGCGCGGCGATGCGGCGACGGTAGAGGTTCCAGTCGAGACCGTTCGTCGCGCCGAGATGACGCTTCGCGCGAACGGCCTTGTCGGCGTCCTCCGTCTCAAGACGTTCAAGATGGTCGCGCACGTCGTGGTACGCCTCGCGCCACGGCACGCCCGCCGCCACCTGACGGAGCGCGGCGTCCGTCGCAAACACGCCCGGGATGAAGCCCGCGCGGAGCTTCGCTTCATCGACAGAGACGCCGTCCACCACCTTCGCGAGGATGCGGAGCGTGGTGCGCGTGACGGAAAGCCCCTTCATGTACAGCCCCTTCGAATCCTGAAGGTCGCGGTTGTATCCGCCCGGCATCGCATGAAGCTGCGAAAGCGCCGCCGTCTGGAGACCCAGCACGATCGCCGCCTTGGAGCGCACAAGCTCGAGCACGTCGGGGTTGTACTTCTGCGGCATGATCGAGGAGCCCGTGCAGTATTCGCGCGGCAGACGGAAGTAGGCGAATTCCGGCATCGAGAAGAGGATCAGATCCTCCGCGAGACGCGACAGCACCGCCATCAGCTGCGCGAGCGCCGAAAGGAGCGCCGCCTCGTCCTCGCCGCGCGCCATCGACGCGCCGAAGACATTGTGGAGCGGACACGCGAAGCCGAGCAGCGCGCTCGTGAGCTTCCGATCGAGCGGCAGCGGCACGCCATAGCCCGCCGCGCTTCCGAGCGGACAACGGTCGTTGATCACATACGCCGCCTCGAGGTTCGCCACCTGATCGAGAATCATCTCGGCGTGTCCGCTCGCCCACACACCCACGGAGCTCGGCATGGCGGGCTGAAGGTGGGTACGGCCCACAAGCGGGAGAAGCGCATGGCGTTTCCCAAATGCGATCAACGCGTCGGCGAGCGCGGCCACTTCCCCTTCCAGCGCCAGCAGCTGGTCCTTGATGTGGAGCCGCACATCCACGGCGACCTGATCGTTGCGGCTGCGTCCCGTGTGGATCTTCTTGCCGAGATCGCCGAGCGTTTCGGTGAGGCGGCGTTCGACGGCCATGTGGACATCCTGATCGGCCTCGCGGATTTCGAACTTCCCGGCGGCGAATTCCTTCACGACGACAGCGAGTTCGCGGCGCACCTTCGTCGCCTCGGCAGGCGTGACGACAGGCGGCACGCCTTTCGGGAGCTTCAGGCGCGAGAGCATCGTGACATGCGCGGCGGTGCCGGCGGCATCCCACTTCACCAGCTCGCGGTCGAGGATGGGATCGTCGCCCACCGTATAGTCGAGCACGTCCGGATCAACGTTGCCCGTTATTGTCTTTTCGACGTTTTTCATAGGCCTTCTCCAATCTTGAATCGGCGCGGTCCAAAAGCGCCGTGAGTTTTTCGGTCTCCTCGCCGCCCGCGAGAGAGAAAAGGAAACGGACGTAATCGTTGGCAATGCCCTGCAGCTCGTCGCCGCGGCCGAGCGCATAAAGGGGCATTTCGCGCGTCTTGAGGAACGCCGCCGCACGCACGAGCAGATTCGTGCCGTTCTCGGCGATTGCGTCCCGGAAGGAGCAGGAGAATTCGCCGCGCGCGACCGGCACGCCGAAGACGGGGGCGTAGAGCGAGAGGCGGGACGAAAAGAAATCGAGTTCCCACAGCCCACATTCGCCCGGCTCCAGAACAGACCGCGCGAGGCGCGCGAGGCGTTCGTCGGAGGCGCGGTCCTGAAGCATGGGATTCGTCTCGCCCGTGAGGAGCTCTGCAAGACGCGCACCGTCCCACTTCTCGCGGATGAGTTTCGGGAGCAGCTTCTTCTCGCGGATCCAACCCGCGAGGTAGCCCGGCAGCGCGGCAGCGCGGCCCTTCCCCACACGCAGATCGGTGCAGAGGGCGGGAAAGAACGGCAGCCGCGCACGGCTCCAGAGTTCCAGGACGAACCGCTCATCCTCGCGGCGGGTGAAATCATCCTCGCAGCGCAGCACGCCCTGCACCACCCAGTCGGGAATCTCCACACCAAGAAACGCGCGCGCGATGCCAGTGCGCAGATCGTCGAGATCCGAGTAGCCGGGACTCGGCAGAAAGATCTTCACGACGTGTGCGCCGCTCGGCCGCGTTTCGGGACGCACGATCACGCGCGTGTCGTTAGTACGGCCATCCATCGCATAGATGATGAGTCCCGGCTCGGTGACGCGTTCACGCTTGAGATCGAACGCCTTCGCGAGCACATCGATCGTCTTGCCGGCGAAAGCAAGAATCGGCCGGCGGTAACCGATCTCGTCGCGCGGATCATCGTTCGCCACCACACGGATGAAACCGTCGGAACTGACGGCGGCCTTCGGGGCGACAGAAAAATCTGCAAGGGCGGTTTTAACCGTCCAAGCAGCCGCCGCTGCCGCGAGCGCGGCCCTGAAAAACACTGTTGCTCCCAAAACAGCCGAAATTATACCACAAAACGGATGGTGCCGCAGAATTGATGGAATTTCGCGGGAGCTTTTGGTATACTTCCCCGCCAAAGTGTAGAACGACTCTTCTCACAGGGCGTTCGGCCCGAAAAAAAGAAAGGATTACGCTATGTCCCACAATGAACTGCCCATCACCGCATCACGGCGGAACCCACGGCTCCCCGTCACCCTGGCCGTGGCGCTGACGCTGGCCGCGCTCGGCGCTTCCGCGGACGCCGGCGGCCTCTCCTTCGATTTCAAGGAGCTCTCGGCACGCCGATTCGCCACCGCATTTGACCCGCAGCGCAACGTGCTGAAGGAATCCTTCGCGGGAACGACCACCAATTCCCTCACCAAGGTGCTGCCGCTCCCAACGACCAACGGCGGCCTTTGGCGCGTCTCGGCCCGCTACAAGATGCGCCACACCACGCCCGGCGCCGCCCGTTTCATGGTCGTGCCGGGTCCGGCCCGCGCCTTCAACATCCTTGAAAACGGAACCGATTGGGGCGAACTCTCCATGCTCGCCGACGTGCCGCCTGGCACTCCATCGCTGAAGGTCTCCTTCATCTTCGCGCGCGGCTCATCCGTCACGTTTGATTACAAGGATCTTTCGCTTGTGGACGAAACGCCCCGTACCCCCGTCGTGTTCAAGGAGATGCCGATGGGGAATCTTGACGGACGCTTCGCCGTCGCGGCCGGCCGCTGCGGCATGCTTGAATACTACTGGCGCAAAACCGCCATCGCCCCCAAGAACATCAAGCAGCAGAACCTCCACTTCGAGATCACGCTCCCACCGGGCATCGAACATGTCGATTCAAGCTTCGCCGACAAGAAAACCATCAAGACCGAAACGAAGCCAGACGGCTCAAGCGTGACGACATTCGCCCGCCGGCCCGGTCTGTACCTGCGCGACGTTCTCAACAACTACGATGCGCTCCGGATCATCGTGCGCGCGACGGGCAAGCCCGGTGCGGGCGGCAAGGGGCAGCTCAAGGTGAAGTACGTGGATAAAACCGACAGTTTCGAGGTGGCGGCGGATCCGGTGGATTTCTTCGTGATCGCGCCCGTCTCCGCCCAGAAGCCGAAACGCTACTGCAACGGCGTGATGACGGGGCGGATGTTCTCCGACCTCAGCGCCGCCGCGATGGAGGGGATTTCGCAGATGATGACCGATGCCGGCGTCACCTGGATCGTCGCCCGCGAGTCCGCCGAGATGTACGCCCTCTGGCGGAAGCTCGGGGTGAAGTACATCACGCCCTCCGCCTGGCAGTTCAACAACGGCTTCCAGATCGGACACGCCAGCAAACTCCCCGAGAGCGACCGGTACGTGGCCGTGAATGTGAACCCGAACGACCGACACGCCCAGTCGATACTGCACGGCACATGCCCGATCTCCGTATATGAGCAGTCGGACTTCTTCCGCACCAACACGATCCCCTTCATCCAGAGCTACGTGAAAGGCACCGACGGCTGCTGGTCGAACTGGGAGCCGTACATGTTCAACCGCAAGGGCTGCATGTGTCCGAAGTGCTGCCGCGCCTTCGCGAAGTACATCGGCAAGCCCTACGAGGAGATCGCGGCGAAATGGCCGAAGTGCGTCATGTCCGGCGGCGAATACTTCATGGACGTGCTGAAGTTCCGGTCTCTGGAGCACGCGAAGGTCGTCAAGACGCTCGACCGCGTGGTGCGCGAGGCGACCGGCGGCGACGCCTCCCTCGGCTTCATCCCCGCCATCGCGTGGATCGAGATGGCGAGCTGGTGGCGTCCGCGCAACTACGCGGCGGAGGTGCAGGCCATCGACTACGCCGGCGCGCTGCGCTGGATGAACCCCTGGGGCCCCTACGTCGCCTGGGAGTCGAACGACCCTTACATCTACACGAAACGCAAACCCATCTGCCACTTTTTCGCCGCGCAGGACGTGCGCCGTACGGTCGATTCCGACTATCCGGTGGGGGCACGCCCGAAACTGATGGCGCTGCCGCAGGGCTATCAGTGCGGACACTGGCTGTCGCAGCCGGAGCACATCTCGATGGCGCTCGACAGCTACTTCTTCAACGGCTGGGAATCAACGATTGAATACTACTTCCCGCGCGGTTACGACGCCCGCTACTGGAACGCCTTCGCGGAGGCGACGGACCGTGCAGCGAAGTTCGAGCGCTTCGTTCTCGACGGGCGCCGCACCGACGCCGAATCCGTCGTGGAACCCTTTGCCGGCGTTTACGCCTCCCCTGCGCGGATGATATCCGGCTATCTGCCGGAGTACCGGAACATCTCCCCGCTCCAGTCCGTCTCGTACGATCTGGACGGCACCCGCATCGTGGCCGTGTTCAACTTCTGGCAGAAGGGCGAAGCGTTCTTCACGCTGAAGTCGAAAGGCCTCAAGCCCGGGCGCTACGAAATCCGACTGGAGGACGGTACCCTCCGCACCCCCAGCGCGAAACGAGCCTTCTATTCGGCCGAAGAACTCGCCGCCGGCGTGAAGCTCTCCGTGGGCGCCGCGCGCACGCGCGTGTTTGAAATCCGCCCGTTCAGCGGACAGAGCGCCGCCGCATCGGAGACGGACGAAGCGTTCGACGCGCGGTTCGGCGCGCAGCGCCCGCAGCTTGAGCAGCGCGCCGCCGAGGATGCGGAATACGAGCGGAACAACGGCGATGTTGTTTACGATCCGATGCCGGTGATCTGAACGGCGAGGCGTACGGCATCCGCAAGGGTGGCCGCCACCGGACATCCGGCGGCGGCCAGACGGTCCGGCATCTGATGCCCGCAAGAGACGAGCACGCACCGTCCGCCCAGCTCGCGGGCGACTTCCGCGTCGTGCAGCGTGTCGCCAATGAAGACCGGCGTATCGGCCGACGGGCCGAGCGACGCCATCAATTCGCGGCCCCGGTCGAGCTTTGAGGCTCCGTCAAGATTGTCCACGCCGAAGATGCGGTCGAAGAAACCGAGAAAGCCGTTCGCGGCGAGCGCCGCCTCCAGCTTGTCCTGCCGCAGCGCCGAAAGGATGCTCTGGCGGAATCCGAGCGACGCCGCCAGTTCCAGCGCGGCCCGCGCATCGGGGCGGACGGCCTGCGGCTCCTCGAGAACGAAGTTGTGGAAATCCTCGCAGATCTCATCCCAGTCCCACTTCGCGAGATCCACGCCGAGTTCCGCATAGAACGGGCGCACGGGAAAACCGAAGCGGCGCCGGTAGTGTTCGATGGTGATGGGACGCGCCCCGCGCTTGACGAGCATCCGGTTGAGCGCGCCGACCGCCGCCGCAACATCGTCGAGCAGCGTTCCGTTCCAGTCCCAGATCAGACGCTTTTCCATTCGAGCGAAAGATCTATCGAACCGGCGGAATGGGTCAGACATCCGAGCGAAATCGCCGTCACGCCCGTTGCGGCAACCGCCTTCGCACGGTCAAGCGTGATGCCGCCGGAGGCCTCGGTTTTCGAAATGCCTTTGCACATCTTCACGCACGCCTTCATGTCGGCGATGGACATGTTGTCGAGCATGATCCACTCCGGCTTCGCCTTAAGCGCGCTCGCGCATTCGCGGAGGGATTCCACCTCCACCTCAACCGCCAGTTTCGGGAAACGCTTCCGCGCCGCCCAAACGGCCTGATCCAATTCGTCGGGATCTCCGCCCTTCCAAAGCCGACGGTGGTTATCCTTCATCAGCACACGGTCATACATCCCCATGCGATGATTCACGCCACCGCCGCAGGTGACGGCGTACTTCTCGAACACCCGAAGTCCGGGCGTCGTCTTGCGCGTATCGAGGATGAGCGTGCCGTAACGCTTCACGGCATCGACGAACGCCCGCGTGAGCGTGGCCGTGGCGCACATGCGCTGCATGAAATTGAGGGCCGTGCGTTCGGCGGCCAGAATCGACCGCGCTTTCCCGCGAAACGTCAGGATCGGCTCGCCGGGCTTCACACGGGTGCCATCGGGCTTCAGGATCTTCACGACGATCTTGGGATCGACGGTCTTCAAGACGGCACGCGCAACGGTCGCACCGGCGACCACACACCCACGTCCCTTCGCGTAAATCTCTCCCTCCGCCACGGCCTTGGGGTCGACAAGCGCCAACGATGTAGCATCACACCACGGCGCAGAGCGCACACGCTCCACGCTGGCGAGGTCCTCATCCAACGCAAGACGGACGGCCGCGCGTGCGCGCGGCGACTTCATGACATCAGCACCCATCGGCGAAATCTCGCGTCAGGACACCGAGGCCACGGCCCAGTCGGAATACATCAGCCACGTCGCGAATCCCGCAAGGCCCAAGGCGATGAGCGCCGCAAGGAGCGCAATGATCGTGGACGTCTTACCGACGCCTGCAGGACCCTTCTTCCCCGCGCGCGGATCGCCGTCAAGCTGGAAGCGCGCCGCAATCGCCGCGCCGCCCGTCGCGGGCTGCGCCGGGGCCTCTGGAGCGCCCGACTCTGGTTTCTTCAATTTCATGGCGTGTAAGTGTACCACATCTCATGCCTTTCGGCAATAGGGGGCCAAAATTCTTCTGTGGAACGGCGGTCAGCGGAAAAGGCCGAGGCGGAGATAGGGGAGGATGTCGTTGACGAGCGTATAGTCAAGATCGAAGAACGCCACGCCCGCCGCGCCCGCCTTACGGGCGATCTTCACCTGATCTATGACCTGCTGCACCTCCAGACGCGATTCAATCGCCGTCACGCCGATGCCCGAGACGACGCGCTTCGCGTGGGACGGCGTGCGGCATTGCTGCTGCACGAACGCTGCATATTTAGCATTGTCCTCAAGATAGTTCATCGGCACGATCCAGTCCACGAGGCCGGCATCCAACCAGCTCTCCCAGTCCTGCCCCACCGACCCGACACAGCTCGGATACTTGCCGAACACCGCCGTCGTGAAGAGCGCCGACGGGCGCACCTTCTTCACGCGCGCACGCGCCTGCGCCACGAACGTCCCCACATGCCGCGCGGCGTCCTTCGGCAGCTTCGCCCCCTCGTACCACCGCACGAAATCAAGATGCACACCATGGACGGCGTACCGACGCGTGATCTCGTCGATCGCCGAAAGCAGATACTCCCGCAGATCCGCCTTCGAAGGATCGAGATATTCCGTGAGAACGCCCTTCTTGTTCTTGAGTCGCCATCCCTTCTTCGCGAAGGCATCAAGCCGCGCCGCCGTGCCGCGCGTGCCATTGAAGCAGAGCACCCAGGCATGGACGCGGATGCCCGTGCCCACCGCCGCCTTCAGGCAGGCCGCCATCTGATCGCCCTGCCGCGTGCAGGTCGCGCTCGGCGGCAGAACCTTCGAGGGATAGTGCGCAAAGCCAGCCCCCGCCACGTTCACGAAGATGTCCGTAATGCCGTAGCGCTGAAGTTCCCGGAACGTGCGCGGCCAGTCGCCGGGGTAGAGCCCCTGCCCCGAATGCTCCCACACGGCCCGAATCTCGCCGGCGCGCGGACGCTGGGCGAGTGCATACTGACGCTCCGCCTCACGCGCCGCCTTCCGCTTCGCCGCAAACGCCGCATAGCTCCAGGAGCCGGGCACGCTCATGCCAGCCACGGACGCCAAGAACTGCGACTTCGCCCGCTCGTCGCCATCGGCCAGCAGCACATGCGTCATCCACCAACCGACGTTCGAAGCGAGAACCGCCGCCTGGCCCGTCGACCGCCCGGCGCGGTCATGCCACCACGCTATCACGCGGGACTTCCCCTTCACCGCCGAGGCGCTGAAAATGTTCGCCGAACTTTGGGTAATCTCCGGCGGCGCACCGGGCGGGGCGGTCTTGTCGAGCACAATCTTGGAAAACGTGCCGTTGCCGTCCGCCTTCCGGTACCCCTCCAGCTTGACGCCAAACAGCGCGGCGATCTTCGGTGAATCCGAATAGAACGCGAACATCCGTCCCCCGCGCGAAGCGAACGCCGACAGCGCAGCCAGCTGCGCATCCTTCGGCATCACCAGAAGCGCCAGACGCTTCCCCTTCAAACCGGTGGAGACATTCTTCTCATCAACTAGATCGGCGGCGACGTTATTCTGTCCAAGCCACCGGACCATGTGCTTCCCCAGATTCTGTCCGAACCCGGAACCCGGCGCCACCACGGCGATTTCCGCCGCCTGCAAGGAAAAAAGAGCAAAGACCGCAAGTGCGGCGACGAACCGCCGCTTCAGGGGAAAACCGCACCCCCGTTCCGTCAACAGGCGTGCGTCAGGCATCCTTTTCCGCATCGAGCCGGCTGATGAGCTCTTCGATCTTCATCTGACCCTGGTCGCCGGCGGCGCGCGAACGCACTGAGACGACACCCGCCGCCTCGTCCTTGCCACCGACAATCACCATGTACGGCACCTTCATCAGCTGCGCGCCGCGGATCTTCGCGCCCAGCTTCTCGGCGGTGGTGTCCACCTCGCAGCGGTAGCCCGCGGTCTTGAGCGTCTTCTCGATGCCGCGCGCATATTCCATCTGCTTGTCCGTGATCGGCAGGATGCGCACCTGCTCCGGCGCGAGCCACAGCGGGAACGCGCCCGCGTAATGCTCAATCAGGATGCCGAAGAAACGCTCAATGGAACCGAGCAGTGCACGGTGCACCATGTACGGCTGATGCTCCTTCCCGTCCGCCCCCACGTAGGTGAGGTTGAAGCGTTCAGGGAGGTTGAAGTCGAACTGCACGGTGCCGAGCTGCCACGGGCGCCCGAGGGCGTCCTTGATCTTCATGTCGATCTTCGGACCGTAGAACGCGCCGCCGCCCTCATCGACCTCGTAGCTCATCCCCTCCTGGTCGAGCGCATCGCGGAGCGACTGCGTGGCCTGTTCCCAGCGAGCGGGATCGCCCACGGCCTTTGCGGGCTTGGTGGAGAGGTACGCCTGAATCTCGTGGAAACCGAACTTGCCAAGCATCTTCTTCGCGAACTCCACGGTGTCCTTGATCTCCTGCACGATCTGCTCGGGCGTGCAGAAGATGTGCGCATCGTCCTGCGTGAACCCGCGCACGCGGAAGAGACCGTGCCGCACGCCGTCCTTCTCGTAGCGGTACACCGTCCCGAGCTCGGCGTAGCGGATCGGAAGGTCGCGGTAGGAGCGCTTCTCGAACTGGTAGCACTGGATGTGGAACGGGCAGTTCATCGGCTTGACGTAGTAGTCTTGGATGTAGGCATCCGCGCCGTCGCCCTCCTGCACCTTCATCACGGGGAACATGCCCTCCTTGTAGAAGGAGAGGTGACCGGAGGTCTCCCAGAGGTTGGACTTGCCCACGTGCGGCGTATAGACGATCTCGTAGCCGGCCTCGTAGTGCTTCTTGCGCCAGTACTCCTCGATCGCCACGCGCACGCGCGCGCCGCGCGGCAGCCAGTGCGCAAGACCCGGCCCCACCTGATCGTTGATCGTGAAGAGCCCCAGCTGCTTGCCGAGAACACGGTGGTCGCGGCGCTTCGCCTCCTCCAGACGCTCCAGATACGCGTCGATCTCCGCCTGATCCTTGCCG
>CACZCD010000109.1 GCA_902779565.1 uncultured bacterium | reverse complement strand
GGTTTTGTCGCCGCGTTTCTGGTGGAGACGGACCTGGGCGGCCGGAAGGTTCACAGCCTCACTGAGGAGCGGATCTTCTTCAACCAGAAGTGCACCGACGGCTCCATCGGTCCCGGCAAGGGCGGCTCTTTTGTCATCGAGACCATGGTGCGGCAGTTCCCCAAATACGGCATCCGGTTGCTGACCCAGACCGCGGCGAAAAAGATCCTCACGGATGAATCCGGCGCTGTCTGCGGGGTCCTGGCCTCCGATCCCGGCGGGGAGGTCCGGATCAGGTGCAAGGCTGTGATCGCCGCTTCGGGAAGCTACACCCATAACGACGAGCTGCTGGCAAAATTCATCCCCTGGTTCTTCCCGGGGGAGGACAATCCGAACTGCGAGCCGGTGCACCGCTTCGCAGCCCCCACGGACACCGGCGACATCGTGGAGCTGGGCGAGAGCTGCGGGGCCTTCGTGGACTACGACGCCTTCTGCATCAACCTCTTCGGGCCGGTGCACCACCCCTTCACGTTCTCCACCTTCATCGCCTCGTCGGAATGGGCGATCAGGTTGTCGTGAAACGTCTGCCACGGACAGTTCCGGAGACAGCCCGAATTCGCCAGGATACAGAGCTTCTTGCCATGGGCGTGGCACCAGTCCGAAAACCTCTTAACCGTCTCAAGATTGCGCTGCACGTCGCGCCCGAGATAGTACGAATCGAAAAGCGGCGCAAGATAGCGGAAGGCCTGAAGCGTTGTCAATCGCATGTTGACCGATGCACGCACCTCAATCTCCGGGAACGTCTCCTTGAGAACATGCGCCACGAACGGTGACGCCGTCGTGCAGATTTCCGGCTTGCAGTCCCAAGATGAAAGCGTTGCCAGAATGTCGCCGATGCGGCCCTCAAGCTTCCGGCCCATCGCCTCCGCACCATAGCAGTTGGCGTTCAGCAGAAGATCGAGCCGCACACCTGCTTTCCGGAGCCGTGTGAGATCGCGCCTCAGCGCCGCTTCGAGCTCGGCGGCATCGTCTTCCTCCTCGAAACCGAGCTTCGGACGCCCCGACGGCTCTCCCACCCACGGAAAATAGACCTCCTTCACGGAAGCATGCCGCAAGGCAATCTCGGCGAAAGGCGCACCATCCGCGAAATGCTGATATCCGGCCGCAAGCGCAATCACTTCATTGCCCTTCCTGAATAGATCGCCCCGGAGTCGGCGAACGACAGGTAGTCTCTCGACTTGAGCGATTCAAGAAACGACTTGGGCTCGTTCTGGTACCGGACGGCGGCGAACGCGGCCGCGTCAGCGGTCCGTGCGAACTTCGCAACCGTCGCGTAACGGCCTTCGGCGACAAGCTCCGGCGCGAAACCGGTGCGGCACTTGAGCTCCGCCGCCAACGTCAGAAGTTCGGCGGCGCGCAGGGCGACAAGGGAACGTCCGGCCAGATAAAGGTCAACCGCCACAACCTCGTCGTCCTTCCGGCGCTCATAGTAGGAGACCTTGCCCTTTCGTGACGGCTTCATCGCATAGCGCGGACCCTCTGCGAAAAGCGTCGCCGTCACCTCGTCCGGCCCTACGGCGCCGCCAATCCGGAGAACCGCACGCTTGCCCTTTACGACAGTCCCCTTCAAGGTCGTAAGCACGCCCTTGCAATCTTCTTTCTCCAACTCCCCGAGAACAAGCGGCCTTGAATTGATTGCCGCCTGCTCAACGGACACACCCTGCGCCACGAACTGATCCGCAATGTCATCATAGACCGATCTGAACCCCGCAAGGCGCGAGACCGCTCCGTCCGGCGTCACCTGGATGTCGACCTTGGGGAAATCCGTCATCACCGTCTCAACCACATCCGCGGCTTCACCCTTGAGATGCTTCAGCAGAAAACGGATGGCCTGTTCACGATGCACCTTAGACATGCTATGCTTCCCCGGCGCTTCCGAAAGTTCATACCAATCCTCCGGCAAGCCAACCTTCGCCGCGACATCCTTCACAAGCCTATAGGTCGAACGGGAACCCTCTATCTGGAAGAAATCCGCCACCGCCGCGTTTATCAGCACCGGACACCCGGCCGAAAGCACAAGCGCCGCATGGTTGAACCCCCAGGAACTCCCGCCAAAGAAATTCTGCTCTGAATCCTGCGGCCCGCAGGCGGCCAGGTGCTCGCGAGCGGATGACAGATAGCAGGAGGGCGTCGCCGCCTTGATGCGATCGTCCACAACCATGAGAAAGGCGCTCAAGGTTCCGCCGCCGGAATTGCCGCACGCTCCGAGCCGGGCCGTGGCGATGTCAGACCGGCTTTCGAAATAGTCCAGCACACGGACGGCGTCGCGGATCATGTAGTTGGCCGTCGTCTCGCCCAAGAGCGCCGCGTAGGCCCCAATTCTCACATGCTCGTCGGCGCTCACCAATCCGACTCCCTGCGACCGCTCACCCTGTCCGAGCGGATCGTATGTCACGACGGCAAGCCCATTGCGCGCACCCAACTCGCAGGTATGGAGGTAGTCGGCATAACCCTTCCCGTCTTTGGAATGCCCCGGGATGAAAATGAACCCTGCATACGGAGGGGCAAACTTCCTTGCATCCGGGAGAAACACAAGCAACGGAACAAACTCGCCCGGCGCACTCTCCATCATCACCTTCTCAATGCGGAACGCACCGTAATCCTTGACGCCGATCGTTTGGGCATTGAGTGGCGTGCGGCGTATCCCCTGATAGCCGACAGCCCGGCGGAAATTCTCCTTGAACGCCGAACACTTCTTCCTGAACGTGACCTTGTCCGCAACAGCCCGCCACTCGGCGTCAAGCGCGCGATCGCGTTCAATCACGGCAGACTCCAACGCATCCACGGTGTGCCGAGGCGGATCAACGACAACGGTAAGTTTCTCGATGGCCCTTGCCAGTTTCAGGCGATGGTTTTCCATGTGCACCGGATCGGTCGAATAGACCGTCGGCGACGTTGCGATCTCCGGCGGCACGGAAAGAAGCGCGTTACCCGGCGAAAGCTTTTTCAGCATCACGAAGTACTCGTAGTCTTCAAGTCCCTCACGCAGCATCTCGAAGCGTATCGAATCCACCGGACCGGAGATTACCGGTTCCGCGGTCTCGAAGCATTGCGTCGGCGGATAGAGATACTTGCCCTCGCCCGTGTTCATCGGCTTGCGTGGCTGCCAGGCCATCGAATCCTCGTAGGGGTTCTGCAGACGGTCCGGATACAGGCGCGAGCTATGCCATGTGACCGTTCCCCACATCAGCACGCCGGATATGTTCTCCATCCACGTCTGCCAGAGCCACATGCGCATATCCACGCCGGCGTGCTCGATGTGCTCGTTCACGTACGGCGGCATCGACGAGAACGTGACGTACCACCAGATATCCTCCCCGGCCGCCCGGCGCTCGGCGCACTTTGCGCGGTCGAAGCGATACGTGATCGGGCACCACTGATCGATAGCGCCCGCCATTTCATCCTTCGGTTCCATCGTGATCATCCGGCGGAGCTTGGGCGCCATACGGTGAACGCGTGCGAAATCCTCCTTCATGTAGCCGTAGAAGTTCGTGAGCGGCTCGTCGAACGGATAGATGTACGCTTTGTCGATCCACCCCTTTTCGACAAGGTGACCCTCAACCGCCGAAAGGTACCGCTGCATGTAGGTCTCGTACAGCGGATTGTCCTCGGTCACACCGTTGATCTTGCGCACGCCGCGCCATTCGGGCCTGTTCCTGTGCGCCGCCCCAAGCCCGGTCAGAGCGAGCCTGAACGCATTGAAGCGGTACTTCCCGACAGCCTTCTCTATCGCCGCATCCCATGCGGCCCAGTCGAACGTCGGCATTGCCTGCGACCGGTCCTTCGGCTTCGTCCATTTCACGGCAAGCGTGGGTGGCCTCATGCCGAGCGCCGGGATTGACGGCGATACGTGGTGCCGGGCGAAATGCTCAAGATACTTTTCATAGACCTTCTGGCGATCCGCATCCGTCTTGAGGTGATGGTACAGGTCGAGCGTCTTGTTCGCAATCCCGAAAGCGGTCTTGCACGTCACCTCGTCCGGGAACTCGAAGCCGAACACCTCGACCTCCAGCGGTATGCGGACATCCGCCACCCCCTGCGCGGAAACGGTCAGCGATCCGCGATGCACGCCCTTCGTAGCGTCACGCCTCGGCTTGACCCTCACCCAGAACGGCTGGTTCGCCCCCGGCGCGAGATCACACCCCTCCGCCGTCTGCGGAAGAATCGGATCCGGCCATTCGCCGCGCGCGCCCATCGAGTCCATCGTGACGTGTACCATCACGTATCCCACGCGTTCGATCTCGACATCCACGCCCTCGATCGCCGCCGATACGCGCACACCCTTCACCGCCTTGTCGCTGCGCAGCACGAGCTGCTTGGCCTCCGCCTCGTTGCGCGCGGCAGCGAGACGGAACGCCTCGGTGCGCGCGTTCGGGAGCGGGCGTCCCTTGAAGACCTTGTTGCCGGAGGACTGCTCCCATGCCACGTAAGGCGCCCCTGCAGCCGGCAGCAAGGCACCGCTCGTCGTGTCGTCCAGATAGTCCCAGGCCTTCGCCGTGAAGATCGCCTTGCCGGTTGACGCATCGTTGTAAGTCGTCTTGCCGAACGCAAACACCGGCGCGCCATCCACCTTCGCATCGAAGGCATACTGGCGGATCCTCACGCTGCTCTTCCCGTCTGCCACGAGCCGCGTATGGATCTGGGCCGCCGGCAGGAATCCGTCAGGAACCGGCAACGTGAAGATACCCATGTCGCCAACCTTGCCGATCGAGGTCCACTCCTTGCCGTCCCGGGAGATCTCGGCGCTCACAACCCCGACCATGCTGGTTTCGCAGGCGACGACGATCTGCGCGGAGACGATCTTGCGTCCGGCGAGCTCGTGTACGAAACGCATCTCGGAGCCCTTCCCGAACAGGGAAAGGGTTGTCGGGGTGAGGCTGCGGAACGACACCATCGGCCGCGACTGCGAATGGCACGACTCCGAGAACTTCGTGCCGAAATGATAGTCGTTCCCGTCGATCGATTCCCCGTGCCCCAGTTCGATCCCCTCCGAAGTGTGCAGGTAGGACGGCGTCGCGCGGCGCACCGCGATGTCCGACACCTCGCTCTTTCCCGGCACATGCCAACGGCGCAGCGTACACTTCTTTGCGCCGCCTTTCATGTCCGCCGCCGTGAGAAACGCCGCGGCGAAGTCAATCTGCGCATGGTTGTTGCCAAGGGGCGTCCATCCCATCCCATAATCGCCCACGGAAAGCAGCAGGGAACCCCTCACGTTGCGTTCCGTCATGTGCCGCATGCGGCACGTCACGGCATACACGGTTCCGGGCTCAAGCGGAAATTCCCCGGCCTCCGCCATCTCATTATCCCATTCGGTGCCCTGAAACGAATAGGTTTCGGCGAACACCGATCCGGTCACCGCCATGCCGGCGCAGACCATCGCTTTGGCAATCACATTCACCTCTTAGACTCCTTGGTAAAAATCTACTTGACGAATTTTCAAGCGTAGATTATACCAAAAAGTCAACCTCGTTGGGCATTTGCGCTGAATTCTGTAAGCGACGCGTTGATTATGGTATTTGCGTAAGGGATGGAGTTCATATTCGCCGCGCTGTTCAAGGCGAAATCGAAGAAGTATTCAATTTCCCTCATGCAGTATGCATTGCGCTCCTCGGCCAAGTCGATGCGGCGGCCGCTCTTGAGGAACCTGACCTCGGCCTTGATGAAGTCTCCCACTACCACATCGTCTGCCGTGTACAGCTCAATCTCGCGGCGCGGAACGCGCCCGTAGTAGTCAAGGTGCAGTTCGAGCGTCTTGTCAGGATATCGCCCGACGAAAGACACGCCATCCACACTCTTGATCTCCAGCCCGGAGAACTTTCCCTCGAAAAGGTGCGACGCATCCGGCAACCCAAAGAGCGTAAACAGATAGTCGAACTCGTGGATAAGGTCGAGCTTTACGCCGCCGGATCCCTCCTGTGCGGCATACGTGCGTCGGTAGTCGGTGCCCGGACGCCATTCCGGCAGGTACGAAGAGCAGATGGCACGGGCGCAGTAAACCTTGTTCTGCGGCACGAACTCCGACAGAAAACCGTAAACGCGCGTGTGGCGGATAGGACACGCCACGTAGAACTTCCGCTCATCGGCATACGGCGCAAGCGCTTCGGGCGCAAGCGCCTCGGTGAACACGGGCTTCTCGACGAAAAACACATCCGCTTTGGCCCGCACACTCTCCAGCGTCTGCCGGTGCAGCTGCGACGGATTCGTGACGAAGATCATGTCGTAGTGACCCATCTCGGCGAGAGAAGCGTAACGGTTCCTCACGAGCGCACGTGTCGCATCATCGAGATAGTCGAGCGCACGCGGCTCCACCACGTCCGTCGCCACGGCAATTCCGCGCGCGGCCGCCACAGCATGCACATTTCGGATGTGCCGCTGCCCGATGGACCCTAATCCGATGAAGCATACTGTCATTTCAATCCCTCGATTTCATCTACCACATCAAGCGTGTGCCCATCCTCCTCGAACGTATACGGCGGCGTGACGCCCTTCTCCACGTAATCAAAGAAGGCGCGTATCTCGTCCGCATAGGCGTTCTCGATGATGTTGGCGTTGTAGCGTCCGTCCTGCACCACATCGTCATAGAGGCATACCGGCTTCAAAGTCTTCGCCTCCAGGTCATACGCCGCGAGCGAATCGGGCGTACCTTCCCAGAAGATGTGCAGCTTCTCGGAAAAGACCTCGAGCCGCCGCAGTCCCTTGCGCGAGACGATGTCCTGGCAATACATCCCCTTGCATCCACTCGCGTGACGGATGGCAATCATGTAGTGGTCGGGGAAGTCGATGTCGAGCGAAGTGATCCGGCCGCTCATAACCTGCACGGACTCAATCCGCCCGAACGCCTTTTCGATCCAAGGCAGCTCCACGCACAGGATCTCGCGGCATCCGTTCGTCTCCTTCTTCGCGGCGAAGAAGCTATGGTAGTCCTCCCACGGATGCCAGTCGGGCAGATACTGTCCGCAGTGGTAGAGATAGTTCACCGGCGCGCCTTTCACCGCTTCCGCCACATAGCGCATCTCCCGCCGATAGACAGGCGTTGAGGAGATGAAGAGCTTCACGCCCCTCTCCTTCGCCTTTGCCGCCGCCTCGGCATACCAGCCGCCCAGCAGGTTGATCTCTCGCGGGCGCGGTGCACAGGAACGCCGCCTGCGGCTTCGCCGCCGCAATCGCCTCGTCTAGCGTCGTAAAGGTGCGGATGCCGAACTCCTTCTCCACCTGCGCGCGACGCTCCGCCGAACGGTTGACGCCAACGATCTCCGGCGCACCTTCCATCGCCTGCATGAGACGGATGCGCCGCCGTCCCATCGACCCCAATCCTATAACCACCACTCTCATTCTTCCCAACTCCTCCACTAACAACTAACCACTAGCCACTAACAACTGTCTATGGCGTTTCTCCATTTGATCCCTTGCCCGTGGACTGCTCAAAGAAGCGGTTCACGACAGGTTTCCACACCTGGTACTGATGCCAGCGGTTTATGCGTCCGGGATACTCGCACTGCATCATCCACAGCCACACGGCATGTCGCTTCGGGTTCAGCAACGCCGCCGTCTTCAGCGCGCCGTCATGTCCGAACCATTCGCCCTCCACGAACATGCCGAGCGAATAGGCCGTTCTGATGCCCGGCGGCGTCTGCTTCACCGCAAGAAGTTCTGTGATCGCCTTCTCCGGCAAAATGCGCCGACCCTCGCGCGAAACGCCGCCGAAGGCGAGCATCCTGTAGAATTCCACGATGTCATGCGGCGTGGAGAAAAGTCCCGCGCCGCACGACGGCCAGCGATCCGGCGAATCGTACGGCTCCGGCAGCGGACGATATTTCGGCATCAGGCGACAGGTCTTGTTCGTCTCCACGTAGTATATCGAGACGAGCCGCTTCAGCTGTTGCGCCGTCGGGCGGAACGTCGTATCCTTCATGCCGAGCGGATCGAAGAACACGCGCTTGAGATGGTCTTCGATCTTTTCGCCCGTCACCTTCTCAATCACCGCGCCGGCGACATCCAGACCTGCATTCGAATACTTCCATGACGTGCCCGGCTCGAACAGGAGCGGCGTCGCCGCACCGGCGGCGGCGGCCACGCGAAGCGGCGCACCCGTCCAACCCAGCGCAGAGGATACACGCGTCTCGAACGGGAAGCCGCCCGTATGCGAAAGGCAATCCCGCACCTTCAGGACATTCTTGACCGACACGAGCGTTTTCGTTCCGTTCGCCTCGACCACACGCTCCAACTTCGCGAATTCCGGCAGATACTTCGAGACCGGTTCGTCAAGGGAGAGCTTGCCCTCAACAATCAACTTCGCCGCCGCCGCGCCGACGATTCCCTTCGTCTGCGAACAGATGCGGAAAAGCGAATCCTTCTTTAACGGAATCCTCCGTTCGACATCACTCCAACCATCGCCAACCCACTCTTCGCGGTCACCATCAATCAGCACGCTCACATAGCCTGGGATCTCCAGCCTGTCAACGTAAGGCTTGAGCGCCTTCCTTACGCCAGCGGAATCAACGGCAAAGGCGATTCCGGTTGCAAACAGCGCGCACAGCAGAATAGAGACTCTCGTTTTCATTTGCAGCTCCGCTTAGACAATCCAGATGACTCAGAACGCGAGGGACACCTTCGTCACCCTCGGCGTGGAAAGCGACAGTGTCGCACCGAGTTCGAGACGATACTGGAGGAAACCGCCTTTCGCGACCTTAACGCCCGCCGGTTCGCGCCATTCGGCCCTGTTGAGCGCATCCCGCGTGGCGGCGGAACGCACCAGCAGTTTCACCCATGTCTTGGGCGGACAGTCCGCGACGACCTCGGCGCCCCTGACCGTGAGATCTCGATCCGCTTGGTACGGCTCGGAATAGTAGTACTCCTCCGGTCCGCGCGTCAACAGGTTGCCCGGCTCGATCGCGCTCATGCCGTGAGGCCCGCACGTCGGCAACTTCGTGGTGTGCACCGGGAGGAGACCTTCCTTCCCGTTCCACCACACCTCGGAATAGCCCTTATGGTCGCCGAACACCTTGTGGTTCGCGACTGCGAGATCAACCCGACCATCCTGATCAAAGTCGGCGGCAATGCATCCGGAGACGGAGTGCGTAACGAGATCCTGACGGTCGTCAAAGCGGAAACGCCCCTTCCGGTTCCAGTAGATGAACGAGTTGACGTCACGGTTGACCTCGCTCTGGTAGCTACCGGCGAAAACATCCAACCAGCCGTCGCCGTTGAAGTCGCCCACGCACATGTTGCTCGCCGCGTCCGCATGCAGGATGCATTTGCGGCTTTCGGAGATGCCGTCCGGACCGTTCCAGTAGATGTTCAGATACGAACTGTGCGGCTGCCGGTCGGGCTCTTTCCCGGACGCCCAGATCGTATGTCCGCCGAAGATGAGGTCGGGATAGCCGTTCCGGTCGAGATCGGCCGTACGCACGCCCGAAGCCATGTAAGCCGCGAGCTCCTGCTTGCGGGCGGGGTCGAAACCATCCGGCCCTCCGAAGAGAACGCACGAGCGGTCCTTGATGATAGAAACGGCCACATCGAGCCAACCGTCTCCGTTGACGTCAACAGCAACCACCCAACGCAAACGTCCGCCCTCCATGCGCTTCAGGCGCTTCGCCCCTGGCTTCAAGTCCTCTCCGGCCGGCGGGAAGAGAATGCAGTCCTTCGTGCGCTTCAATCCGTCCGGCCCGCCGGTGAACATCGCAAGTCCGTTCCAATGGTCGCACACGGTGAACACGTCAAGGTACCCGTCGCGGTTGAAGTCCGCCACTATCGCGCCCCAGCCAATGTCCGTCTGGAGCGTGTAGGACTTCGCGGGGTCGAATCCGTTCGGACCGAAATGATGGACGTTCTGACCGGGGTCGAACTGCAGCGAGTTCTCGGAGTTGTTGCAGATGATCAGCTCCACCCACCCGTCGTCGTCAAGGTCGGCCGAGACGGAATCGACGGCGCACCAGCTCGGCACGGGCGTCATGTCGTTCGGGTCGTAGCCGGTGCTGCGTCCCCAATAGACGTACGACTTGTCGTAGCCGTTCGCACGGCGCGAGAAATGGTTGACGAGCGCGACGCACGGCTCGCCGCGCGCGTTCCGGAACAGCCTTGCGCGGCGCGTATCTTCGCCCTCAAAGCGTTTCGGCTCGGGATTGAACTTGCCACCTTCAAACGAAAAAAGCAGCGAATCGTTTGTGTACAGGCTGTTCCGGTCGCGGAACATGCGGCTCGAGGCGCACTGCCCGAAAAGCACCAGCCCACCCATCGCATGCACGGAGCAGGCCGAATCCGTGCGCACTGCGATCCGGTTCTCCTTCTTGAATCCGTCCGCCGAGTTAAGCCATATAAAGCTGTCCTGCTTGGCGGCGACAGCGACATCGATGAGTCCATCTGAGTTGAAATCGCCCGTCGTCGCTGAAAGACCCATCGCAGCCGGAAGCTCCAGCGCGCGCGAGACGTTCCGCGTCTTGTCCGCCGTGAAGAAAATGAACTTCCCGCCCGTCGAAAGCGTAAAGCACTTCCGTCCGTTCCAGTCAACCGCCTCAAGAAGGCGCGGGGCGGGCATCTTGTCCTCAAGCTCCGCCGCGAACCCCTTCTCCGTATCGTCATTCAGGATTTCCGCCGCCGGAAGCGCCGGCACCTCCGTCTTGCAAGCGACATCGAGACCCTTCGCGCCGCCCCAGAAGAGGGTCGTCGCGGTTGCGTCCTCCTTGCGGCAGGCGAGGTCGTCGAAGCCGTCGCCATCAAAATCCCCGGCGGCGATGAGATCGGCATCGATCTTCAAGTCCGTAAATCTCGCCCACTCGAAGCCGAGTTCGCTCTGCGCGTAGACGCGCACGACACCATACTTCGGCATGGCGAAGACGAGCGCGGGACGGCTGGAACCGTCGAAGTGCCCACAGCAGCAGTCGACCGCTTGAGGGGACTGGAGACGGATATGATAATTCTCATCGTAGCGGCCGTCGGGTTGCCCGTAGTAGATATCCGCCGCCGTGAACGGGACGAGAAGATTCACGAATCCCGCAATGACGACATCTGGGATTCCATCTCCATTCAGGTCTTCCACGAGGCCACTTCTGGAACCCTGCGCGGGTAACGTAGCGATGCGCTTGCCGTCAAACGAATAGACGTAGCTCGGCGCCGATTCGTGGTGGTCCTGGCAGTTGGCGAAGACGAGATCGAAGTAGCCGTTCTTATCGAGGTCATACTGGTAGATGCGCTGCAACACGCCCGCCTTCGACACGTAGAGGTTCTGTCCCGCGTTCCCGAACGTTCCGCGCCGGAACGCCTCGAATCCCTCCGTTACCCACGCCTTCTTCGGCGCATCCGAAACGACGGGATTCTCGCGCTGCATCACCTGGAACGCAAGACCGTTCGGGTCTCGCAGCGTGACGCCCTTGAGCCCCGGCACCTCATCCTTCGCGACTTCCGTCGCACCGGCGGCGACAAGGCGCCTCACATCGGCATCGACATCATCCGAGAACAGCCCGAAATGGAGCTGGAGGATCGGCATGTCTTTGTAGTCGGGCGCCTTGCGCCCATCCGATGGCGCGTACAGCTCGAACGCGACGCGTCCGGCCTCGTCTTCTATAAAGGTTGATCCGCCGGGACGTGACATCGTCACCTTGAAGCCCAGGTTCTCCGTCCACCACTTCACCATGGAAGCGGGATCCTTGATCTCAAGCGCAATATGCTCGATCGATGCCGCCGAAGCGGCAAGGCCGCCGAGCATCACCACCACCGCGCATAATAGAGAGGCAGCAATTGCTTTTTTCTTGTTCATGTCTCACATATCCTTTGTTGATATGCGAAGATTATAGCACATGAATACGCCAAAAAAGTTTTACGGATGATTTTGAAAACAAATCAAACATCACCCCGCCCCAAGAGCCTGCTCACTTGAGCTTCACACCGTCGAAGCTGACGTCCCTGACGTTCTCCGCGCGGCAGAAGCCCTTCCGGACTTCGCCGACGACGACATTTTCAAGGTGGATGCCTTTAGGCGGCAACCGTTTGTCCCCGCGCAGGTTTACGGCCAGATCCGCGACCTTGCACGTGACATCCTTAACGAAGATGTTCTTGATCTCCGTCAACTTGATCTCGTAGTCGGGGAATTTCGCCCACTCGTAGAGGATGTCCGTCTCCACCGACACCACTTCCCTTGCCGACTCCGCCTTGACGCGCTCGAACCAGATGTTCTCCACCACGCCGCCGCGCCGGTGGTTCGTCTTCACGTAGCACAACCGGTGGGCGTGGCGTGCCGAGCAGTCGTGCACGTAGATGTTCTTCACGCCGCCGGATATCTCGCTACCGACGCCGAGGAGCGTATGGGCGTCCTCCAGATGGCAGTCGCGTACGACCACGTTCCGGGTCGGCGTGGCGAGTCGCCACGCATCACGGTTGCGCCCGCTCTTTATCACGAACGAATCGTCGCCTTGGTCGAAACGGCTTTTCTCGACAAGCACGTCGCTGGACATCTCGATATCGATGCCGTCATTGTTGTTGCCGTGGGCATAGACGTCAATGCCGCGTACGATCACGTTCTGCGTCATGTACACGTGCAGCGTCCAGAACGGCGACTCCCGCAGGCGGAACCCTTCCATCCGCACGTTCCGGCACCGGTTGAACTGCACAAAATGCGGACGCGTGTTCGCGTTCGGGCGCTTCCAGATCTGCCTCTCGGCGACCGGAAAGTCCGTCGCGCCCCAGTCGTACAGCTGGCGGCGCGAGGCGCGGATGCCGTTATCCTGCGGCACCCATGCCTTCCACGGCGAATCGCTCCACTTGCCCTCGTAGCCGCGCAGCGTCCCCTTGCCGGTGATCGCCACGTTCTCGCACTTGAACGCATACACGAGCGGCGAATAGTTCCAGCACTCCATTCCCTCCCAACTCGTGAGTACGGCGGGCAGGTAGTCGGCGGGATCTTGGGTGAACACCACTTCCGCCCCCTCCTCAAGGTGAAGGTCGCAGTTGCTCTTGAAATGGACGGCCCCTGTCGTCCAGCGTCCCTTCGGCACCACCACATGTCCGCCGCCCGCGGCGTTGCATGCTGCCATCGCCTGGCGGAACGCCTCGGTGCATTTCGATCCGTCCGGCTTCGCGCCGTAGTCCGTGATCAGGAAACGCGCCGCCGGATACACGAACTCGCGCACCGTGAGCGGGAACGGCTTCTCCTGCACGACGATCTCCCGGTATCCGCCGGCTGCCACGACGGAATTCTCCGCGCCAACCGCCTGAGAAGGTGAAAGAGCAAGTGAAAGAGAGGCGAGAACCGCCCCGACAATTTGCCTATTCATTTTCATAATGTCCCCTATTATATCAAACTTCCCCGTCACGGTTATTCATCCCGGAGTCCGGCGTAGGCGGGGCCGCCGGCGGCAAGGTAGCCGCCCGATTTGCCGGAGGCATCCTTCGAAACCCAGAACGCATAGAGCGTGGCGACTTTCAGCTTGAAGCGGAAACGTACGGGCTTTCCTGCGAAGCGCGAGAGGTCGCCGCCCTTCCACGACAGGGCGTGCTTCGTCGCATCAAGGCGTACCATTCCCTCACAGTCCGCCGCCGCATAGCCCGGAAACGGTTTACCGTCTGTATCGATGACCTCCACCGCCAGCGCCCCGAACCGGGCGTCGGCATTGACGAAGAAATGCGCGCCGGAGAAGACGACCGGACGCGTCACCACTTCGCCCGCGCCATCGGCCACCATCCCCGCAAATCCGTCGCGGCGGAGAGAGGCAAAGCCGATGGACATATTGGCGTGCAGCCCGTTTGCCAGCCGGCACTCCTTCGACTTCATCGTGGCATCGCCGCGCGTAGCGTTGTAGAAGAAAAGAAGACGCTCGTCCTTTATGACGAAGCCGCTTGAGCAAGGACTGAGGTAGCCGGAATCCCAGCATCCGGAATCCCAGTCGGAGTCAGGTATCGCAGGCGTACGATCAGGGCGCGTGAAGTTGAAGCCGTCGCGCGAATAGGCGAAGTGGATGGTCGTCGTCTTGGGCATCCCATGCTGCGCGGCTTCGGTGTTGTCACGCCCCGACAGTATCTTGAAGAGTCCGACCATAATGGACTCGTACGGGGTCGCGTCAACGTTGTAGAGTTCGCACCGGCGACGCGTCCCTTCTATTTCGCGTGGTATGTCGTCGTAGTCGCAGGCCAGCCACAGGTAGCAGTCCTTTGTGTTGGACCAGCGGTTGGCATGATAGAAGAGCGGATCGGCACCTGTTTTCTGCTCGGAGGTGAAACTGCCGAAGTCCCATGCGGCGCCGGCGAAGAAGTCGTCGTGCTCGCGGTACATGCGCGAACGCAGACGCCAGGCCGCGCGGATGCTCCACACCCATTTGCGCCGGAAGGGGTTGAAGAACACCGTGGAACTGTCGCCGCCAAGCCCTGTGCGCGTCTTCATCTCCCACTTGACGCCATCCGCCGAGGCGTATTCGTACGCACGGCACGGATTCTCGCCGGGGGAGACGAACATCCGCCAGTTGTCGTACGGTGCATCGGTGGCGAAATCCGGCCAGACGCTGAACGTATCGAAGTAGTGGTCGGGGTAGATCAGCACGTTCGTGCCGCGAGGCCCCACGTTCGGACGCGTCCAGTGAACCGCGTCGTCGGACTCCGCAAGCGCCAGCAACCCAGACCAGCTCGCCAGATACCACATTCGGAACTTAGCACGTTTGGGATCCCACCAGACACCGCCTCCCGAAAGGCTGCATGCCGGCACGCTCTTATACATCGGGTTCCACTTCTGCGCTCTTGTTGCGTCCGCCGGATACGGACGGTCGCCAAGTTCAGTCCACCGTGCCAGCTCTTCGTCGGTCTCCGGCCAGAGCACGGGGTTGCCCACGAACTTGACCGGCTTGTAGAACTTGCGCACGACTCCCTTGGAATCCGCCACAAGGAAGTCGTCCACGAACAACTGGCGTCCGACATCGATCGGTAGGACCTTCGGCGGATTCTTGAGATAGTGCGGCGTCTTCGGGCCCGGAAACATCGCGTCTATGCGTGGCGGCCATTTCTCAGGCAACTCGATGCCGTTGTAAAGTGTCTCGCCGGCAATCGCAGCGAAAACGCCGCACACCGCCAAAAGCATGGTTGCGCAAAATGATCTTTCCAACATAGGCTTGCTCCTTTCTTTCCGTTGCCGCTATCGCATCAGATCCTTAAGCGTTGGAGGTTTCGGAACGTTGGCGGGCCACCCCGTTCCAAGCTCGAACGAAACGATTCGATCCATCGGCTTGAAGGCGGGCGCGGCGAATGCCACCTTACTCGGACGATCGAGCGGCGCAACACCACGCGTGATCGGAGCGACAGCGACCGGACCGTCATCGATCGAAAGATAGATGCCGTTCGCCGTGCGGATGCCTGTCAGCGTATGTTCGCCCGCGCCGGAAAGCGGGCGCGTCGCGGGAAGATAGGTCTGCTGCCAATTGATGTCCCGAATCGAGAAGTTCGGATGCCCGCCTTTTTGGATGTACAGCTGGATCGAGCAGTCAGATGGCAGCCATCCCGCGCGGCAGACCTCCTGCAGGCAGCTCGTATCGCCGCTCCACACAAACTTTACGCGGATGAAGCATGTCTGCCCGCGTCCCCACACGCACGCTTTCGGGATGCGCACGTCCGTCAGCGCCGTCGGAACGCCATTCGTCGCGAGCATGACCTTCTCCGGCTCGGTTAGTTGGTAGTTGGTAGTTGGTAGTTGGGTAGGGGCACGCGTCCCGAGTGCCTTCCTATAGATGACACCGCCATCCGAATAGGCGATCGACTTTCCGTCCGCGGTGAAATCGGGATCCTCGCCTTCGCAGAGTTTGGTCACGCGTCCCGTCTCCAACGACGCCAGATACACGCACCAGCGCGGATCGCCCTCACGGTAGCCGGTAAACGCGATCATCTTACCGTCCGGACTCCACCTCGGCGCGTAGGCAACCATGTCCATCGGCGAGACCGCGCAGACGCTGTCAAGATTATCTATACGTGCCGCCAAGATATGCCACACGTCATACGTCGTGTTGATCTGCGCCCAGGCGATCGTCCGCCCATCCGGCGAAACGACCGGCTGTCCCACCGACGCATCGCCATACGGCTGCGCCGCCGGAAGGATGAACGGCTGCGGCTTTCCGCCATTCATCTCCAACACGTCAATGCGCAACGGCGGCGCACCGTCATGCGGACGCTGCGTGCAGAAATAAAGGCGCTTCCCATCTGGCGAGACACTTGGCTGGTAGTCTCGCCACAAACCGTGGGTCAGATCGGTGGCGACGCCATCCTTCCACCGCCGGATGCCATAGCCATCCTGTGGTCCGTTCAACATGAATCGCTGATACGCGGTGTTGGTGATGTTCGCATACGCATAGACAAGCGAGCCATCAGCCGCAAAGAACGGATGGCAGGCGTTGCCTTGGGTCTCCGGCCAAACCGTCTTTCCGGTTTTCAGGTCAAGCACACCCACCCGCATCTTGTCGCCGACAGCGCGCTGAAACGCCATGTGCCGTCCATCCTTCGAAAAGGACGGTGCCCCACCTTCGCAAATACGTTCACAATCAGCGACTTGAGGACAAACCGCCCTACCAGCGTTTAGCGCGGCGACTTGAGGGCAAACCACCCTACCGGTGCATTCCTGGTAGGGCGCGTTATCCTTAACGCGCCGCGCTTCGCATTCGTCTTTCAGCGCATCGCACACCTCTCGACCGTACAGATGTGGATCTACGCACTCATAGACCACACCCGCGCCCCCCACCTTGCGCGCGATCTCCAAAAGACGCTTCGCCGCCTCGGCCTTGCTGCATCCCGCATACTTTGCGTAGGTCGGCAACCCTTCCTTGCGGTAGTTGTATTCGTCAAGCGGGAAATACACCTTCGCCGCCTTCCCCTTCTGCGTCATCATGTAGGCATAGAACTCTTCCGTCGATTCAAACGGACGCTTGGGGTCTATCGGGAAGCTCATCACCCAGATACCGTCGAACACCCCTTCCGCCGCCAGCTTGCGCCAGTCGAGCGCGTAATGTTCCCAAACACCGCGTCCACCCTTGGCGAGATACGATAGCCCGATCACGAACTCCACCCCCGCCGCGCGGCACCGCCGCGAGAACTCCTTGACGTAGGCCGTTACGTATTCTGAGACGAGCCCAAGCCAACGATCGTCCTTCGGATCGTTCGGCGGTTCACAGCCGTAGCGTTCGCGCCAACGCGCACAGACGGGCGGCACGTACTCAAGGCGTGGCGTCCATCCGCCGTCGCGGTACATGTCGAGGAAGATCGTCTGCGGCTTGAGCGCAAGCCGCTCGTCAACCATCCGCAGCTTGTGCTCCCTCACTTCCGGGTAGACGAGCGAGGCGTGCCCCGACCACGAAATGCCGTCCTTCGTGCGGCAGCCGAACTGCGGATGACGCATGTTCCATGTGCCCATGAACGAATTGCACCAGTGGTTCTCCTCCCAAGTGGTGTGGATGCCCTGCTGCAGACCACGCCGCTCGCATTCGCCAAAGACGAGCTTGAACACATCAAAGCCGCAGTTGTCGAGGCGCAACGCCCAGAATGCGCCGAGCTTCGGCGGCACGCGGCGCTTGTCGATCGGGAACTCGCATTCGGGATACGGCTCCTCCGCACAGGGGTAACGCATCAGGCAAGCGCCCCGGTCGCGCCACAGAACGCGCGTCGAATGCGGACGCATCGCATCGTCGAGCACCTTCAGCGTGCCTTCGGGCGTCTCCACGTCCCATGTCCGCGCAGCATCAAGCGAGTCAATCAGCGCGATCTTCTCAAACGCCGCAGCCGAGGACAATGTCCCCACCGCTATCGTTCCAGCGCACAGAACTGCCGCAACGATCTTCATCGGTCAGCGGATGCTGATGACGATGCCGGGGTCGCAGCCCTCAAGGATCAGCAGCTCGCCCTCGCCGGCAAGCAACGCCTGCACGGACGTCCTCCCCTGCGTCGCCGAATAGACGCCCGCCGCACGGTGCTGGCCATCCACCGTCAATGACTTGAACGGCATCTGCCCATCATAGCCGAGGTTCAGCGTTGCTCCCGTGCGCGTCAGCGAAAGTGCCGTTCCGCCCGTCGCCGCCAGCGCGGTGTTCTCGCTCAGCGTCACGGTTCCGGCGGCAAGGTTCAGCCCGCCGAGGTTCAGCCCGCCGCCGAAGTAGAAGTCGCCGCCGTTGAACGTGGCCGTGCCGTCACCTGTCCAGTCATTCGGGAAACGCACGGAATGCGTGCTCGCCTGCTCAAACGTCACATCGCCGTTGACGGTCACGGTGAAAAATTGCCGAACAGCGAAGTTTGAGCCGTTAAGACCGGAGAACGCGACGGTGCCGCCGTTGAAGTTGATGTGGTTCACTGTATTGAGGGTACCTGCTACATAATCTGCATTGTTCGCTCTGGTGAACTCGGCGTATCCGTCATTGAGCGTATAGGAAATGCGAAGTTCATCGCTCAAGGTCCGCCCGAAGGTGATCTGGTTCTGCGCGTAGAACCGGCCGCCGTTCTGCACAAACTCGAACGTGCCGAGTCCGTTGACATTCTGCATGAACGAGAGCTTCCAGTCGCTGCTCGTTCTGAACGTGCCGGAGTTGAGCACATACCGTCCTGAACCGCCGTTGAGGTTTGTGAGCGGGAAGATGTCTTTGGACGAGGAATCGGTGAGTGTGCGGATGGTCTCGAACGTCTCGCCCAGAACATCCTTCACGGAGTTGTCGTGGGTGAACGCCGTCAGCACGAGCGCGTAGTCCGTCACGGTGCAATGCTCATTGAGCGTGATGATTGGCGCCTTGCCGGTACCGCACGTGATGAGCCGCACGCCCGTGACCGCTCCGTCGAACGTCGCGCCGCCCTCCTCGACCGTGAGCCAGTAGCCGTCCGTCGCCGCAACCGCCCCGGTCACACCGCCGTTGAACACCACCTCGCCTTCGCCGGTCTTCGTCACCTTGCCACCCAGGACGACATCATTATCGATGACGAGCGTATCTCCCTTCGCGACATAGATGTTCGCGCCGTCGGTGAACGTGAGCGTCGCACCGGTGAGCGTATTCGTCGAGCCGGCCAATCCAGGTGTATATCTGAGAGATGAAAGCTGCGTCGCATCGGCAACCGTCGTCGTCGTGCCGTCTGCCATGTAGGAGAGGTCGCCCACCGTGCCGTCTAACCACGATGCCGGCGCCGCATCGACAATCACCTTGCCGTTGCAATACGTTCCGGGCGACTTCTCCTCGCCCGCGACGACCAAGTGCTTCACATGCAGGACCTTGCTTCCCTGGATGCAGTTTTCAGACGCGATGATGATCCGCTCCGGACTCTTGGTGACCGTGCCACTCACCGAAATGGAGGATGCGGGATCTTCCACAACGAATTCCGACGGACCATTGAGCGTTGAGTAGCTGTCAAAGATAATGGCCCCCGAACCGCTATGAACGATAACGCTCCCTCTGAACGTGCAGTTTGCCTTGCAGGTCAAAGACCGGTAATTGCCGTACACCTCAATGCCGCCGGGGCCGGACATCTCAATTCCCTGATCAATTGCCATGGCATAGTCGCCGTCAAGCATGAACTTGCAGTTGCCGTTCTTTCCCGTCAGGCAGATGTTGCCCTTTGAGAACCAGCGATGATCGCTTACGGGATGGAGCTTCACGCCGCCAAGATAGAACGTAATGTCGTTTTCGTTCAACGTCTGGATAGTTGACGATTCCTGTATCTCCCCCTTGCTGTTTCCTTTTAGATAGACGTCGCCGCCGTAGAGCCTCACATAGTTCTGGTTTTTGCTCGCCGTTATGCCATTGCACGTCAAGGTGCCGCCGGACATCTCGAAGCTGCCGCCCGGATAGCGCTTGCTGCCGGAACCCGCCGCGTTCGCACCAAGCTGCATCACCGCCGGAATCGTCAAGCTTCCGCCTTCAAGAATATATCCAAGGTCTTCAGCAGCTGTGCTGCTGTTATAGTTCTGAATGCCAAACACGTTGAAAGTGACATCGCCCCCCGTCTGCCTCACCTTGATCGCGGAGATGAATCCCTGATTGCACTCCAGCAGATGGCTGCACGTGAATTCGGTGCCGTCCGCGATCACCACCTCGCCCTTCACGTCGGTAAAGGTCGTGTGATGCGTGAAGCGGTTGTACGCCGATCCCGGATACGCATTGAGCGTCTTGACGCCCTCCAGCACCATCGTCCCGTCTAAAAGGAGGAGCGGATTCGCACCCGTCGTCGTTGACGGCACCGACTTCTTGAGCGTGAGCTTTCCGCCGCCCAGCAAGGCCATCTGGTTGTTTGCCGCCGGTTTCAGATCGACGCCGAGCGCCAGTTCGCAGGCCTCCGGGATGTAGATGGCGCAGCCGTAAGACGCCGCGCTGATCGAAATGGAGCCGGATCCCGTTATCTCCACCTTTCGCTCCGTGCCGTTCGGCATGGCGGCAAGGCAGCCCACGAGCACGTCGTCGTTCAGCACGATCGGCCGTGTCGCGCGGGAGACGTCCACGCCGGTTGCCGTGCTGGAGGGCGGCACGCCGGCATCCCAGTTGCGCCCGTCGCTCCAGCTCTCGCCGTCACCCGCACCCGTCCAGACGTACGGCACGCAGATGTAGGACGAATACTGGGCATTGACGAA
>CACZCD010000108.1 GCA_902779565.1 uncultured bacterium | reverse complement strand
GAGGCGTTGGGTGTCCCGTATCTCGTGCGTCCCGGCGTGAGCGCCCTCGTGGCGGCGACGGCGCCGAATGGTCTGCTGCTCACGAAGCGCGGTGAGGCGCGCGGGTTCGCCGTTTCGACGCCGCGCGCCACGGGGACGAAGACGCCGCAGGTGTTCTTCATGGCGACGCGTCTGGCACGCGAGGTGCTGAAGTCGTTTCCTCCCGACACGCCGTATGCTATGGTGTGGGAGGCCGGTGGGCCGTGTGAGCGCGTGGAGACCGGGCGTTGCGGCAAACCGCGTCTCCATCCGGATGGCGCGCCTGGATTGCTTGTGGTGGACGCGGCCGGTACGCCTTTGGTGCGGCGGCGCATCCTGCTCACCTGTTCGGATGCGGTGATGGCACGCGCAACCTGCCACTTTGAGGATTTCGGTTGGCGGACGGTTGAATGGCCGATGATTGAGCTGAAGGCACGTAAGAAAGTTTCGCCGCTGTTGGAGGGGATCGAACGGTTTGACGCGATTGTCCTCACGAGTCCCAGTTCGGCGCGGATCTTCTTCGAAGTGTGGCGTGGCGACCGGCGACGTTTGCCGCAGTTTTGGACGTGCGGGGCCGGTACGGACGCTGAACTGCGTCGGCAGGGCGTTGCGAGCGACATTCTGCCTGAACGCGATTTCTCGGCGAAGGGGCTGATTGCGCGTCTGAAGCAGGAAGGGGCGAGGCTGAAGGGACTGCGCGTCTTGCGGCTGCGGAGCGCGAAGGCGGGACGTTCGGTGGCGGCGGCGATCCGTCGGCAGGGCGCGTCGGTCGAGGATGTGGTCCTTTACGACAATATGCCGATGCGGCGGGAAGGGTGCCCGTTGCCGCCGTGCGATGCCGTGTTCTTTGCGAGCGCAAGCGCCGTCGAAGCATTCTTGGGCCAGTATGGTGCGAAAGCACTCGCCCGAAAGGAGTTGTACGTCATGGGCGAGCCGACGCGCCGCGCGCTGGTCAAAGCCCGCATCTCGCCGGCCCGCTGCAAAATCACTCCCCTCGTCTTGTCCTATAAGTTGGTAGTTGATAGTTGGTAGTTGGTAGTATAACCTTCAACCCTCTATCATCTATCAGTTATCATCTATCATCTGACTCAACCAACAACAAACCACTAACATGAACAAACTCATCGCCTCTTTCCAAGTTGACCACACCCGCGTCGGCTACGGGATATTCGTCAGCCGCCGCGATATCGTGAACGGCGCGTACATCACCACGTTCGACATCCGCATGAAGCGTCCGAATGTGGAGCCGGCGATCCATCCCAACGCCATGCACACGCTTGAGCATGTGGTGGCGACGTATCTGCGCAATTCGTCCTTCAAGGATCATGTGGTCTATTGGGGACCGATGGGATGCCTGACCGGGTTCTATTTCATCACGAACACGGCGCACGCAATCATGCCGCGCGAGATCGAGCCGCTGATGCGGGCGGCGTTCCGCCATCAGGCGAACTACCGGGGGGAGGTGCCCGGCGCCACGCCCGTCAACTGCGGGAACTACCAGCTGCACGATCTGGCGATGGCGAAGTACGAGGCGCGCGCGTTCCTCGGGCAAAAGTGGAAGTTCGACTATCCGCCCGCCCGCCGCATCAAGGCCGGCGCGCGCACCTTCTACGACGCCTAACGGTTCCGATAGTTGTCGGGCTGCGCTATTTCCGGCGGAAGAGCGGAGCGGCGATGCGCTGAAGCGTCTCGTTCGCGCGGATCTTTTCCATCGTGAGGTTCTTGTCGCAGTTGTAGGCCTGGATGATGGCGCGCTGGGACTCCGTTATCTGCGAGAGGGCGTCCTTTGCGATTGCCGCCGCAAGCCAAGCTTCGGCATCGCCAGGCTGTGCGCGCAGATATTCGTTTAATGCGCCGTTTGCCTCGGCGTGCATTCCGCCCTCGATGAGGATCATCGCCAGCTCCTTGCGGATCTGCGGTGGAGCGTTTGGCGGAAGGGCGGCGAGTGCGCGGTTCGCCGCCTGTGCCGCATCGCCGCGCTGACCCGTCTGGGTGAAGATCTGCGCCGCTCTGTAGAGAACTTCGAAGTTGCCGTCCGCGCTCTTGTCCTCAACCGCCTTCTTGGTGAAACCGCGGGCGGCGGCAGACTGCCCGAGCTGGAGATAGCACTGCGCGAGCAGGATGTTCTCCTGCGGGCTGAGCGGCGTTTTGGACGCGCGCGCCTGCAGCGCCGTGATCTGCTCCGTGATCTGCCGCATGCGCGAGGAATAGCTGCGCATCGGCGCCGTGCGGGTGTTGTTCGGATCCACGCGGTCGGTGTAGTCGAGGATGTCCTCGACCGGATCCCACTTGCGCATGGGCAGCAGCACCTCCTGGATGTAGCGGAAGCTTGCCTCGGGTGAAGCGGGGTAGAGTAGCACGGCTTCGCGGAAGGCCTGCTCGGCCTCGCGGTAGCGGCCCGTGTGGGAATAGAGGCCGGCGATGGCGGCGCGGAGCTTGGAGAAGCTCTTCTGGGCCGGGAAGTCGCGGCGGAACGCCCTGTCCTTCAGGAGACGGCGCATGTACCAGTCCCAGAACTCCATGTCGTTCTGGATGATCTGCGGCGTGAGCGGGTTCGGATCCTTGTTGATCTTCATGATGAGGCCATGCGGCGAGAGATACGGATACATCCACTGGATCACGTAGCTCTCCTCCACGTAGAACGCATGGCGCAGGCGCTCGTGGTCGAACATCATCTTCGTGAGGATGCCGTTGATCTCCATCACGCCAAGAGCGCCCGTAACCTGCACGCGGCCATTCTCGATCTTGAGGTCGGCGTTGGCGTTGCGCTTGCCGCTCTGGACCTCCTCCACGTAGATCTGGAAGGACTCGGCGGAGTCCTCCTTCGCCGGGATCCAAATCTCGTCGCCGTAGAGGTCTCGCTCCACGCTCATGTAGGTGTCGTCGGCGAGGGCGTTCTGCGTGATGAGGTACACGTCGGGACGGAAGTCCGCCGAGTAGATCATGTACGTGGGCACGAAACGGCCCGGATCGGTGCCGCCGAAGAAGATCGAGTGCGGCTCCATCTGCTCGGGCCAGAGCGGGTTGGGAAGGGGCTCCTCGTCTGCGAGCAGCTCATCGCGGATCTCCTCCGCGCCGTCAAGCTGCCACGCGCCGAACTGCCAGCCGAACGTGTGGCCGTTCTGCTCGGCGGAGCCAAGCTCGAACACGAGCCTGTCGTTCGTGTAGTTCTCGTAGATCGGTATGAGCGAGGTCGCGAGCATCAGCGCGCACAGAAGGGGCACAAGCCATTTCGGAAGAGAGTTGGTAGTTGGTAGTTGGTGGTTGTTCGTTGAAGAATTCCCGAAGAACTTGTTCCACAGCATCACGGCAAACTTCGCGCCGAAGACGAGCCCGTAGCCGATCCAGAGCACGAACATGCCGTGCGACGAGATGAACTTCACCTTCTGGATGAAGCCGTCCTGCACGTCGCCCTTGACGTTGGCGAGGGCCACGAGGAAGAACGACATGATGGCGAAGCAGGAGCCGACGGCGATGAGCCACTGCTGCGTGACGTCGTCCGCGAGGAAGCGCACCCGCACCGGGGCGTCGGTGCCGAACCGGAGGTCGCGGCCGCGGATCTGGCGGATGATCACCAGCACCTGCCGCACGAGCATTGCGCCCACACCCACAAGGGCGAGAAGCGCCATCGCGAAGAGCAGGAGCTTGTCGAGGCGGCCGGGCACTTCGCCGTCCGTCCAGCTCTCAAACAGCTCGGAGAACACGATCACGAGCGCGGCCGTGGCCACGTAGAGGCCCATGGCAATGGGGGCCGCCGGCACGGTGACAAGCCGCTGCTTCATCTTCACCGTGCCCCGCCAGAGGGCGAACGGGATGAGCGCGAGAGCGGCCGCGACGAGCGTGAACTGCATGCGGAGGTCCTGGAAGTAGATGCCCATTTGCTTGCGGAACAGCTCGAACCCGTCATGCGTAAAGATGGACGGCATCTTGATCTGCTCGTACTGTCCGCGCATGATGGCGTGCTTGAAGCCCTCCCACGTGCGTGGATAGCCCCAGTTCATCGGCGGGTTGCGGAGGTCGGAGACTATGGGCATGTAGGCGTAGAAGGAGACGCCCAGCTCCGCGAGGAAGGTGGCGATGGCCATGGAGCGTCCCTTCGGCAGCGCGACGAACGCGAGACCGAGCACGAGGAAGTTCCAGACGATCGGCCAGATGAACCACCAGCTGTGCGGGTTGGTGAGGCCGTTCATCGCACCCTTTTCGAGCAGCACGAAGGTCGTGAGCTGGACGGCGGCGACGGGCACGGCGAAGGCGAGGCCGCGCGGCGTCTTCCACGCGAGCGCGAAGAGCGCGACGAGGCCGACGAGCAGGAAAAGGTTCTCCTTCAGGTAGGAGTGCGCCTCGCCGCGGTAGCCGGCGGCGTCAGCCGTGGGACCGCTTCCGGCGATGAGCAGCGCAATGAGTCCGCAAGCACCGGCGGCGGCGAGCCAGCGCCAGTCCTTCTTCTCCTTCTCGAACGCGAAGCCGAGCGCGCAGACGACGGAGGCGAGCAGAAACGCGCCGATCCAGGCGTACTTGGCGGGGTTGAGAAGTGGCGCGATGAGCTGCTCGTTCTGTGTGGTCCACTCGGCGTGTCCCGCGAACAGGGTCGCGGCGAGCAGCACGAGCGCGACGCCGGCGAAGCCGACGATCTTCCATCCCTTGCGCACGAACGGGGCGGCGGCTACGAGAACGCATCCGATCCAGAGCAGCCACTCGTTCGGGCAGGTGTCCGTCTTGAGGACGGGTTCGAACTTGTTGATGACATCCGCGCTCATCATTGCGCTGGCGCGGAGCTTGCATCCCGTCTTGAGCAGGATGTAGGTGAGGCCGATCGGGATGAGAATCAGGATCATGTCGCGGAACATCTTGATGTCCCGGAGCGCGATGATGACGGCAATCGGCACGGCGGCGAGCAGCAACACCTGGTAGTTCGTGAGACCCAACCCGAACACAAACGACGTGAGCCAGAGGATCTTGTCCGAGGGGCGACGCATCCAGCGGTAGGAAAGGAGAAACACCCACATGAGGAAGAGGGCGTTCAGCGAGTAGATCTCGACGATGGTCGATTGCGACCACATCACGGGCGAGAACGCGAAGACGAGCGCGGCGGCGACACCGCCCGAGAATGCGAAGAGCGAATTGGCGCCGTTCCCTGTTCCCTCTTCCCCGTTCCCTGTTCCCTGTTCCCCATTCCCTGCCATCATGTCCATGCTGGAGCGGCAGACGAGCATGGCGGTGCAGCCGGCGGCGAACGCGCCCGTCACGGCTGAGAAGAGCGACATCGCCCAGGCGGGCGTGGGATGGCCCATGTAGGTGACCCAGGAGAACAGACGGCAGAACACCCAGCCGCACATGCTCCAGAACGGGTATCCCGGCGGATGCGGCACGCCGAGGTGGTCGGCGGCGGTGGCGAGCTCGCCGGAGTCTTCGAGGCCCACGGAGGGGCCGAGGGTAAAGAAATAGACCGCAAACGCGGCGAGCGTTGCAGACCAAAACGCGGCCCAGTCGATCTTCGTGAAAAACTTGCGACTCTCGACCGTGCTGAAATTCTGTTCATTCATGTCCAAACGATTCCTCTGTCAAAAAAGAAATGCGTATTTTACCATAAATGCGCGCGCGCATATCACCCCATCGAAAATAATTCTACGTTCTGTGATGCAGTACTTTTTACGGGCGGGGATGGATTGTAAAAAGAGGGGGTTTTTGGTATCATACGCGACTCTTATGAACAGACAGGAAAAGTTGATGGCGATCCTACTCGGCCTGTGCCTGGTCGGGTGGTTGTGGTATTCCGTAAACGAGCAGAAGAAGGCATCGGAAGCGGCCCGCGAGGCGATGGCGGCGGAGGCGGCGCGCAATGCAGAGATTGCGGCGCAGAGCGGCGCGTCCGCGACGAATGCCGCGGCGGCGGCCGTTGCCGCACCCTCCGGCGGGGCAACCGCCACAGCACCCGCTGCGGCGACGGAGGATGCGCGCAATGCCGTGAAAAAGAGGATTTATGCCAAGCCCGAACAGCTGGTGACGATCTCCAACGCGCATGAGGTGGTGGTGTTCTCCTCGCATGGCGCGTCCGTCAAGAGCGTGACGCTGCTCGACTATGCGCGCGACTGCGGAAAGATCTCGGCGGAGAACCCTCCGGTTGCGCTTGATTTCGCCGATTCGCCTGCATTGGCGACCGAGGGGGATTTCGAAATCGCCGAGAGCGGAGACGATTTCGTCCTCTTCAAAAGCGCGACGGTGGAACGTCGGTTGACGCTACGGGATGGCTATCGGATCGAGGTCGCGGAAAAAGCGGTGTGCTCCGCCAGTGGTGTTTGCGCCATGCTTCCGAACGACGTTTCGCTCGGCGTGATGACAATGGGCGCCGGCAAGAACGACCTCCTTTCGGTCGATGCGTGGGTGCCGGATCCGAAGGGCGGCAAGGTGATGCACTATGGAGAGGAGGAACCGCTCAAGAGCTATCTCGTCTCCTCCGTCGGCGGCTGCTCCGGCAAGCCGAACGCGGCGGGAATGCCCGAAACGAGCGCGGTGCCGGTTCAGGGCCGCTTTGACTGGGTGGCGGTGAAGAACCGATTCTTCGTGACGGCGATCTGCGGGATGGCGAGCGCGGCGAACGGCTTTTCGGCGGCGATGACGCGCGATGCGTCGCAGCAGGACTATGTGCTCAAGAGCGTCTCCGCCACGGTCGAGCTTGGCGTCGGAGCGCAGGAGCGCGCCTACACGTTCTATGCGGGGCCGAAGAAGCAGGCGCTGCTGTGGGATCTCGGCATGCGCGACGTGATGGAGTTCGGCATGTGGCGCTGGGTGTGCTATCCGCTCGTGTGGGTGCTGAATCTTTTCTACTCCTGGATTCCGAGCTTCGGTATCGGCATCATCCTGCTGACGATCCTCGTGCGGCTTCTGTTCTGGCCGCTCACGCACAAATCGACGATTTCGATGCGCCGCATGAGCGAGATTCAGCCGAAGATGAAGGAGATCCGCGAGAAGTTCAAGGATAATCCGCAGCGGATGCAGCAGGAGACGTGGGCGCTCTACAAGGACAACAAGGTGAATCCGCTGGCGAGCTGTCTGCCGATGCTCGTGCAGATTCCGGTGTTCATCGCGCTCTTCACGGTGCTACGCTCGGCGGTGGAGCTCCGGTACGCGCCGTTCCTGTGGATCGCCGACCTCTCCGAGCCGGAGAACCTGTTCCCGACCATCTTCCCGTTCGGCGGGCTCAACATCCTGCCGATCTTGATGGCGGTGACGATGGGGCTCCAGTCCGCGCTCACGCCCTCGACGGGCGACAAGAGCCAGCAGCGCATGATGATGATTATGATGCCGGTGATGATGCTGGTGATGTTCTACTCGTTCCCGTCCGCGCTGTCGCTCTACTGGACGCTGAGCCAGGTGCTTTCAATCGTGCAGATGTGGTACATCCGCAAGAAGTACACGCCCGCGCCCATCGCAGCGGCGAACGACACGGTGGAGGCGCAGGTCGTCACCCGCCAGATGCGCCGCCACGGCGGAGCATAGGAAGTCTACCAACCGCCCATTCCTTTTAACTGTTAACTATCAACTACCAACAGCTATGTTCAAGTCCGTATCAAACAAGGTTGCGTTTCCGAGGATGGAGGAGGAGATCCTCGCGTTCTGGGAGAAGGACGGCACCTTCGGGAAGTCCCTGAAGAAGAACGAGGGCAAGGAGCGCTACAAATTCTACGACGGGCCGCCGTTCGCGACGGGACTGCCGCACTACGGCCATCTGCTCGCCGGCACGATCAAGGATATCGTGCCGCGCTACCAGACGATGCGCGGGAAGTATGTGGAGCGCCGTTTCGGCTGGGATACGCATGGTCTGCCCATCGAGGCGCTGGCACAGGATGCGCTCGGCATCGCAGGGGCGCCGGAGATCAAGGCGCTCGGCGTCGATAAGTTCAACGAGCAGTGCCGCTCGATGGTGCTCAAGTACGTGAACGAATGGCGCAAGACCGTCACGCGCATGGGCCGCTGGGTCGATTTCGACAACGACTACAAGACCATGGAGCCGGGCTTCATGGAGAGTGTGTGGTGGGTGTTCAAGCAGCTGTGGGAGCAGGGGCGCGTCTATCGCAGCCACCGCATCATGCCGTATTCGTGGAAGCTTTCCACGCCGCTCTCCAACTTCGAGGCGGGCAGCAACTACAAGGATGTGCAGGATCCCACCGTGACGTGTCGCGTTCGCGCCACGTCAGTTAAGAGTGAAGAGTTAAGAGTTAAGAGTGAGGGGAGCATTGTCTATTTCCTCATCTGGACCACCACCCCCTGGACTCTGCCTGAAAACCTGGCGATCTGCGCGGGCGCGAACATCAACTACGTGGCCGTGCGCGACCTGACCGATGCGGAGAGGCCAATCTACGTTATGGCGAAGGCGCGTCTGCCGCATATCTTCAAGAAGGAGGAGCAGTACGAGCTCGTCTGGGAGGGGAAGGGCGACGCCCTGAAGGGGTCGGAGTACGAGCCGCTCTTCCCGTATTTCGCCGACCAGAAGGAGCAGGGCGCGTTCGTCGTCCTCAACGACGACTATGTGACGACGGATGACGGCGTGGGCCTCGTTCATATCGCCCCCGCCTACGGCGAGGACGACTTCCGCGTGTGCAAGGAGGCGGGGATCACGGCGTTCGCCGATCCGCTCGACGACGCCTGTGCGTTCACGGACGCGGTGCCGGAGTATGCGGGGCGGTTCTGCAAGGACTGCGACAAGGATATCATCAAGCGCCTCAAGACCGAGGGCAAACTCGTCCATCAGGCGACGATCGTCCACTCTTATCCGTTCTGTGACCGCACCGACACGCCGCTCATCTACCGTGCGATCGATGCGTGGTACGTGCGCGTGGAGGATCTGCACGAACGTCTCGCGAAGAACAACGCGGCGGTCCACTGGACGCCGGACTACGTCGGCGAGAAGCGCTTCGGCAACTGGTTGGAGGAGGCGCGCGACTGGAACATCTCGCGCAACCGCTTCTGGGGCAGCTGCATCCCGGTGTGGATCAACGACGACGATCCCTCCGACATGATCTGCGTGGGCTCCGTGAAGGAACTGGAGGCACTCTCCGGCGAGAAGGTGACCGACCTCCATAAGCACTTCATCGACAAGATCGTCATCCGCAAGGACGGCAAAACCTACCACCGTACGCCCGAAGTGCTTGACTGCTGGTTCGAGAGCGGTTCCATGCCGTACGCGCAGCAGCATTATATGGGGGAACGGGGAACGGGGAATGGGGAACTGGGAACGGGGAATGGGCAGAAGATTGCCGATTTCTTCCCGGCCGATTTCATCGCCGAAGGGCTGGACCAGACGCGCGGGTGGTTCTACACGCTTATGGTGTTGGGCACATGCCTCTTCGACCAGTCGCCCTACCGGAACGTGATCGTGAACGGTCTTGTGCTCGCCGAGGACGGCAAGAAGATGTCGAAGCGACTCAAGAACTATCCCGATCCCTCGAAGATGCTCGACACCTACGGGGCGGACGCGATCCGTCTCTACATGATCTACTCGCCCGTCGTGCGCGCCGAGAATTTGAAGTTCTCCGAGAATGGCGTGAAGCAGCTGATGCGCGACCTGCTCATTCCGTGGTGGAACGCCTATTCGTTCTTCGTCACCTACGCGAACGTCGATGGATTTGCGGATGCGGAGGTCTGCTTCCCCGAATCGGAGAACGTGCTCGACCGCTGGATCGTCTCGTCGATGGAGACGCTGATCGCGGACGTGACGGCGGCGATGGACGCCTACGATCTGCAGAAGTCGGTGCGTCCGTTCGTCAAGTTCATCGAGGATCTCACCAACTGGTACATCCGCCGTTCGCGCCGCCGCTTCTGGAAGTCGCAGAACGACGGCGACAAGCTCTGCGCCTACCGTACGCTGCGCTATGTGCTCGTGCAGCTCGCCAAGGTGGCGGCGCCGTTCACGCCGTTCATCGCCGAGGAGATCTATCGGAACCTGAAGGGCGCGAGCGATCCCGAGAGCGTCCACCTCTGCGACTTCCCCACCGCGAACGCCGCCGCGCGCGACCTCGCGCTGGAGCGGCGCATGGCCGATGTTCAGACCGCCGTCGAGCTGGGCCGGCGTCTCCGCGCGGACAACGACCTCAAGGTGCGCCAGCCGCTCTCCGCGCTCAAGATCGCGGGCGGCGACGTGAAGGGATTGGAGGAGCTGATCGAGGATGAGCTGAACGTGAAGGACGTTCAGTTCGTCGCCGACGAGACGGAGCTGTGCGAGGTCTCCTACAAGGCGAACTTCAAGACGCTCGGCAAGAAGTGCGGGCCGAAGATGAAGGCCGTGGCCGCCGCCATAGCGGCGATGGGGAACGGGGAACGGGGAACGGGGAACGGGGAATGGCCCCAGGTGATCGAGGGCGTCGAAGTCGCCCTCGATGACATTCTGATAACACGCGCGCCGAAGGCGGGGCTGGTGGTCGCCTCGGAAGGGGCGGTTGTCGTGGGGCTCGAGACGGCGCTCACGCCGGAGCTGATCGCGGAAGGGCTGGCGCGCGAGTTCGTCTCGCACGTGCAGGCCATGCGCAAGGAGGCGGACTTCGAGGTGACGCAGCGCATTGCGGTCACGGTCGCGTGCGATGCCGAGACGCAGGCCGCGCTTGAGGCGCACCGCGACTACGTGGTGAACGAAACGCTCACCACGTCGCTGACGTTCGGCGCCGCGGACGGGGCGAAGGAGGTGGACCTCAACGGCCATGCCACGGCCGTTTCGGTCGCGCCCGTCTCTGCCGTTTAGGATTTGTGGTATAATTCAGAAACAGAAAGAAGGAAATACACATGCCAAACATTGATTGGAAAAGTCTCGGATTCGGATTCTCGGACGTCAACTGCCATATCCGCTACGTGTGGAAGGATGGCAAATGGGGCGAGGCGGAGTTCGTGAAGGATCCCTACATCACCATGCATATCGGCGCGAGCTGCCTGCATTATGGGCAGGAGTGCTTTGAGGGCATGAAGGCGTTCCGCCAAAAGGACGGCAAGGTTGTGATCTTCCGCCCGGACGAGAACGCCAAGCGCATGTTCCGCACGGCGCAGCGTTGCGTGATGCCGCCGGTGCCGGTGGAGATGTTCATCGAGGCGGCGGAGAAGGTGATCCAGAAGAACCTCGAGTATGTGCCGCCGTACGGCACGGGCGGTTCGCTCTACATCCGTCCGCTGCTCATCGGCACGGGTCCGCAGATCGGCGTGGCCCCTGCGCACGAATATACGTTCCTGATGATGGTGATGCCCGTGGGCGCCTACTACAAGGGCGGTCTCAAGCCGGTACGCGCCGTGATCCTCGACGACTGGGACCGCGCTGCGCCGCACGGCATGGGCGACGTGAAGGTGGGCGGCAACTACGCGGCCTCGCTCTTCGCGCACGAGAAGGCGAAGCATGATGGCTGGCCCGTAGAACTCTACCTTGACGCCAAGGAGCACAAGTAGGTGGAGGAGTTCTCCACCTCGAACTTCCTCGGTATCAAGGCGGATGGCACCTACGTGACGCCGGACAGCCACTCCGTGCTGCGCTCGGTCACAAACATGTCCCTCAAGCAGTGCGCGGCGGATCTCGGCTGGAAGGT
>CACZCD010000107.1 GCA_902779565.1 uncultured bacterium | reverse complement strand
AAAACCGATCTGGACGTACCCGTCCCCGTTTGGAAACGGCACGCCAAGGTACTTGCGGCGCGAATGGCTGTAGGCGTGGCGGCGGAACGGTTGGGAGACGACCCTCGTCACGCCGTTTGTCAAGACGGAATACGGACGCGTTTCGGCCGCCGCATTCATGTTCACGCCCTGGCTATCGGGGTCGTTCGTCGCAACGATGAGTCCCGTACGGTCGATAAGGCACAGCTCGTCGATGTCAAACTCCGCGGCGACGGCCGCCATCTCCGCCAGCGAGTGCGCGACCGGTTTCTTGAAATGACGCACGGTCGTGCACGCCAGATGCTCCAGCACCGTATCGATCGCACCGTCCAACGTCAGGCGCATGTCGCCGACGGCATAGTCCAGCATGGCTTCGGTTTTCTGCTCTGCCTGACGCGTCCCAATGATCCAGGTGACGGCCATCAATGCCATGTAGAGCGCCGTTGCCCCGCCGAATATGATGATACGCCTCTTCATCCCAAACTTCCACCCTTCCAAACTTCTAAACCTCCAAACCTCCAACCTTCTAAGCTTCCACGATATTAAAGACTCCATCCATGCCCGTAATTTCGAAGACCCCCTTCACGATGTCGTTGGGATTGCGCACGGACATCTTGCCGCCGCAGGCCATCATCGCCTTGTGCGCCGTCATGAGAACGCGCAATCCGGCGGAAGAGATGTACTCAAGCCCGGCGAAGTCGAACACAATCTCCGTCACGCCGTCCAGTGTCATCGCCTCGCTCAGATCCGGAGAGGTGTTGGTGTCGAGACGACCTTCGACCTTGAGCGTCAGGCATCCGTTTTCAATTGTCTTGTCGATGTTCATTAGCTTTCCTTTCAATCCTGAAGAACAGTTCCGCCATCGCAGAGCCCAAAAGGCTACCGGATTCCGGGCGGATCGATCTCATTGAAGATGCTGCGGTTGGCCTTGACGGAGCCTTCGTACACTCCAAACGCCTCGGCGTGCCTCACCCCTATGCGCCGCCCTCGAAAGATCGAATCCTCCTCCTTGCGCTTTCGCATCGCCTCCGGCCACTGGCACTTGTAGCACTGGATGAGCTTGTCCTTGCGGTCCTTCACGCGCGTAATATCCACGTAGTAAGCCGGCTGGAACGTACGCGACTGCGTGGTCTGCTCCTGAAAGTAGATTTCAGGCTTGATCTTCGCGAGATAGATCGCGTGCAGGGCGGCGGCGGTGGACTGCACATGGTCGGGATGCGTATCGAGCGGCCAGTGCAGAATCACGGCGCGCGGTTTGAGTTCCGTGAAGAGATCCACGAGCTGCTTCGTCACCTCGCGCCCGGCGTAGGCCGCGCCGTGGAAGTTCGTCTCGCAGAGAAAGTACGGCTCGCTGCCAAGCATCACACAGGCGGCGCGCTCCTCCTCCATGCGCATCTTCGCCGTGGAGCCGTCCCGGAACCCCGCCTCGCCGAGTCCGCCCTCGCCCTTCGTGAAGTCGATGACGCGCACATCGAATTTCTCGGCGAGCAGAAGCGCCGTGCCGGAGCAGCCGGCGAGATCGTCCGGGTGCGCACAAACGAACACGACGCGCTCGCGCCCGACATCGGCAACGAGCGGGAACGTGGCTGCCGCCAGGACAAACAGCGGAATGATTTTTAGCAGAGCTGTGGACTTCGTCATTGTCTATCCTCTTAAACCAGATGGAGAATATTGGAGAATCCTGTGATATCGAGAACTTCCTTGACGGCCGGCTGGACGTTGATGATCTGGAAGTCCCCGCCTTTTGCGAGCATCGTCTTGTGGGCGACCAGCAACAACCGGAGTCCGGCCGAGCTCATGTACGGGACGTCTCCAAGGTCGAGCACGACGCTTGTGGCCTCGCCAAACTTGAGGCCCGCCTCAAGTTCCGGTGCTGTCACGGTGTCAACACGCCCACTGACGGTGATGGTCAGATTGTTTCCGTCTGATTGGGTCTTAATCTCCATAGTCTTTTCCCATTGTAAGTATATTCTTGCCATTGCGCCGCCTGCCCCTCACGATCCGAGCAGCCGGCAACAGCAATGAGCGCCGCTCCGGCGAGAACCCCGAACGGCATGCTATATGATATGGCCATGTGAAACTCATTGGCCGTGAATTATACCATATCTCCCCCATTCCAAAACACAGCCGCTTTGTCAAAAAACGCGAAAGCGACAAAATGGGGACGGAAAAATGGGGACAGACCCCATAAGACGCAATGTTTTCAGGGTTTTGCGGGGCCTGTCCCCATTGGCTTGGATTCACATAAGGCGGAGGAAGTGGACGAGAAGTGAACCGAGAAAACCAACGCCGAACCCGATGACGCCACCCCAAAGCGTGACACCGCGCAGTTCACGGTTCGCCACGCTGCGCGTGACGGCCTCCATCTTCTTTTCGTCATAGCCGACAATTGAGTCGTACACAACATCCCAGATTCGCGTCTCGCGCATGAGGTCGGCCGTCTGGTCGCGTGCAAACGCGCCGCATTCCGCCGCGCAGAGCGCCGCCAGCGAATGGCGCAGTTCCGGGCCGAAGAAACGATCGATACGACCGATCGGTATCCGACGCACCGTCTGCAGAAGCGCCGTCGCCCAGCAAGCCACGATGCGGGAGAGCGTTGTGGCGGATGCCTTGTCCGCCAGCAGACTGGCCACGTTGCGCGAAACTTTGGCGCGGTTGCCGAAATCCGTCAGATCCGTCCAGTTGCGCCGCATCAACGCAACAAGCGCCTCTTCCGCCGCCCGCTCGAGCCGACGCCTTTCCTCCACATCGGCAAACTGTTCCCGGAGGCTATCCGGAACCGTGCGGCAGAACCCCGCCAGGCGGTCCTCGATCGGACCGAACCCGACGGCGGTTGTGATGAACGCCCCCAGCATGCCGTATGCAGACAAACGGCGCTTGACCGCTTTGACCAACGCCTCCAGCAGAAGCGTCTGCGCATCCGGCATGGAGATTAGGCGCGCGAACTCCTCCACGAGAAAATCGGAACGCGACGCGACCATCTGCGCACAGGCGGCGGCGTTCTTCGGTCCTGCCACCGCCATCGGCGTGGGGAACGCGCTGATCATCTCGGCCAGTCCTTCAGCAATCGTCTCGCCGAAGCGGTGGCGCCCCTCGCCCGCCAGCAGCACCTCGGCGAACGCCTCGCCAAACGCCGCCAACGCCTCATCCGCCAACGGCAGCACGGAGGAGATCTCCGGCAGCTGATCCAACGAAGGGAGGTCGCGCGCGCAGAACTCATCGATGTAGTCGGCAAACGCCGACTTGAGGGCACCTTGCGCCGAGGGCTCCGCCAAGCGGTGCGCAACCTTTTCGGGCGTCATCAGCTCATTGCTGATCACGCGCTGAACGGCCTCGGCAATCGCGCGTTTCTTCTTGGCGAACACCGTGTGGAAAATCCAGCGGATCGCCAGATCGTTCGTTCCCGCGCCGATCGCGAAGCCGACCGCACCTTCGATGCCGGCCAGCACGAACGGGTTCACGACGGCTTCTCCGAGGCGTCGCCGGACGGTTCGCCGTCGGCAGACCCTTCCGGGCTTCCTTTCGGCGGAACGGCCAAGGCGTTCTCAAATCCCAGACACTCTGCCGCCCGCAGAAGCGCGGTATCGTCCGTTGCCACTGCACAGGTCACACCATGCGCCGCCTGAAGTTCGAGCAGCGTGGCGAGGTGGATGCTGCGGAGCACTCCGGCATCCGTTGGAAGCGGCTCACCAGCGCGGCGAAGGATCGATTCCGTGACCGGCACCAGCGTCACGCAGGAACAGACGGTCTCGATCCACGAACCGAGCCGCGCCCGGCGGGCGTCGTCGATCTTCCCTTCCGCGCGTAAACGGTTCGCCGCCTGATTGCACTCTGTGCGGAGCAGCATGCTGGCGTAGGCTTTCGCCCACTTGCCCCAACCTTCCCAACTTGCGCCGGAACCAAGCATCTGACGAAGCACGACTGTCGAATCAAGATAGACGTCCATCACACATTCCTTTCCTTGATGATTCCTTCACTTGGATCCTCCACAACACCGCATCCGCCGATGTCTTTCAGAAACGAGATGTCCTTCGTCGGCTGCCGAAGTGGCAACCGACCGTCGCCACCCGATTCGGACAGCAACCGCGCAATGATGCGCTTGTGGTTTGTAACCAGCACATCCTTCCCCTCGCGGGCCAGAGCGAGGTAATGGCTGAGCTGTTGCTTCAACATGGCCGTACTGACAGTTATTTTCATGGGGCCATATTATAGACACATCGTGTCTAGATTTCAAGACAGAAAATAAAATATTTTATATCGCAATAAATTATTTCATTATATGTAAAAATTATATAATTTATTATTCAAAGGGCGTGACACCTAGATGCCACGCCAAAAGTTTTCGGACTTATTTAAACGCGAAAGCTAGAAAGGTTTCAAAGGTTCTCCGGCGCGATCTGGGCGCGGACGACCTCCGCATACTTATCCATCACGGCGTTGGCCTCATCCACGGACTTGCAGCCCAAGAGTTCTCCGCGCAGGGCGGGGTCCTTCTCAAGAAGAGTGACTCCGATCGAAGGATCGACATCCCCCATCCCGTTCTTGGAGGCGAAATCGGCGGCCCACTGCTTCAGGAAGGCTGCGGCGGCCCCTTCCCGGCAGGCATCTCTCAGGGCATCCTTCAGTTCGTACGTCCTCAGAAGGTGGTGTGCCGCGTTGGCGGTGTCCACAGCCGACTGCATAAGCGTGGGGACCTTGTCATGGGGCACGAGCGTGTAGAAACTGACATCCGCCGGGACGGCATTCGCGCCATACGCCGTGCGCATTTCTTCAAGGAGATCTTGGGTGGCGCGGTTGAAGCTATTTGCGTGCGTCCCGTCCTTCGATCCGGCGGCGGCGAGGCAATATTCGTTGTGTGCCGCCATGAAGGCGTTGGAGAATTCGGTGAGGACGTCCGGAGAATCCACTGCCTTGAGCGGAAGCGCGAGGATTTGGGTGCTCATCGCCTGAAGGTAGTCTTCCGGGGTGTCGATGAGATTCTGGAACAGTGCGTCTATCCGCATTGCGCCGCGACCGATCATGCAGGCGAGCATCAGGCGGAAATGCAGCTCGTCCAGCTTAAGGCGTGCATCCGACATCTGGCGCTTCTGGCCTCCGGAGCCCACAAGCTTCCGGTCCACCGGATAGCCCAAATGGCTTTGCAACGAGTAATGTCCGGCGGAGCCAACGAAATTCTCAATCTGTTGCATCTTGGACTGCATGGCTCTCGAAAGCGCTTCGGGAGTGGCGTAGTCCGCCGCACGCTGGATCACAGGCGCGGCGGCATAGAGGGTGAGACGCTTCACGTAAACGACCGACTGGGGGTCTTTATTGATCCAACCTTGATCGGCCCAGGCGTTGACCATGGTCTCGGCAAGCTGCGCCGCGGTGCGGCGCGCGTCCGCCCGGCCCACGGCCTCCGCGTGGTTCGTGCGGAAACGCCCGGCGATTCGCCGAAGATCGGCGCCGGAAAGCGACCGGGTCTTGTCCAACGCGGCGATCTCCGTGTTCAAGTTTGTGTCGCTCTCGACGCCGCCGTCGGCAAGGAGCGCGGCCTTCACCCGGTCGGCGAGCGCGGCCGCCTTGGCGCGTCCGTCGCCGATGTTGAAGAAACATTTGAGCCACTGCCCGATACCGCTACGCTTGATCTCGCCAGACCGGGAGAGATAGTAGGAGCTGTTCGGATCAAGGTTCTGAAGAGTTGTTGTGTTGATGTTCATGGCTTTGTTCCTTTCTGCCCTCTTTACACGCAAGGTCCGAAAAGGTTACACACGAATGAAGCTGTTTTCCGCGCTGTCTGGTTCCGGCGGCGCCACCAATGATGCGTCCGCCGCCGCCACCGCTTCACCCACCGCAAGCGCCAGCTGTTCGCCGACGCGGTGCGAGACGTCGGCAAGGACGAGAAGCCGCTTGCCGAAATCCTCGACAGACATCCCTGCGAGCGGAAGGATGGCGGAAAGCACAAACACCCTCTCCTTGATGCCGAGGAAGTGACCGCCCGTGCCCGCGCCGTTTGCCGCGAGCTCCAGCGCGCAGCGCAGCATGGCCGGTTCAGGTTCCATATCCCCCAACGGCAGCGTGAAGATGATGCAGTCATCCTTGTCCGGGCGATACTGCACACTCACCAGAATGCCGTCGGCAATGATGTCAAAGCTGTCTGCTCCGGGTTTCCCCAGAGTCACGCCTGTTTTTTCGGAGAATTCCGCAACCAGACTGCTGAACGGTGTCATTTGTTTGCTCCTTGATTGGTGATTGGAAGGTTACTTCCAACTATCAACTATCGATTCGCTTCCCTAAATATGTCAAGAATTATACCATATCCCCCTCCATTACAGAATCTTGCCGCTTTATCCAAAATTGCAAAGACAGCAAAAACCCAATCCGTCTCGTCTCCGTGTGGGAAAGTTAAGGCCGACATGCAAAGAAACCCGAATCGTGATATAATCTGCGGCGTAAAAGAGAAAGACATGAAAAGAACAAAAATACAGACTGGATCTTCCGAACGGACGTCTTCCGTTTTGCTGTGTCTGCTGGTATCGGTCCTCACGCTTGTTGCGGCCGGGTGCCGCACGAACTGCCCGCTGTCGCTATGGAACGACGGCGCGCCGGCGAAGAAGGCGCTCATCGAATATGTCGCCGCTGTGACCGACAGCGGTTCGCCGGACTTCGTCCCTGCCCAAGACAGGATCGCCGTGTTTGACCTTGACGGAACCCTCTTATGCGAAACGGCCCCCTCCTACTTCTTCTGGCAGCTTTTCGAGCATCGCGCCCTCGACGACAAGAACTTCTCACCTGACAAGAATCAACGGACATCCGCCCAGGCCGCACGCGCGAAAGGTGTCTGCCCCAGTCTCAGCGCAGCCCGAGGGCAGATGGTTTCGGCGGCATACCGCGGAATGACGCCCGAAATGTTCGACGAGTATGTCCATGCGTTCATGGAAGAACCCCAGCCCGGATTCTCCGGGATGAAACGCGGCGAAGCTTTCTACAGGCCGATGGTCGAGGTGGTGGAGTTCCTCGTGCAGAACGACTTCACCGTGTACGTGATCAGCGGCTCGAACAGACTCGTCGTGCGCGCGCTCGTGAAACGCTCGCTCCCTCTCCCGGCGCGGCAGCTAATCGGATCGGACAGCGGATTCGCCGCCAGCGGACAGGGCGATGTCCCCCCCTTGGACTATACGTTCAGCAAGGGCGACAAGGTCCTTCTCAGCGGCAGGTTCCTAACGCAGTGCCTCCAAATGAACAAGGTCTCTGCGATCGTCCGCGAAATCGGCGACAAGCCCCTCCTCGCGTTCGGCAACAGCATGACCGACGCGAGCATGTGCAACTACGTGATCAGCGATCCGCCCGGCGGCGGGCGCCGCGCACCGCTCGCGTTCATGCTCCTTTGCGACGACACCACGCGCGAGTACGGCAACCCGGAGAAGGCCGAGAAGATGCGCAAGGCCTGCGCAGAGAACGGCTGGATCCCCGTCTCCATGCGAGACGACTGGAAGACGATCTATGGCGACAACGTGTCAAAGACCCAGCTGCCCTCGTACGCACAATAACCCTTCTCGATGAGGATATGACAGTTGTATCAGCAGGACAATTCCGTCGCCACCCCAAGCGCCATTCCGGGTCAGAACGGGAAGGTCGCGCCGAAGATGTACTGCGGCGCGCGCGCGATTGCCAACCGTATTATGCCATCTCGCCCAATTATCTGGGGGGATGACGTTTTTGCAAAAAGCGCAAAACGCCCTCCCCGACAGCCCTCTAAACTTCACGCGACGCGAGGTTTACAAGGTCTTTGAGTATCTCCGCGCCACCGAACTCGTCGGCGTTGAACGAACCGTTGAACGGATCGATGCCATTGCCGAGCTTGCCGTCTACCGCGAAATCGATGGCGTCCTTGAGGGCGATTATGTGCGTCACGTGGGAGCCCGCCTGATTTTCGAACTGGATGGCGACCTCGCGATCCAAGTCTTCGTTCTGGTGCCCGTCCGAGATGTCCGAATAGAGCGCGAGTATCTTTCCGGGCACGTCGCCTGCAAAGGCACCCTGCATGGCGCGAAGCGTCTTGGCGCTGCAACGGTCCATCATCATCGCGGCGATGAAGTTGCGGCACGACAGCTTCTCGGCCGGTCCGCCCGTCGCCTCTTCTGCGCCGCTGTCCATCATGATGTTCATGAGGTTGTCGCGAAACTCCGTGACGGCGCGGTGGATTTCCATGCCGGACGAATGGGGCGAGAGCTTGCGGACGGCGTCCATCTTCGCGTTTGTCGCCTGCGCGACGAGCTTGGCGATCATTCCAGACGGCAGCGCCTTGCCCTCCATGCCGATCATCAGGCGTCGGCCCGCCTCGTAGATGGCGGGATTGTCCTTGGAAAGTTCACGAAGTTCCTTGAAATTGGCGGCAATGGCGTCAATCTTCTCCTTGATCTTGTCGGCCGTGCGCAACGTGGCGGTGGCAGTGATGCACAGGGTGTTGATGTTCTTCGAGACGATCTCCTTGAGATCGAAGTCGTTGCCGCAGTACGCCAGCATGTCCTTGGCGAGCTTTTCGGCTGCCACCTTGTCCTCGCCGGGCATCTTGGCCGCGATCGCGTCCGTGTGCTTCATCGCCTCGGCCTCGTACTGGCCGTGGTCGACGCGCATCGGGGTGGTGACGGAGTTGCCGTCCACGTCAATGGTCGTCGTCCAGTTGAACTTGACGGGCAGATCCTTCGGCTCGGAATACTGGATCGTGACGGCGCCGGTATCGTCGTTGCGCGAGATCGTGAAGGTGACGGCAATGTGCTCGTCGGAAACGATCCCGTATTGCGCAAGGCCGCCCCTGGTGTTTCCGCCGATCGAGCTCTGGGAAAGCGCGTAATAGACGTTCGCGAGCTGCTGGGGGTGCGCCCTGCCGCAAAGTTCCGCGAGCTTGTCGGCGATGGCGTTGTTGGCGTCCCTCACTTTCGGCGAGTTGTCTGCACCCGTCTCGGCGACGAGCTTCTCGCCGCCGGGGAAATTGAACACGAACTTCGCGTTTTCGAACGGGATTGCAAGTTCCTTGCTCTCGGCCAGCGTCGGCGTGGTGGGACGGTGGAGGTCGCCGAGCATCGTCTTGCGTCCGCCCGCCGCGGTGCCGTCCAGACACTCGAGGCTGCCGGAATACGGCGAAATCCACGGCAGGTTCGCGATGCACCGGTTGTTGATGACAGCGTCTGCGGCGTCGTCGATCGAGACGCCGGTATTCGCGGCGACCATGTGCACCTGCATGATGATCGTGGGATGCTCCAACATCTTCTCGTCATACGCATCGTTGATCTGCGCATTGTCGGCGGCGGGGGGCAGGTTGAAGTCCGGATAGAGGAGCGGCACGAGATTGGCGCGGCCGAGCTTCCCTTCCGCCTTGAGCGCCACCACGGCGTCGAAATGCTTGAGTACCCGCGCCGCGAGCAGCGCGCCCTGGCTGATTTCCTTGCGATTGGCAAGTTCGTCGGCATTGGTGGGAATCTTGTCGAAGACGTCGAACACGGCGTAGAGGACGGAGCGCTTCTCGGGCGGAATCTGCGCCAGGGAGTTCGCGAACGACATCGTGTAGTTGCGCCCGACGAAGCGCATCGCCGGGTTGTTCGCCATGCCGAATGCGTCCTCGGGATTTTCCGCGTCGAGCGGGAGGTTGGGGTTTACGGCGATTTCTTCGAACAGGAACTTGGCCACAGCCTTCTCGGCACTGCGGTTGCAGATGCCGGCATTGAGGTTGAGCTTCGTGGTCGTGTCGCACTTTCCGGCCGCGTAGTCGTCCTGGAGATTCCCGTACCATCCCGCGAACTTGTCCATGAGGGCGAGCCCCTTCTTGAAGCTGTCGACGTTGAGCGTAAAGCGCCCGCCGCAGTCGAAGAGCTCGCGCGCCCTCGAGGCCGGGTCGAGCGCGGCAGCCTCGGCCTCCGCGTCGGTGCAGCCGGTCGCCTGCTGGTAGATGTTCGCGACGCGCGCGAGCTTCGGCAATTCGGAGGCGACGTAGCCCATCGAAGTCGCCCTGCCGATGCTCGCCGCGTCCTGGAACTTGCCGCCGCCAAGAAGGTCAATCGCGGTCTTGACGAGATTGATGCGGCGCGCGGTGAGCGGCTTGCCCTTGCCGAAGTCCTCTAACTTCATGTTGTCGCGCACGATGTCCGGGATGAACTTCTCGCCGCCGAACATGTCCGCGACCGTCTTGCGGAACAGGTCGCGCACCTGGTCGTTCGCCGTCTTCATGTCCGACGTGCGCAAGAACGACGCGAACGTGCCCTTGTAGTCGCCCTTCGGCATCCCCTCGAAACGCGCGACCGTGTCCTCGCCTTTCGTCGCGTAGGCTTTGTTTGCGAAATCCACGAACTTCTGGAAACTCGCGCTATAGTTTGAATTCACCTGTGTTGGCATTATCTAGTTCCTTTCTTGACTTCAACCTTATCTAACCCTCTAAACTCCAAACTTCCAAACTTCCAAACCTCCCCCAACCTCTCTACACGCGAGCGGCGAAAAGGTTACACATGAAAATAGCCGTTTGAAAGCATGTCCTGGTGAGAGCCTGCCGAGTCCGAAACCGTCGATTGCGCGCGTTCGGCCTCGCGGAGGCCCGTGAGCGCCTTGCGCCAGTTCTCCGCCTGGTTGACGAGCGATTCCAAGCCGGCGGCGAGCGATTCGACGTCCGTGAGCGCCAGCGAGAACGGACGCACAAGGGCGTAGGCATGCGTTTCCGGGTTCTGGCAGAGCGTCGCGCCCTCCGTAGCGCGCAGCAGGAAGTTGGCTTCCAGCATCATGGCACCAAATGCGCCGCTTGCGTCGGGCGGCGGGTGCCCGATTTCGGCACAGGCGAACAGGCTGTGCGTCTGCGGATCGTCCAACAGCTCCACGCGGATGCCATCAACTTTGAGCTCTGCGGCGCCGTCCGCGCCGTCAAGGCCTTCGATTCCATATCGATCGGCAAATCCCACAATCAATTCTTTGAATTCCATCTCATTTTCTCCTGTTGAATAGAGGGTCGTTTATAAGGCAAAGGATTACTTTTCCTTTTTGCCCGAAAGATCACGATTGAACCAAAGTCCAACGGCGATGTTTAGGTTGACTGCTTTGGTTTCACTCGGTTTGCACCAAAAATGCCCAAACGGTTGCATCGCTGCGCTAAACGGACATGAAGTTGCCCGGCCCCGGTAAGGGTAAATCGTCGTCGTCGGCAGGCGTGCGATCCATGGTTTCAGCGACAAGCCCTTTCCACAGCTTCACCATATCGGCGAACCGGGTCAGGCTTGTCACGGCCTTTTCGGCGTCAAGTCGGTCGAGCCAGTTGTACTTCTGGAGGTAGAGATGAGAACTGCGCGGATCCACGGCCAGCGTCGCGCCGCCGGTCCCCTGATAGAGGAAGTTCGCCTCCATCGCGGCGGCAAGAACCCTGTCGCGGTTCTCGGGCGCAATTTCGCCAAGATCGGCATGTAGGAGCACGAGGTCGTCGTCGGCCGCCTGAAGGATGACGGTATTTCCGTCAACCTGCACGGCGGCCGCACCGCCCTCATCCACCAGTTCCACGCCGAGATTCTTCCCGATCCCCTCTATCACTTCTCCAAATGTCATCTCATTGCCTTTCTTCCCAACCTCCAACCTTTCAACTTTTCAACCATTCAACTTTTCAAC
>CACZCD010000106.1 GCA_902779565.1 uncultured bacterium | reverse complement strand
TGTTCCTGCGCGAGATCGCCTCGCTGCCCAAGGGCGATCCGGCGCGTCTGGCGAAGATCGATGCCGTGTTCGCGTCGGCCGGCACGGATGTCCTGCGGAAAAACGAACCGTTTATCGACGAATTGCTCCAGAACGACCCCAACGGAAAATACGCCGCGAAGTATCCCTTCGTCAAGCATTGTCTGCCGCTGGAGAAGAAATTCGAAAAGGCGTGCAACGAACTTCAGAGCCGCTTCTACAAGAAGATGAATGAAATCTCCCAGAAGGGGGAGAGGCCCACCCCGAAGCAGCGGGACGCGGTGATGGCGGAAGTCGATGCCGAGGCCGTCGAGCTGTTGGGCGGGGTGCAGAAGGAGGTCGCGGCCGCGAAGGCCTCCGCGCCGAAAGGCGCAAGAGGGGATATCGGCGAACTCGAGAAGAAGATCAGCTCCCTCCTCAAGAGGATTCAAACCCGGAAAAAGAAATGAGTTGACGAGCGGAACGGGGCTTTGACGGTCCCGCCGGCCCTCCCGAACGCTTCGCGGGGTTTGACTTTTGGAGGGTGAGATGATAGAATACACGCGCAGTTTTTCACAACAGAAAAAGGAAACCATGAATAGAGCAATCAAGAAAGTGACGGCTCGGGAAATCATCGATTCCCGCGGCAATCCGACAGTTGAGGTTGATGTGGTGCTTGAGGACGGCACGCTCGGTCGTGCGGCGGTCCCCAGCGGCGCCTCCACGGGCGTGAACGAGGCGCTCGAGCTTCGCGACGGCGATCCGAAGCGCTATCTCGGCAAGGGCGTCACGAAGGCGGTCAACAACGTCAACAAGGTCATCGCCCCGAAGCTCGTGGGCAAGTGCGCGTGCGATCAGCGCGGCATCGATAAGCTTATGCTCAAGCTCGACGGCACGCCGACGAAGTCCAAGCTCGGCGCGAACGCCATCCTCGGCGTGTCGCTCGCCGTCGCGAAGGCCGCGGCCGCGTCGTTCGGTCTCCCGCTCTACCGCTACATCGGCGGCACGAACACCTACACGCTCCCCGTTCCGATGATGAACATCATCAACGGCGGCGCGCACTCCGATGCGCCGATCGCGTTCCAGGAGTTCATGATCCGTCCTGTCGGCGCGAAGAGCTTCAAGGAAGGTCTGCGCATGGGCGCCGAGACGTTCCACAACCTCAAGAAGGTGCTGAAGGCGCGCGGCCTCTCCACGGCCGTGGGTGACGAGGGCGGCTTCGCGCCGGCGCTCGACTCCATCGAGGATGCGCTCAACTGCATCATCGACGCCATCAAGAAGGCGGGCTACAAGCCGGGCAAGGACGTCACGATCGCGCTCGACTGCGCGTCCTCCGAGTTCTACAAGGACGGCAAGTACGACTACACCTGGAAGGAAGGCAAGAAGGGCGCGAAGCGCACCTCCGCCGAGCAGGTGAAGTATCTGGAGGGACTCGTCAAGAAGTATCCGATCGATTCCATCGAGGACGGCATGGCCGAAGGCGACTGGGAGGGTTGGGTGGCTCTCACGAAGGCGATCGGCGACAAGTGCCAGCTCGTCGGCGACGACCTGTTCGTCACGAACGTGAAGTACCTCGAGAAGGGCATCAAGCTTGGCGCGGCCAACTCGATCCTCATCAAGGTCAACCAGATCGGTTCGCTCTCCGAGACGCTCGACGCGATCGAGATGGCGCACCGCGCGGGCTACACGTCCGTCACCTCGCACCGTTCGGGCGAGACCGAGGACGCGACGATCGCCGACATCGCGGTCGCCACGAACTCCGGGCAGATCAAGACCGGCTCCATGAGCCGCACGGATCGCATCGCCAAGTACAACCAGCTGCTCCGCATCGAGGAGGAGCTTGGCGACAAGGCGGTGTACGGCTACAAGAAGGTTCGCTAAACCTTGGCCGGATGCAATCGGCACGCGCGCCCGCTTTGGGCGCGCGTTGCTTTTTTCACGATTTGCACCGCCACAATCGCGAGTATTTGGTACAATACGCAACCAAAGAAGAAAAAGATATTTCATGCAAAAGAGAAATCTGAAAGGTTACGGATACATGAGGCCCATCAAAGTTCTGGCGGGTGGCCTGTTTGCGCTCGCCACCTTGATGGGTTATGGAGTGGAGACCCCTGCGAAGCCGACGCTCCGCATCTACACCTGGAGCGATTACATCGCCCCGGATGTTGTTGCCCGTTTCGAGAAGGAGTACGGCTGCAAGATCGTCATTGATACGTTCGAATCCAACGAGGAGATGTTTGAGAAGGTCAAGGCGGGAAAGGCTGACTATGACATCGCCATGCCCAGCTCCTACCTGATTCCGGCGATGGAGGAAAACGGCATGATCCGGCCGCTCGATCATAAGAATCTGCCGAACGTGCGCAAGAACTTCGATGCTCACTACGCCGCCAACATTCTGGATCCGTCTTTCTTCTTCAGCGTACCCTATTCGATGACCTTGACGGGGTTCGTTTACCGGAAGGATAAGATCGGCGCGGCGCCCGTCAACAGCTGGGATGTATTTGAGACGGCCGCGTTCAAGGGCCGCATGTCGCTTCTGGACGACATCCGCGAGACGATTGGCGGTGGGCTGAAAGCGTTGGGCTACTCGCTCAACTCCGCGAACAAGGCGGAGATCGAGGCGGCCACCCGGAAGGTTCTCGAATGGAAGCGGAACATCGCGAAGTTCGAGAGCGAGCAATACGATGTCTCGGTCGCCTCCGGCGACTGGTTCGTGGGCCACGGCTATAGCTCAGACGCCATCCAGCTCATGCTGAAGGACCCGAATATCGGTTTCGCCCTGCCGGAGGAGGGCTTCACAATCGCGTTTGACGAGATGGTGATCCTCTCTGGGTCGAAGCAGTCCAATCTTGCGCATGCGTTCATCAATTTCTGCTACGATCCGGACGTGGCGGCCGCGAACATGACGGCGGTCTGTTCGCCGATGCCGGTGGCGGCCGCCTTCGCCAAACTCGACGCGAAGCTGCGCCAGCTGGTGGTGCCGAGCGCCGAGACGCTGCATCGGGGCGAGGTGCTGAGGAGCTTGGACGACAAGCCCGAGGCGCTCAAGTTGTACAATGAGGCCTGGAAACGGATCAGGGGCGGCAAGTAAACGACTTCAACGAAAGGTGATTTTAGAGATGGGAAGAAAACCGAAGAGTGAAGCGAACTGTCCGATCAGGATTGGCCTGATCGGCGCCGGCGGCATGGCGGCGTACCATGTGGCCGGATTCCGGAAGGCGGGGGCACAGATTCTCGCCATCGCCGATCCCGATCCCGAGGCCGCCGAGGCCGCGGCGGCGAAATTCGACGTCACGCAGGTGTTCGACTCGGCGGACGAGATGCTGGCGCGCGTGAAGCTCGACGCCGTCTCGGTCATCACGCCCAACAAGTTCCACTGTCCCCTCGTGCTGCAGGCGCTGAAGGCCGGCAAGCACGTGTTCTGCGAGAAGCCGCCGGCGCTCAACGCGCGCGAGGCGGCGCAGATGGCGAAGCTTGCGAAGAAGGTGCGCCGCGTGCTGATGTTCGACTTCAACAACCGGGCGCGCCCGGAGGCGATGGCCATGAAGACGGCGATCGCGCGCGGCGACGCGGGGCGGATCAACTCCGCTCAGGCCCTGTGGATCCGCCGCACCGGCATCCCCGGCTTCGGCGGCTGGTTCACCACGAAGGCGCTTTCCGGCGGCGGTCCCGTGATCGACCTGCTGCACATGATCGATCTCGCGCTGCACTTCATGGGCTATCCCGAGCCCAAGTTCGTGTTGGCCGCGACCTTCCGCGACTTCATCAACGACAAGCGGTTCAAGGGACCGTGGGGCATCCCCGACAAGGCGGGCGGCACCTGCGACGTGGAGTCCGCGGCGCAGGGATTCGTCACGTTCAAGAACGGCTCGACGCTCTTTCTGCGCACGTCCTGGGCCGAGATGAACAAGCGTGAGGAGGTCTCGGTGACGTTCCAGGGCACGACGGCCGGTGGCCTCGTGCGCCGCCTCTTCGGCAAGGACGGTATCGACGCCACGGCGGAGGACACCTGCGAGATGTACTTCCAGACGGCGTCCGGTACGTGCGCCGACAAGACGCTTGCCGTCCCCAAGGACGAAACGATGGGCCGCGTGCGCGCGGCGGAGAACTTCGTGAAGACGCTCCAGAAGCGCGAGAAGCCGCTCAACACGCCGGATGAGGCGGTGAGGCTCATGAAGATCATCGATGCGATCTACGCCTCGGCCAAGACCGGTGCGCCCGTGCGGATCAGATGATGAGGGATAGACAAGTGGAAAAGTAAAAACCCTTCTACCCTTTAACCCTTTCTACTTTTCCACTTTTCCACTTTTCCACTTTTTCACTTTTTCACTTTTTCACTTTTTCATCAACTCACCAACTAACCAACTGAAATGAAGCGAAGAGATTTTATCGGGGCCGCATTGGTGGCAGTGGCCACCGCCGGATGCGACGCGAAACTGAACAAAGGAGGAAAGTACGTGACACCTGAAAGATTGGGCGTGTGCAGCTGGAGCTTCCGTCTGCCGATGGATGCCGTCGCTGCCGAGATGAAGAAGATGGGCTTGAGGAACATCAACCTCGCGCTCCAGCCGTTCCTTGAAGGGGACGAACGCCACGGAAAGGCCGAGAGCGCGGATGCCCGTGCGCGCGTGGAGGCGCGTCTCGCCTCCGGCGAATGGCACATCACCTCGACCATGATCTCCTTCACCCATGAGGACTACACCACCCTCGACACCATCCGCAAGACCGGCGGCATCGTCCCGGACGAACACTGGGAGGCGGACCGTGCGCTCGTCGCGAAGGCGGCGAAGCTGACCGGCGAGTGGAAGGTTCCGTACATGCTTATGCACGCCGGCTTCCTTGACGAGTCCGACAAGGCGGCGTTCGACAAGTATCTCTATCGCGTGAAGACGCTGCGTGACCTCTGCGCGGCGGAGAACGTGCAGCTGATCCTCGAGACGGGGCAGGAGACTGCGGACGATCTCGCGAAGTTCATGCCGCTCGTCGAGGGCGTGGGCGTAAACTTCGATCCCGCCAACATGATTCTTTACAACAAGGGCGTGCCGGTGGAGGCGGTGAAGAAGATCGCGCCGTGGATCCGCCACATGCACATCAAGGACGCGAAGTACACCAAGACGCCCGGCACCTGGGGCGAGGAAGTGCCGTGGGGCGATGGCGAGGTCAACGCTCCGCTCCTGCTCAAGACGCTTGAAGAGGTCGGCTACAAGGGTGCCTTCGCGATCGAGCGCGAGGCAGGCGACAACCGTGTGGCGGACATCGCCCTCGCCGCAAGCCGTATGCTGGCTGCCGGCTGACGGAGCGTTTCCATGGAGGCCGTTGACGAGATTGCGCGCCTGAAGGCCGAACGGCGCGCCGTGATTCTCGCGCACAACTACACGCGCGGCGAGGTGCAGGACGTCGCCGACTTCACCGGCGACTCGCTGGAGCTGGCCCGTCGCGCCACCGAGGTCGAGGCGGATGTGATCGTCTTTTGCGGCGTGTGGTTCATGGCCGAGACGGCCAAGATCCTCAATCCGGACAAGATCGTTCTCATCCCCGAACCTTCCGCCGGTTGCCCGATGGCGGACATGATCACCGGTGCGCAGCTGCGCGAACTGAAGGCGAAGAACCCGGGCGCGAAGGCCGTCTGCTACGTGAACTCCACGGCCGAGGTCAAGGCCGAATGCGACATCTGCGTGACGAGCGGGAACGCGGAGAAGGTCATGGCGTTGTTCGGGCCGGACGAGAAGATCCTCTTCGTCCCCGATCAGCATCTGGGCGGACATATCGCGGGGCTCCTCGGGCGCGACTACACGCTTTGGCCCGGCTACTGTCCCACGCACGCGGCCATCACCGTCGCCGCCATCGAGGCCGCGCGTAACGCCCATCCCGGCGCGCCGGTGATGGTCCATCCCGAATGCGCGAAGGATGTGCGCGCGGCGGCGGATGAGCGTCTCTCGACGGGCGGCATGTGCCGCTTCGCGCGCGAGTCGTCCGCTCAGGAGTTTATCGTGGGCACCGAGGTCGGCATCCTGCACCGTCTGCGGAAGGAGAATCCGGAGAAGACGTTCTATCCCGTCTCTGAACGGATCGTTTGCCCGAACATGAAGAAGACGACACTTGAGAATCTCGCAGAATCGCTGCGCGTGATGAAGACGGAGGTCACGGTTCCTGACGACATTGCCCGCCGCGCCCGTCATGCGATCGAGGCGATGCTGGCGGTGAAGTGAGGGAATTGGGTGATTGGAGGATTGGGTGATTGGGGGATTGGGTGATTTTATAAGTTGAAATCAAGTTAACGGCAAAAGTTAAAGGAGAAGATGACATGAATCTGACAAGGCGGCTTTTCATTGGCGGATTGGCGAGCATGTTTGCCTGCGGTCCGCGGCGGATTTTTGCCGCCGCGCCGGGAGCTTTCACGGGCGGGAAGCCGGCGTTGGCGTTTGGGCTTCTCTCGGACGTGCATGTGGCGCTCGCGAAGGGCGGCAAGGCGCTCAATCCAACGTACAACACCGAGACGCTCGTCAAGGCGTTCACGTGGTTCCGGGACAATGGCGCGGATGCCGTGGTGATTGCTGGCGACCTGGCGCACTGCGGTCTCGCCGGCGAGCTGAAGGCGCGGGCGGACGCGTGGTTCCAGGTCTTTCCCGGCGACAAGGCACCTGACGGACGGCCTGTCGAGCGCGTGTTCGTGTTCGGCAACCACGACTGGTCGAGTCCTGGCCGCGCGAAGGCCGTGTTCCCGGACGAGGCGGAGCGGAACCGGAACCTCCTTGTCGCCGATCCGAAGAAGTGGTGGAGCGAAATCTTCCATGAAGAGTGGACGCCGTTCTTCGAGAAGCAGGTGAACGGCTTCAGGTTCGAATGCGCGCACTGGTGCAACGGCGGCTGCAACGGGAAATCCGAGCATTTCACGAAGGGGCTCAAGGAGTATTACGACTCCCTCAAGGAGAAGTTCGATCCCTCCCTGCCGTTCTTCCACGTGCAGCACCCGCATCCGCGCGGTACGGTGCATGGCAAGGCCGTGTGGGGGCAGGATGACGGCATTTCCACGCAAATTCTCTCCACGCATCCCAATGCGATTGCATTCTCCGGCCATTCCCACACGTCTCTGATCGACGAACGTTCGATTTGGCAGGGCGCGTTCACGTCGGTCGGGTGCGGTACGTTGCGGGATGTCTCGGTCGGCACCACGGGAATCCTTTCGGGGCTTGAGGGTGGCTGCGAGAACGCCCGAACGCCGAAGAGCAAGGATTCGGCGGTACTGGATGCGCAGAAGGCGATGACGATCCCCGACCGCATGAACTGCCGCCAAGGACAGTTCGTGCGCGTGTATGCCGACCGCGTGGTGTTCTCACGCCGCGAGTTCGTGACGGATGCCACGCTGTGCGACGATCTGGTGATGCCGCTGCCGGCGGCGGAGAGCCGTCCGTTCGCGTTCGAGTCGCGTGCCGCCAAGGCCGCCGCGCCCTCGTTTGCGGCGGATGCGAAGCTGGAGGTGCGCAAGACGAAGGGCAAGCTGCGCGGCGGGAAGGGGAAGAAGACCGCCGAGGTCTGGGAGATCGTGATTCCGACGCCGGTCGCCGACAAGGCGGCGCGCGTGAGTGCGTATGAGATCACGGCGACGGGTCCGGACGGCACCTCGAAGGTGTTCGGTCTGATGGATCCGATGCACCGCTTCCCCCTTGAAGATCCGCGCTTCGCGAAACCGAATCTCTTCCGCGTGGCGTGCAGTCGCCTGCCGGCGGAGGGGCTTACGTTCTCGGTGCGCGCCGTCACCTGCTGGGGCAAGAAATCGGCACCGCTTGTCGCGAAGGTCTAACGTTGTGCCGTTCGGCATCTGCATTGAAAGGAAAGAAATGAAACAGGTTAAAATCGGAATCGTGGGGCTCGGTTTCATGGGGACGACCCATTGGGGCGTTTACAAGGGTCTGAAGAACGCGAAGATCACGGCGATCGCCGATGTGGACGCGAAGAAGTGCAAGGGTGACGTCTCGGCCGTTGTTGGAAACATCGGTGGCGGCGACAACTCGAAGCCGCTCGACCTCACGGGCGTGAACGTGTACGAAAGCGCGCGCGCACTCGTGAACGATGCGGATGTGGACATCGTGGACATCTGCGTGCCGACGCCCGATCACGCCGACATCGTGTGTGCGGCGCTTGCGGCCGGCAAGCATGTGTTCTGCGAAAAGCCGCTCTGCCGGGACGCCGCGCAGCTGAAGCGGATCGTGGCGGCCGTCCGGAAGGCGAAGACGTTCTTCAACGTCGGCCTTTGCGTCCGCGCCTGGCCGGAGTACCGCCATGCGTACGAATACTTCCGGAGCGGCAAGGCCGGGAAGATGAAGTCCGCCACGTTCAAGCGCATCTCGCCCTCCGTCGATGGCAATGCGTGGCGCAACTGGTTCATGGACGGCAAGATGTCCGGCGGCGCGTTGCTCGACCTGCATGTCCATGATGCGGACGAGGTGAACTACTTCTTCGGGATGCCGAAATCCGTCACGGCCGTCGGCGCGACAGGCGTCGTGTCGAAGGGCGGTGTCGATCATGTGGTCGCCACCTACGACTATGGCAACGGCGCGCTCGTGATGGCCGAGGGCGGCTGGGCCGCCGCGAAGGGGACGCCGTTCGAGATGTCGTTCACGATCGTCTGCGAGAAGGCGACGCTGAAGCTTGACGCGTCCGGCTATCACATCTATCCGGTCAAGGGCAAGCCGATCACGCCGAAACTTGACGTCAAGGCGGGACCGACGGGATGGCATCAGGAACTCGCGTACTTCGTCAACTGTGTCGCCAAGGGTGTGAAGCCGGAGAAGTACCAGACCATCGACTCCGTGGAGAAGACGATGAAGCTCGTCTTCGCCGAAGAGCGCTCGGTCAAGGGGCGGAAGTCCGTCAAACTCTAACCACTAGCCACTGACCACTAACCACTAACCACCAATGAACTACATCGCACTCAACGGATGGATCTACTGCGGATTCGGCGGCGAGAAGAATCCGCGCGAATTCATCGACTGGGCCGCTGAAAAGGGGCTTGACGGCATTGAGCTGACGGTCGGCGACTGCCTTTCGGTGGACACCGACGAAGCGGAGGCGAAGTCGATCGCCGCCTATGCAAAGGAGAAGGGTATCGGCCTTCGCTCGCTCGCAACGGGCGCGGGCTGGGGCAAGTGGCTCTGCGCCGATGACCCGGCGGAACGCGCTGAGGCCATCGCCTTCGTGAAGAAGTATCTTCAGCTTGCGGCGTGGCTTGGCGCCGAGACGGTGCTGGTTGTGCCGGGCGCGACGCGTGTGGCGTGGGATGCCTCGCATGCCGAAGTCTCGTACCTGAACGCCTGGAACAACGCCACCGCGTCGATCAAGGAACTGGTGCCGGTCGCCGAGGCGCTGGGCGTGAACCTCGCCCTGGAGAACGTCTGGAACCGCTTCCTGATCTCGCCGATGGAGTGGAAGCTCTTCCTTGATCAGTTCCAGTCGTCGCGCGTGGGGCTCTACTTCGATGCGGCGAACTGCTGCCTCAACTGCCGCCCCGAGGACTTCCCGGAGATTCTCGGCGACGCCATCAAGGCCGTTCATCTCAAGAACTTCGAGGAGAGCGATTCCGCTGGCGGACTGCACGGCTTCGGCGACGACCTCTTCAAGGGCGTTGTCGATTTCAAGAAGCTCTTTGCGGCTTTGGACAAGATCGGCTACTCTGGACCGTTTACGGTCGAGATGATTCCGTTCTCGCGCCTTCCCGATCTCGTGATGCCCGATGCCGCCCTTGCGGAGAAGATGGTCGAGCAGATCAAGGAGCTCAAGAGATCCTAACGGTTTGAGAGGTCCAAAGGGGGCCTTCGGTGGTAAGGGATTTCCTCGCCACGCTTTATGGTATAATAGCCCGCCATGACAGCTGTAATTATCTTTGCGATTCTCTCGGTGTTGCTCGTTGCCGGCAAGGTCCTGCGCGTGCAGGTCCCTTTGCTGCAGAAGCTCTATCTGCCCAGCTCGATCGTCGGCGGTCTCTTGGGTCTGCTCCTTTTGACCTGTTTTCACGAGCATGTGCCGGCGGATATGACCACCGAGATGCGCCGCATTCCGGGCTTCCTCATCAACGTCATCTTTGCGACGCTGTTCCTTGGCGGCGGCGTGCCGAAGGTCAAGAACCTGGCGGCGTCCGTGCTGCCGCAGCTGACGCTCGCGCAGATTGTGGTGTGGGGCCAGTACGTGGTGGGCGTGGGACTCGCGGGCTTCCTGCTCGTGCCGGCGTTCAAGGTGTCGCCGGCCTTCGGCAACCTTCTGGAGCTTGGCTTCGAAGGCGGCCACGGGACGGTGGGCGGCATGACCGACGCGTTTATCGCGCACAACTGGCAGGACGGCATTGCGCTCGGCTACACCGTGGCGACGATCGGCATGATCTGCGGCATCGCGCTCGGCATGTGCCTCGTGAACTGGGCGTACGGGCGCGGATACATCAAGACGGTACGTCCGTTCGGCAAGCGCTCGCTCAGCGAGCGGCGCGGCATCCACCCGCGCGACGCGCGCCCCTCCGCCGGGCGGCAGACGGTGTTGCCGGATTCCGTGGACTCCCTTGCGTGGCATCTGGCGATCGTGGGCATCGCCGTGCTGATCGGCTTCGGTATCCTTCAGGGCTGCAAGGCGGCCGAGATCGCGCTGCTGCCGAACGCCAAGACGCGTCTCTTCCTCGGCTTCCCGATGTTCCCGCTGTGCATGCTGGGCGGCGTGCTGCTGCAGTCCTTTGCGAAGCTCATCAAGGTGGATCTGCTGGTGGACCGCGACCAGATGCAGCGCATCTCCGGCGCGGCGCTCGACTATCTGGCGCTCTCGGCGGTGGCGACGATCCAGCTCTCCGTTGTGGCGGCGAACTGGATGCCGCTCACGATCATGGTGGTGGCAGGTATTGCCTGGACAGTGTTCTCCGTGATGTTCTTCTCGCCGCGTCTCTTCCGCGAGGCCTGGTTCGAGCGCGGCATCGCGGAGTTCGGGCAGGCGACGGGCGTGACGGCGACGGGGCTCCTCCTCCTACGCACGGTCGATCCCGACAACAAGACCATCGCGGCGGCGTCCTTTGCCGGCAAGCAGCTGCTCCATGAGCCCGCGATGAACCTCTGGGTCGCGCTTGCCTTCGCGCTGGTCCTTACGATCGGCTGGGTGCCGGTCTTTCTCATCTCGTTTGTCATGCTGGCGATCTGGATTGGCGTGAGCGTGTGCCTCATCCGCCGCCGTAAGAACGCTTGATCCATTCCCATGGTAATGGGCAAGTGAATCGCGCACAAGTAGCAAGTGACGTACGCTCTTGCGTGCGTGCGGCGTCATGTGCAGTGCCGTGCGTGCGGTGCCAGTCAGCGTGCGCGGTCCACCGCCCCAACGGTACGCGCGCGCGAAATGCGCCGTTCCGCATTGCGCCCGCCCCGCTCCGCAATCGTGAGATTGCGTTCGGGGGCGGTCGCTTCCCGGCCCGGCGCATTTCGCATCGTTGCGTTCCGCTAAAGGGGGCGGTGGGCCGCGCGGTTGGCACGGGCGCGCGGCGGTTTTCGGCGCGCCTCCACTCCGCCACCGCGGATCCGCCTTCATCCGCGAGGGGCAATCCATCCGCCGCTACGGCGCGCTTGGCTTGGTCGCGATGCCTCCCTGCGCCAATCGCATCCGTCCCGGCGGCGTCTTGCCCCTCG
>CACZCD010000105.1 GCA_902779565.1 uncultured bacterium | reverse complement strand
CACCGGCAACGCGAAGGCATATGTGAACTTCAACGGCGGCGGAGTGTGCGCGATATCGAACAATGTTGAGTTTCTCGGCACAGGCGATTCGGCGGTCGACCGCGCCACGGTGTATGCGGCGGGCGCGATCCTTGAGGCGTCGGAGGGAATTTCGGCGAACGTGTCGGTGCCGCTTCAGGCGCCGTCGGGCGGCGGAGTCGCGTCGCTGGCGCTTCCGGCGGAGCCGTTCGATGCGTACCACTGCGCGCCGCTCGTGTTCATCTACGGCGACGGCGAGGGCGCGGCGGCGGTCGTGGAGTACGATTCCGACAACGATGTGATCACGAACATCGTCGTCACCTCTCCGGGCTGGGGCTACACGGCGGCGAACACGACTGCTGTCCTCCACTGGTGCGGGAACGTGAACCGGCCGGACGTACCGCTCACGGTGACGGTTGCCGCCGACGCCGCGACGGGCGGCGTGACGAAGCGCGGACCCGGACGCATCGCGCTCACGGCGGCGAACACGTACGGCGGCGGGACGACAGTGGAGCAGGGAACGCTTGCGGCGACGGTTGCGGACGCGATCCCGTCCGGCTCGGCGGTGACGGTGAAGGCGGGCGCGACACTCGAGTTGGGCTCTGGCGTCGGCTATCCGGCGGATCTCACGGCGGATTTCACCAGTGCGGTGCCTGGAAGGAAATATGCACTCATCAGCTGCCCGAACGGAGTTCCTGCGGGCACGCCGGCGTTCAAGGGGCTTGAAGGCTGCTGGACGGTGAGACTACGCGGAACCGAATGGACAGCGGCGTACGAGCGCGGCACCGTGTTCTTGGTGAGGTAGGGATGAGCGCGCAGATGTCATTGCTTGCGGTTGTCGCTATCCTCTTGGCCACGCGGCCCGCATCCGCTTCTACGCTTCTCGACGACTGCTGGCTGTGGGGGCACGAGACGGGCCAACTCGACAGCCCTACCAATCGATGGGGGCTTCCCGTCGCGAAGGAATACTACCATCAGGCGCAGGCGTGCAGGGATTTTGGCGTATCCAACCTCTGCTGCATCCGTTGGGACAAGCCCTCCAAAACATTCCGTGATTCGCTTCGAGGTCTCAAGCGCCTGACTTGGCCGATGAGCGGCCATAGGAAGGAAGCCAACTCCACCTATGATGCGCTTGCGGACTGGAACTTCGCCGTGGCCGACGAAATGCCGAACGTGACGGGATTCGACCTTGACGATTTCATCGTCGCCCGTGGTCCCTCGATCGAGGTGGAAACGACTGCCGGGCGTCGGATGGTCTGCCCGACGCGGTTCCCGTATGCGCAACTTGTGGAGTTGCGCCACCGGCTGGACGCCTATCCGCGCCGACTGGAGCTGCGGCTGGTTGTCTATGATGAGCTACTCGACCAGCGCAAGGATCCGAAGGATCTCGTTCCCGTGCTGGAGCTTGTCGATTCGGTCACCTACTGGACCTGGAAGGCGAAGAGCCTTCCGAAGCTGCCGGAGTATTTCCGCCGCTATCGGGCACTTGCGCCGGACAAGCGAACGTATCTCGGCATCTATCTATGGGACTTCGGCGGAACCCACGGAGAGATTTCGGCCGAGGACATGAAATTCCAGCTCGACTTTGCGCTCGAGAAGTGGAAGTCGCGCGAGATAGACGGCGTGGTCTTCCTTGCGACCTCCATCTGCAACCGTGACTTCCCGGCGGTAAAGATGGCGCATGAATGGATCAAGGCGAACGGCGGCTGCACCCGTTGACGGATCCGTAAATTGGCTTCGGGCGTTCAAGTCCGGTTGCCCGTGCGCTCTGGCATGGCTGTACGGCCTGTGCTTGTTTACGCAGGCGAGATTTCCAAGGCGGTTGAGGCAGACGGGTATTTTGATGCCATCATTCCAGCCGGGCGACTTTTGGGGCTTTGATCCTCTTGCCGAATGCCCTCGCAAAATGCACGAAAGTTGTTCGCACCGTCGTCCGCGGGCGTTCTGCGCCGATGGGAAATCTATGATATAATTCGCGTTGTTTCGTCAAGGTGCGTCTGCGCCGAGGCGTAAGAAATGGGATCGAAAAGAAAACCAAACAAGGAGAGCAAACGATGAAACTGCATAAAGCGAGCAAAATCAGGGGAAGTAAATTAGCGGCTCTCCTTGCGGTTGGGATTGCATTGAGTCTTTTCTCAGTTCGTGCTGCCGAACTCGTGCTGGACGACATCCGCAACATCTCCTCATGGACACAATACAAGATTGATACGACCGTCACCGGTACTGGCGGGTTCAGGGTGAAGTCTGGCGGTACGTTGCTGTTCAATGGGCAGGGTGCGTTTGCAAACACCTTCTCAGGGGGTGTCGTCGTGGAAGCGGGTGGTTCGCTTCAGGTGAAGCAGTACAATACGACAGGCACGCCGTTCGGCTCTGGACCCATCGAGGTGCAGTGTACAGGGGAAAATACCTGCTTCGTCTTGTTCGGGAACTTCATCGTTTCGCAGACGGTGACGACCACAGGCAATTCGTCGCCGACATATCCGGCGTTTAGTACCGTCTATGCCGGATGCAGGTTGCATGGCGTTGTGGTGGGCGGCGATTTGTACATGAGTGCTGCGTATGCAGATGCAAAGAATAATTCCATGGATGCCGTCGTCTTCGATTTCACGGAAGGGCTGAATGCGGGATCGTATGATGTGGGAGCTTCGGTCCATGCCTTGATCCGTTTTCAGGATGTCCTGACCTGCGGTCGTCTCATCGGCTATTACGGCGTGGGGACGGATGCCAGTACGCTGAATGGTCGGCTGGGCGGATTCGTCCTGTCCGCCGCCAACAACAGCATCGGTGCGATTGTGCTGGACGGCCAGTTCGTCAAGTGCGCGGCTGACGGGGCGCTGACCGGTTCGTCGCTCCGTTTCGAAGGGCAGCATCCGTGCATCGGGCCGGAAGGCTACACGACACACGAGACGGGGATTCTCGTGCTCAACGCCAATTCGAGCGGTGCGTTCACGCAGACGGTGAAGTGGATCGAGTCCGATGCGCGCGCGCGGTCGGTCGCGGCGGGCTACGGTCTCCGCAACAGTTCGTCGAGCGCGGCGACATGCGTCATCTCCGGCGAGGCGAACAAGACGGCGACGGCCTACGTGAACGTGAACGGGAAGGTGAACCTGGCGCTTGCGGCGGGCGCGCCGGCGACGTTCCGTCAGGTGTTCATGGATCGCGAGAGCACGATGAACGGCACGATCTCGGTGGGCGGCGGTACTCTTGAGGTGGGAGGCGCGGCCACGTTCGCAAGCGTGCCATCGATGACCGTCTCGAACGGCGCGGTGGTCGTCTCTTCAACGCTGCCGGCGTTCACGGGCCTTGCCTCGCTCGAAGTCATCAGCAACGGATCGTTCACGGTCGCGTCCGGTGCCGCCGTTCCGATCTCGGACTTCACGGCGGATGTGACGCTCGGCGCGGACGCGCAGCTTGTGATACCCGAAGGTACTACACTCAATCTCAAGTCGCTGACCGTCGATGGGCAGCTCCTTACGGCGGGCAGACATACCCATGACGACGTGCCGCAGATCGTTGGCGGTGCCGTCGAGACGGCGCAAGGCGCTACGGTGCCCGAGCAGTCGATCACCTGGACGGCGGGTGACGCGACCGGCCCGACGGATGCGTACCGTGGCGCGAACTGGGGGCTTTCCGGTCCCATCGCCTTCAACGACTTCCGCTATCTGCCCACGTTCGCCTCGGCCGGTTCGTCGGCGGTGTTCTCGGGCCGGAACCGCTTTATCGGTATGGCGTTCTCGGCGGCAAACGATTTTGCCGTCGTGTCCGGCAGCGCGGATGCGGACTTCCTGATTTCCGGCAACGTGACGGCAACTGGCGCAGCCACCTACAGCATAGAGCCGCCGGTGACGTTCACGGCCGCCAATTCGATTTCGGCTGGTGACGGGACAATGCTGCGGTTCGACGGCGGCATCTCCAGCGGGTTCGCCATGAGCAAAGCGGGTGCGGGGACGGTGCATGTTTGCGGGAACAGCACATTTGACGGTCCCGTGACGATTTCCGGCGGCACGATGATGCTGTCGGGTACCGTTGGGGGAAGCGGCTCAATCACGCACAGGCCGCAAACTAATTATCGTCAGCACTTGGCGTTGAGCAATGCAACGGTGAATGTGAATATCACGCAGACGGGCGACTCGGCCACGATGGGAACCGGCATAAATGTGCCGGCCGGAACCGAGAGCATCGTGAACGGCTATGCCAGTTTCAGCGGTTCGATTTCGTTCAACGGCGGCGGCACGACGATCCTTGCGGGCGGTGCGCGATTCATCAACAAGTGCTACTCGTATGACGGCACCGTCATCGTGAGCAACACGCCCACCACGTCCACCTACGGTGGCGTGCAGTCGTACAACGGCGGCAAATGGATCTTCAAGGTCGCCGGCAATACGTTTAGGACGCAGGGCGGCGAGTCTCTCCTTGTTGCGTACAGCAGCAACAGCTCCATCGACATCCAGTGCGACAACTTCATGGAGAATCCCGAGACGATGAAGTGGGAGGTGAGTTCCGGCAAGTTCGAGTTGAACGGGACGCGGCAGACGGCGAAGTGCATCTACAGCGGCTCGAAGAATAATGCGCTGTTGACGGGCGGTGCGGTGCATGGCGATGCGGGGTCGAAGCTGACCCTGTCGGGCGACACGACGAATCGCATCTATGTCGGTTCGATTACTGGCGGGCTGTCGTTGGAGTACGCCGGCGGCGAAGGCGGTACGCTCGTGCTCGGCGGGCGCGATTTCACCTCAACGGGGAGCGTGGCTGTAACATCCGGTACGCTTGTCCTCTCCAACGCCACCTGGAAGGCGGCGTCGGAGGTGTGGCTGACGGGCGGTACGCTTTCCATCGACCAGAGCGATTCGTTCGGGAAGGGCCGGGCACCGCTCTACGTGAAGGATGGCATGCTTCAGGTGCCCGCTGACACCTATAACTACTTCTCGGAGGCCTATCTCTGGGATGAAGGGCAGGGAGCCTATGTGCGGACCGGGAACGGCGTGTTCACCGCTGGCGCGACGGGGCTTTCCGCGCATCTTTCGGGTGCGGGCAAGGTCAGGGTCGGTAAGCTTGGCGCGATGTTCACGATCCGGTAGCCGCGCTGAGGTTGGTACGTGCCAGACGAAATCTGGTTGTTGTCTTGCAAACAGCAAGTTGGCTCGCCGTTGTTCCAGGACGAAGTTTTCGTGACGAAGATTTCGCCAGGAGTGTTGGAGTGTCGGAATTATGGTACAATGCGATGTCGTGAGGAGGTAAGATAAAATGGAAAGACGTCGGCAATACACATTTCTGTCCCTGGCAATGGCCTTTCTGCTGGCGCTTGGTGCAAACGCGGCGGCATGGCCGGGGTTTGCTCGCGGCATGGGCATCGGCGGATGGCTCACGAACTACAAGCGGTTCAACGTGCTGCCGGAGGAAAGACGGCTTCAGATAACCCCGGGCGACCTGGAGCATTTCGATTCCTATATCACCGAGGCGGATGTCAAGCGTATCAAAGGGTGGGGCTTCGACCACATCCGTCTCGGTTTCGACCAGATCGTGCTGGAGGAGTCGCCCGGCCGATACCGCGAACGCACGTTCCGCAAGATTGACGATTTCATCGGCTGGTGCGGCAAGCACAGGATCAACGTGGTGCTCAATCTCCACAAGGCCATTGGCAACTACTGCGACATCAAGGAAGACGTGGAACTTTTGGACGATGACGGATTGCAGCGGCGGTTCATTGATTTATGGATGGAGATCGAGCGCCGCTACCACGACTTTCCCGGTCTCGCGTTCGAGATCCTGAACGAAGTGCGCGACGTCGATCCCGCAAAGTGGAACAATCTCGCCGACCGGACGCTTAAGGCGATTCGCGAGAAAAATCCTGACCGCTGGGTCGTCATTGGCTCGACTTGCTGGAACTCTCCCGACAGGCTCAAGAACCTCAAGGTGTGGGATGACCCGAAGGTCGTCTATACTTTCCACATGTACGCGCCGTTCGAGTTCACGCACCAGCGCGGCGTATTGCAGCCTCAACCGCTCTACTGCAACATGGTCCTGGAGTATCCGAGCACGGATGTGGAGCGGTACCGCATGTGCCGGCGCCTCGGCTGGAACGAGCGGAATGCCTATCAGGGGGTTAAAGCCATCAATCGGGAATTCTTGTTGCGGACCTTGCAGGGTGCGATAGACTTCGTCAATGCCCATCCCGGCAAGATTCTCTGGAACGGGGAGTTCGGTACGATCCGGCACGCACCGGCGGCCTCGCGCGTAGCGTACATGCGCGACATCGTCTCTATCTGCAAGGAGGCGGGCATCCCCTATTGCGTCTGGAACTACCTCTCCACGCCGAACGACGGCAACCGTTTTTCGCTTGTGGACGACGATACGCGGGATTTTCTTTCCCCTGCGTTTCGTGAGGTCTGTCTGGGTGGACCGATCGATTGAAGCGATACTCCAAATCCTTTTGACAGACGGCGGGCGAAATTGCCACGACCGGTTTTATGGTATAATTCGTACCGATGAGATCAATAGCGACATTCAGCGGCAACTCCGTCCGTCGGCGGAGGACAATCAGAATTTCTGTTGATAGGGCGGCGGTAGGGGCCGTATCTGTGGCGGTTGCCCTGATGGCTTCATCTGCGGTGGCGGGGCTTTCGCTTGACTATGATTCCCCCGCCGGCACATGGAACGAGGCGTTGCCGATCGGCAACGGGCGTCTCGGCGCGATGGTCTATGGCGCGCCGGGTCTGGAGCGGATCCAGCTCAACGAGGATACGCTGTGGGCGGGCGGTCCAAACTATGCGCTTGAACCGCGGATGAAAGAGGAGATCCCCAAGATCCGGGCACGCGTCCTGGCGGGGGATTCCGATGGCGCATTGAACGCGTTCCGGGAAACGCGTCTCAAGACTTCGAAGAACGGCAACTCCTTCGCCTACCAGACGATCGGTTCGCTCTGCCTGAAGTTTCCGGGGCACGACTTCCCGTCGCGCTATTGTCGGTCCCTTTCCCTCGAGGATGCCGTGGCGCGCACAGAGTACTGTGTGGGCGGCGTAACCTTCACGCGGGAGGTGTTCGCGTCATTCGCCGATGATGTCCTTGTCATGCGGATCAAGGCCTCGCGCCCTGGAGCGATCACGTTCACGGCGTTCTTTGAAAGTCCGTGGCAGCGGTTTGGGCGTTCGACGGACAAGGACGGCACGCTCACGCTCGCCGGCAACGGTTCGGCGATGCATGGCGTGGGCGGATGCGTGCGATTCTGCACACGGCTGAAACCGACGGTGAAGGGCGGCACCGTGCGCAGCGATAACGGCGTGCTGTTCGTGGAGGGTGCAGACGAGGCCGTGCTGTGGTGTTCGGCGGCGACGAGCTTCCGCGATTGGCGGGACGGCTCGTCGGTCGATGAATGCGCGAAGGCGGATCGGTTCCTTTCAAATGCGGAGCAGATTGGCTGCGACGCGGCGTTGCGCCGCCACGCCGAAGCCTACGCCGCGCAGTTCAACCGTTGCCGTCTCGATCTGGGGGCGGATCCCTGCCCGGGTCGTACCGTTCCCGAACGGCTGGCGTCGTTCAAGAAGACGCGCGATCCGTATCTTGCCGCGCTCTACTTCGCGTTTGGGCGCTATCTGCTGATCTCGTCCTCCCAGCCGGGCACGCAGCCGCCCACTTTGCAGGGCATCTGGAACGAATGGCTTGCGCCGCCCTGGAACTCGAGCTACACGATCAACATCAATCTGGAGATGAACTACTGGCCCGTCGATGTGGCGAACCTCTCGGGTCTTATCGAGCCGCTCCTGAAGGCGCTGGAGGAGAGCGCGGTCTCGGGGGCGCGGACGGCGCGGGACATGTACGGCGCGCGCGGCTGGGTGATGCACCATCACATGGACATCTGGCGCATCACGGTGCCGGTGCACGGTCCGGGCGGACTCTGGCCCATGGGCGGCGCCTGGCTCGCCGCCCAGCTGTGGGACCATTGGCTTTTCACTCACGACCGCGCGTTCCTCGCGCGCGCCTACCCGGTCATGAAGGGGGCGGCGGAGTTCTTCCTCGATACGCTTGTGGAGAATCCCGCCACGGGCAACCTTGCGGTCGTGCCCGGCGTGTCGCCCGAGAACATCCCCGCGCCGCAGCGCGCGAACAGGAACCTCTGGACGACGGGGGCGTCGTCCGACGCCCAGATCCTGCGCGACCTCTTCACGGCGGTCCTCGATGCGGCAACGGTGCTGGGTCGTGAGCGGGAAGACGCGGCGGTGCTGAAGGAGATTGCCGAGAAGCGTGCGCGGCTTGAGCCGCTGCGGATCGGACGCTGGGGGCAGCTCCAGGAGTGGACCGAGGACATGGACGATCCGGAGGACCACCACCGCCACGTGTCGCACCTCTACTGTGCGTATCCGTCGGCGCAGGTCACGCCGGACGAGCCCGGGCTTTTCAAGGCGGCGCAGGTTTCGTTGAATGCGCGCGGCGATGTCGCGACGGGTTGGGGCATGGGATGGCGCGTGGCGCTCTGGGCGCGGTTCCTCGACGGCGAACGCGCGTATCGCGTCCTGGAGGAGCAGCTGGCGCCCACCTACGCCTCGCTCGGCGGCACGTACCGCGGCGGCACGTATCCCAATCTCCTCGATGCGCATCCGCCGTTCCAGATTGACGGGAACCTCGGCTGCACCGCCGGCATTGCCGAGCTGCTTCTCCAGAGCCACCGCAAGACGGTGAACGGTGAGACCCTGATCAACGTGCTGCCGGCGCTGCCGGCGGCGTGGGCGGCGGAAGGGCGCGCAACCGGGCTGAAGGCGCGCGGCGGGTTTGAGATTTCGTTCGAATGGAAGAACGGTCGGGTGACGCGTTTGCTTGTGGATTCCCGTGTGGGACTCCCCGCGACCATCCGCTACAATGACCGCGAGGTGAAGGTGCCTGCGGAGAAAGGAAAGACGCAATGGAACTGAAACGTAAGGAATTTCTGGTCGGCGCGGCGGCGTTCGCGCCGTTCGCGAGGACGTTCGCGGTGCCGAAGGCGGCCCCCGTCATGCGGCTCGGAGTCATGACCGATACGCACGTGGGCAAGACCGTCGCCAGCTGCGCGCGCGTCAGGATGGCGCTGGAGCTGTTCAAGGCCAAGGGTGCGGATCTGATCATCAACAACGGCGACATCGCCGACTGGCACTACCCCACCGGCTATCAGGCGTACCGGCAGGTCTCCAAGGAGGTGTTCGGCAGCGACTACAAGCCGCAGGAGATCTTCACCTACGCCTGGCACGATGCCTTCGCCTATAAGGGCCACGCTCGCGACCAGGCCGTTCCGGACGCACCGCAGGCGTTCGAGGATGCGCGTGTGCTTCTCGAGGCACCGAACGGCCACACCGCCACGGTGGAGTTCAAGGGCTACACGTTCCTCGTGATGCCGCAGTTCACCGGCGCGAAGGGATTCCTCACATGGGCCGAATACGAGGCCAAGGTTGCCGCCGCCTGCAAGGCGAATCCCGGCAAGCCCGTGTTCGTGGTTGACCACGTGCCGCCGGCAGGCACCGTGTACAACTCCTACAACTGGGGAAGCGGGGCCATCCGCAAGGTGCTCAACAAGTATCCGCAGGTGGTCGATTTCTCCGGCCATGTGCATGGCTCCCTGCGCAACGACCTCTTCATCTGGCAGAAGGAGTTCACCGTGATCAACTCAGGCTGTTTGCAGGTGTGGGGCGGTCTCCTCTCCGCGAACGCGCCGACCTCCAAGCAGTCCTTTGGCGTGCTCACCGTGGACGTCTATTCCGATCGTCTTCTCGTCCGCCGCTGGGACGTGCGCGACCAGAGCGAGATCGACCCCGAGCATCCGTGGGTGGTGCCGCTGCCGTTTGCCGCCGAGACCGCGCCGTACGCGCGCGAGCGCCGTGCGGCCGCCGAGCCGAAGCCGTCGTTCGCCGCCGGTGCCGCCGTCTCGGTGACGGCAGAGGGCAAGCCGTTCACGGGCTTCAAGATCTCCTTCCCGGAGATCGAGAAGTACACGATGCAGTACCGCATCGCCGCGCAGCGGAAGGGCGCGGGCGGGAACTGGGAAACGTTCACCTGGCTGGAGATCTTCTCCGACTACTGGATGTTCCCGAAGGATCGCACCGGCAAGGCGGAGTTCCTCTACAAGGCTGACTACTTTGAGCCGGGCGGTGAATACCGCTTCGAGATCACGCCCATCAACCAGTACGGCGCGGCGGGCGCGCCGATCTACGCCACGGCGAAGGCGCCATCCGATTTCGCGAAGGCCAAGACAATCTATGTAAGCGAGAATCCCATGCAGGAGCTCGAGTTCGGCCGCCCGAAGGCCGCCAAGCGCCATGTTGTGGCGGCGGACGGCTTCTACGGGCCGATCTCCGGCGGGCAGTGGCTTAAGTTGCCGGAAGGGATCTTCAAGGGCCCGAAGGGGACGAAGTACCGTGCCACGCTCGACATGCACACCGTGCAGCCGACGGAAGGCTCGCTGTGGTCGGTCAAGTTCCAGGATCCCACCTCGCCCGTCGGCGCCTCCACGCGCATCCCGACGCCGCCCGGCGATTCAGGCGACGAGCGCTATGTGCTGGAGCTTGTCAAGAGGGCCGACGTGGAGACGTACTACATCCAGTTCGACTGGGGCACGAGCGGCCGTGTGAAGTTCAAGCGCCTCAAGATTGAGCAGTTGGGGGGCTAACGCGATGAAACGACTGCTCCCGCTTGTGGTTCTCTCGTCATTCTGTCTGGCGGCGTGCGGCGCGGAGGATCCGCTCCCGCCGCCCTGCAACCCGCAGCCGGTGGTGAAGCCGGTGAAGGTCGTGCGCCGCGAGATCAAGGTGGCGATCATCGGCGAAGAGCGGATGTTCAAGCCGAAGGACCTCAAGTGGGACGTGCAGGCCGTCATCGACTACTGGTACGAGGCGATGGACCGCGAGATCGGCAACAAGCCCGATCTCGTGATCCTTCCCGAGGGCATCGACAACTGGCGCGACGTGACGCCCGCCGAGAAGCGCGAGTGGGAGAAGGTGCGTGGCGACCGCATCTTCCGCGCGATGCAGGCCTACGCGCGGAAGCACCGCTGCTACCTCGTGTTCAACTCGCCCCGCCAGTTCCCGGACGGGCGCTTCGCGAACACCAGCTGGACGCTCGACCGTGACGGCGATCTCATCGCCAGCTACGACAAGGCGTATCCTACGCCGCGCGAGATGGAGTGGAAGGAGTTCAAGACCGTCCCCGGCGAAAAGGCCGTGGTGTGCGACACCGACTTCGGCCGCCTCGGCTTCGTGACGTGCTTTGACCTCAACTTCACGCATTTCGCCGACGAGTACCGTCCGCTTGCGCCGGACGTCATGGTGTTCTGCTCCTACTATGACGGCAACTACATGCGCAACTACTGGGCGAGCCGCACGCAGGCGTATCTGGTCGGCTGCACCGTGGGCGGCAGTCTGCCGAAGACGGTGGTGGGGCCTTCGGGAGAGGAGCTGCTGTATTTCCCGGAAGGGCGCATCGGGCACCGCAAGACAATCACCGTCACGATCAACACGAACTTCCGCGTGATCCACTACGACGACAACAAGCCGAAGCTCGCCGCCGCGCTGAAGAAGTACGGTACGCGCATCTACATCACGGATCCGACGCGCGCCGGCACGTTCACCCTGTACTCCGCCGATCCGGCTCTGCCCGTGGACGATGTGGTGAAAGAG
>CACZCD010000104.1 GCA_902779565.1 uncultured bacterium | reverse complement strand
CGATTCGGAGCGTCGCATCAATCGCTTTGCTGCTGATACTCGGCGGCATTGACGGAACGTGCGGGCCGAACCGTTTCGGCCCCGATCCAAAAGGGCGCACGACGTGTTGTGATGTTGAGACGGAGGTGGTGCAATGATGAAACGTACTGTAAGGTTGGCTTTGGTGTTGACCCATGCGTTTTGCGGGGCGGCGGCGCTTTGCGTCGTGGAGGGGGCAAACCGTCCGGTTCCGCCCGGCGCGCTCAAGGCGAGGCGGTAAAGGCGGGCGGGACTACGTCAAGGAAATGAAGCGGGACTGCCGCCGCGCCGGAATCAAGTTCGGGGTGTACATCTCGCCGTGGGACCGCAACAGCGCGCTCGACAGAGATTGCCCAGCAGGAAGCCCACCGTCACGATCGTCACCGTCGCGAGCACGATCGAAAGATTCTTGTGCAGCGGCCACGGAAGCGGCAGGAGGCGCTGCCCGAACGTGACCCATGCCAGCGCCGCGAAGCCGCAGAGCGTGGCGACAACGGCATGCCACGGAAGCGTCCGCTTCGAAAAGGCGCCTATGAGAAACAGACCCAGCATGCCGCCGGAAAGAACGCCTTGCATGACGTACCACATGCCGAGCACGGTGTTGTTGTCCCGTCCCCAGATCCAGACAACCGACAGCGCAATGCCGATCGCCACAAACGCCAACACCAGCGTGGCGAGGCGGAGGAACACCATGTTCGCCCGCTCACCGGCGCGCGTGGGGAAGAAGCGTTTCCAATAGTCCTCGAGAAGAACCGTGGAGCCGGAATTCAGCGTGGAGGACACCGTGGACATGGCGGCCGCGATGATCGCGGCCACGAGCAGACCGGAAAAGCCGGTGGGGATCTTGTTCATGATGAACCACGGGAACACTTCGGCGGCCTTCAGGCCAGGCGGCATCGCGCCGGTCGCGTGGTTGTACATCCAAAGAAGCGTTCCGACAATCGTGAAAAGGAGCGTGACCGGCACGTAGAGGCAGGCCGAGCCCCAGATCGATCGCGCCGCCGCCCTTTCGTCCTTCGCGGCCACGTACCGCTGCGTGTAGCATTGATCCACGCCGAAGTTCTGGAGATTGATGCACATGCCGTAGAAGAACAGCACCCAGAACGTATTGCTGCCCCAGTCCGAGAGATCCATCGAACCGAGAGAGATCTTCCCGGCCTCCCACGCGGCCTGCAGATTTCCGGAGATGTCGGGCGTGAAGACCAAGAGGCACGCCACGCAGACGAACGTGCCGACGATGAGAATCATCGACTGTATCGCGTCGGCCCACACCACCGCCGTGAATCCCCCCAGCATCGAATAGACGAGCGTGGCCATTCCGGTCACGAGTATGATCGACTCGTAGGAGAAGCCGAGCAGCTGGTTCACGAGGATCGAAAGCAGCAGCAGGATGATCCCGGAACGCGCGCTCTGCATCACGAGAAAGCACGCGCTCGCATACACGCGCGCCCACGAACCAAACCGCTTCTCGAGGAACGAATACGCCGAGACGCTCGTGGCTTTTCGGTAAAACGGCACAAACCACACCGCCGCGACGAGCGTGGCCAGCGGCACGGTGATCGAATTGACCCACCCCCACCAGTTTCCGGCGTACGCCCCTTCCGGCAGCGCCAGGAACGAGATGGACGACACGTGCGTGGCGAAGACCGAAAGCGCGATGACCCACGTCGGCAGTTTGCCGCCGCCCGTCATGAATGTGTTGGCCTTGTCGCCGGCGGTCTTCCGGAAGTAGAACGAACATCCGAAAAGCGTGGTGCCGGCGAGATACACCGCAATCACCGTGATGTCGATCCAGTTGTTCACCGTTTCTCCAATGACTTGATCTGGTCGCGGAGATAGGCCGCCCGCTCGAACTCCAGCGCGTCCGCCGCCTCCATCATCTCGCGCCGCAGGTCGTCGAGCACGGCCTGGTCCACGGTTCCGCCTGGTAGGGGCACGCGTCCCGCGTGACCGCCGCCCTTCTTCCCGAAGTCCTTGCCCGCCGTATAGACGTACACCGACTCGTTGATCTTGCGCTTCACGGACTTCGGGGTGATGTGGTGCGCCTTGTTGTAGGCGATCTGCTTCTCGCGATGGTACTTCGTGATGTCGATCGTCTCGCGGATGGCGTCCGTCTCATGGTCGGCGTAGAGGATCACGCGCCCCTTCACGTGCCGCGCGCAGCGTCCCGCCGTCTGCACCAGCGAAGTGGTCGAGCGGAGGAACCCCTCCTTGTCCGCATCCAAAATCGCGACAAGCGCGACCTCGGGGAAATCCAGCCCTTCGCGCAGGAGGTTGATGCCGATCAGCACGTCGAACTCGCCCTTCCGGAGCCGCCCGAGGATCGCCACGCGCTCGAGGGCGTCGATGTCGCTGTGCAGGTATTCCACGCGGATGCCGGTTTCGTGGAGATACGCCGTGAGGTCCTCGGCCGAACGCTTCGTGAGCGTGGTGACGAGCACGCGGTCGCCCGCCGCCGCGACCTTGCGGATCTCCTCCATCAGATCGTCGATCTGGTTCTTGAGCGGGCGCACCTCGATCTCGGGATCGAGAAGCCCCGTCGGACGGATCACCTGCTCGGCGACGGTCTTCGAGACGGAATACTCGTAGTCGCCCGGCGTCGCCGAGGTGAACACGATCTGATGCACCTTCTTCTCGAACTCCGGGAAGCGGAGTGGGCGGTTATCCTTCGCGCTCGGCAGACGGAACCCGTAATCGACCAACTTCTGCTTGCGCGCCTGGTCGCCGTTGAACATCGCCCGCAGCTGCGGCACCGCGACATGCGACTCGTCGATGATCGTGAGGAAATCCTCGGGGAAGTAGTCGAGCAGGCATTCCGGCGGCTCGCCCGGCGCGCGTCCCGTGAGCGGACGCGAATAGTTCTCGATGCCGTTGCAGTACCCGAGCTCGCGCATCATCTCGATGTCGTACTCCGTCCGCTCGCGCAGGCGCTGCGCCTCGATGTACTTCTTCGCGCCGTCGAAATACTTCAGCCGGTCGGCAAGCTCGTCCTCGATGCGCTTGTACGCCGCCTCCATCTTGTCCTTCGGCATCACGAACTGCTTGGCGGGCGTGATCACGACGGCCGGCATCGAAACACCGCTCTTGCCCGTGACCGGATCGAGCGCGCGGATCGAATCCACCTCGTCCCCGAAGAACTCCACGCGCACGCCCTCCACGGCGTAGGCCGGGAAGATATCCACCACATCCCCGCGCACGCGGAAGTTCCCCTGCACGAACTCCATGTCGTTGCGGGCATACTGCGCCTCGACGAGACGCGCGATCAGATTGCCGCGACCCTCTCCCTCGCCCACCTTGATGCGCACCGCGAGGTCGCGGTACTCCGTCGATTCGCCGAGACCGTAGATGCAGGAGACGGACGAGACGACGATCACATCCTTGCGTGCGATCAGCGCGTTCGTGGCGGAGAGCCGGTAGCGCTCGATCTCCTCGTTGATGGCGGCGTCCTTCTCGATGTAGGTATCGGTCTGCGGGATGTACGCCTCGGGCTGGTAGTAGTCGTAGTAGGAGATGAAGTACTCAACCGCGTTCGCGGGGAAGAACTCCTTCAGCTCCGCGAAGAGCTGCGCGGCGAGCGTCTTGTTGTGCGACAGGATGAGCGTGGGGCGGTTCCACTGCGCGATGAGGTTCGCCATCGTGAAGGTCTTGCCACTTCCCGTCACGCCCTGCAGGACGAGGCGGCGCTCGCCGGCCTCCAACCCCTTCAGCAGCTTCGCCACCGCCTCCGGCTGGTCGCCCGTCGGCTTGAACGGCGCCTTCAGTTTGAACAGCCGTTCGCTCACAGGCCGAGCGCGGCCTTGAGCGCCGCGACCATCTCCGCGTACTCGCTCTCCGCGAGCGTAGTGCGCTTCGGGTTCATCTCGAACGTTCCGCCCCATTCAAAGCCGTCCGTGTACTTCGGCACGAGATGGAAGTGCAGATGGCATCCCGTGTCGCCGTAGGCGCCGTAGTTCACCTTTGCCGGCTTGTAGAGCGCATGGATCGCCTGCGAGACCTTGCAGACGTCCGCCATGAACGCATTGCGGTCGGCCTCGGAGAGATCGATCAGCTCGCTCACGTGGAACTTGCTCGCCACGATGCAGCGCCCCTTGTGGCTCTGCTCCTTGAAAAGATACACCTTGCTCGCCGGCAGTTCGCCGATCTTGATTCCGAACGCCTCGACAAGCTTGCCTTCGGCGCAATAGGCACAATTCATATCCATCGCTTTCGCTCCTTTCTCGTTCCGCAGAACAGTTACAAAATTCGACGGAATTATATCAGATGTCCCTGCGCATATCAATTGCCATACGAACGCCTGTTCGTTGGCGGACGGGAGCGGCGTGGACGCGCGGGCGGGGCGTCTGGACGGAGATCGGTGGCGAGACGGAACTTCTCGAGCGGCTCGTAGCCGCGTTCGGCCATCAACGAATCCCACGCCTTCGGAAGCTGTATCTTGATTGTGGTGAATCCGCCGCCCGGCAGGCACATCTCCTTGTTCCGCGCCTTGTCGCCGGTGACGATAAAGGCGCTCTTGCCCTCCGCCATCGCGGGTACGGTCTCAAGCCGATCCAGTCCCGTCCAGCCGAGCCACGGCGGCGTCGAGGTCTCGCGCGCCTCTTCGTTCGAGGCGATGCGATACTCATGTTTCCGCAGCGAATAGCGCTCGGGATTAAACGCGCTGCCGGGATTGCCCCAGTAGTTCGCGAACGCGCGCGATCCGAGCGGAATGCGCGCCGTCTCCTCCACGGCGCGACAGAGCTCATCCTTGGTCGAGTATGTGCGTGACAGGTCGCGCGCCACGCCCTCCGTCAGCAGAAAGACGCGATAGGTGCAGGGCATTCCGCTCGCCACGGCCATCTGCGACTTCTCCGCGGCGTCCCACGCGATCATGTCCTTGATCTTCTCGCCATCCGAGGTGGCGGGCACGAGGTTGTTGCCCCAGTTGATCGCCGAGGCCGCCGTGAGGGTTGAATCGTCAATGCTGTACCCCCTCTGCAGGTTCCAGGGCTTCCAGCCAATCTTCAGCGCGGTGGCTTCATCTTCGACCATGCACCACGGCATCAGATACCCGAACGTGCCCATGCGGTTCTCCTTCACGCGGTAGCCGCCGAGGTTGAGCATCGCGAGGTTCAGGAAGCGACCGAGGACGGCGTTCTTCGGCTCGTTGATCTCCCCCTGCCCACAATCAAAGCCCAGTTGCCGCGCGACGGGGCCATTCAGCCAGCAGTACGGCGTCCAGGCATGGGTCGAGGCGAGCGGACGGCGGAAATCGCCATCTTTCATGGCCTCCACGAACGCAAGACACAAGGGCAAGAACTCGGGCGGACATCCCGCCATCACGGCATTCGCCGCGACATGGCGGACCGTGACATTCCGCTGTGCGGGCGGGATTGCGCCGAGCGAATCGTCCGGCTTCAGATCGGTAAAGCGCAGACACTCCGCCACCTTCTCAACGGTCGGCGGCACGATTGGCAGGCCGTCCGTCCACCCCGAATCCAGAAACACGCGCTGGATTTCGTCGAAGGTGCCGGTGAGCGCGGCGGAGGATTCGCCGCCTTCGCGCCGCTCATTTGCGGCGGACGGATGGGGGGCCGCCTTGCCGGTGAGCCCCGCCTTTATCTGCGGCCAAAGGATCTTCCGCGTATTCGTCAGCAATTCCTCGCGCGTGTGGCTTGCGAACGCGCCGGGGTATTCCGCGACGCAAAGGTGCGACAGACCGGCGGAAGCCGCCGCGCTCTTCGCCTGTTTGACGAATCCCGGCGCGGCGATCATCACGGACGGGATGCCGAGCGCTTCGGCGGCGATGCAAGAGCCGGTCTCCTTCGGTGTGCAAAGTCCGCACCCGCCGTTGCCCGAAACGACGGCATCAATCTTGAACTCGCGCAACTTGCGCTGGAACTCGTCCTTCTCGCGCCGCACCACGCCCGGACGCGGATAAGGGCCTGCCGACCCAATCTCGCTCAGCACATAGACCTTCGCCGTCGGGCATTCGGCGAGGATGAGGCGTTTCAGTTCCGGGTGCGTGACGTTCGCCATGAAACTTCCGCCGACAAGCGCAATCGTCTTGCCGTTCAGTGATTTGAGGCGGGGCGCTGGCACCATCGGCTCAATGGCCGACTCCGGCACGGGCGACACGACCGAATACCCATTCTCTTTCGCCGCATCTTCAATCCGGCAGCTGTTTCCGTCACAGACGACCTTCTTCGATTGGGCGTTCAGGATGACACTCATCCCGATTGCCGCTATAAAGATGATTATGGTTTTGTTCATTCTATTGATCCTTTCTCTTGACCGACGTTATTGCCGTCCATCCCTAAGAACGCAATATCGGCAAAAAATCTACAGCCACTTCTTAACAATTCTCGAACCCATTTCTGTTACAGGAGTGGCGGATTGGCCACAAAGAACAGGAGATACTGGAGAGATTAAGATAAGAATGACGGATGAAGAATCAAAATAGAAACGTGATACGATAAATACTCCTGTATCTCCTACTCTTTGTGGCTTAAAACCCATCCTCCAACACTCTCCTGTATCTCCTGCTCTTTGTGGCTTAAAATCAAAATTCTCGTGTAGATTTTCGGCAGAACGAATTTGAGAACTTTTCGGAATCTTGAAAAAGTTCTCAAATTCGCATTCCACATTAGCAAGTCTGCCGCTCCAGACGCCACTCCTACATCAAGGTTGCGCGCGGACACATCTTAAAATCCGACATCGCCCTTGCCAAAGTCGTCTTTGATGAAGCTGTTCCCAAAGGAACCTATCTCCTTTAATTGTCTTATCGTATGAAGTGCATGGGCTGCCAAGGTTCGTCGGCGGAGCGGGGGACGGCGTCGCCGCGCTTGAGGTTCTTGAGGAGCCACGCCATGTTGCGGCCGAGCGTGCGCATCGTCTGCATACCTTCGGTGTCGCGTTCGCACTCGCCCTCGTCGCGCCCGAACGCGACATTCCAGTACTGCGACGTGACAACCGGGCAGTTCAGCATCTCGAACGGCATGTTCATGCACTGGTACACCGCCGTCGATCCGCCGCGGCGGCACACCGCGACGGAGGCGGCGGGCTTCGTCTTGACATGCGCCCCACCCGCGAAGCAGACGCGCTGCCACACGGCGAGGAACGCGCCGTTGGGCTGGCCGTAGTAGGTTGGAGAGCCGATCACTATTCCGTCCGCGCTTTCAAGCCGTTCGATTATGCTGTTCGCAACATCGTCGTCGAACACGCAACGGTCATTCCCTTTCGCTCGGCACTGTCCACAGGCAACGCAGCCGCGCACTGGCTTCTTGCCGATCCAGACGGTCTCGGTCTCGATTCCCTCGGCGGCGAGGGTTTCGGCGACTTCCTTGAGCGCACGGGCCGTGTTGCCGTTGGCACGCGGGCTTCCGTTGATGAGCAGTACTTTCATTTCGTTCCTTTCTTGTCATTTTATCTCACGCGGAGATGCGGAGACGCGGAGGGTTATTGTTGCGAGGGTTTGGGTCCAGTGTAGCCGTTGACTACTCGTGCATACCCGTCTTTAAGCTGGTTCATTCCGAAATTAACGAGGACACCAACCTGCAACCCCATCACCACAAGATAGGTCTTTACCTGTTTTAGATAAACGGGCTGCATGTGTTCCGTTGACTTCAACTCGACAATAACAGAGTCATCTACAAGCATATCAAGGCGAAAAGCCGTGTCCAGCTTTACGCCTTCATATTCGAACGACACGCCCTTTTGACGTTCCACCTTGTGTCCACGACGTGTCAATTCCACCGCAAGCAACTGTTCATAGACCGATTCAAGCATGCCCGGCCCAAACTGCCTGTGGATTTTTATGGATGCATCCAAGATGTCTTTAGTAATATCGTTTTCGCTCATTTTGAATCCTCCGCGCCTCCGCATCTCCGCGTGAGGATTTATTTGTTCGCCATCCTCTCACTAACGAATTCTCTTCTGGTCATTTGTTTGTCCTTTTTAGCGGCCGGCAGGTGGGCGGCGGCGGGGACGGCGCGGAGATTCGGCGTGACGCTTACGGGCATAGTGAAGTCGCTTGATCGCCGCCTTGATTGTTGCGTCATCCGGGAAGCGTCGCGACGGCGAGCGACTCCGCAGCCTTCGCCGCCTCCCGATGCGTTTCGGCCAGCGCCTGCTCGGTCTCCGCACGCGCGCGTTCCGTCTCTGCCAAGGCGCGGGCCGTACGGACATAGCCAACCACCAGTGCCGCGACGAACGCCACGAGCAAAACCGCCGCCGCCCCAACGCCGCCGGCGGCAAACGGATTGCGCCGTGCAAAGAGGCGGAACCGGCGCAGGACCGATGGCGGATTGGCGGTCACCGGCTGGTGCGCAAGGAAACGGCGCAGATCAAAGAGCATAAGCTCCACGCTTTCATACCGGGACGCCGCGTCATTTGAAGCGGCCTTATCGACGATGGCTGTGAAGTCATGCGGTACATTCCCGCTGCAGCGGGCCGCCAGCTCGCGGAGTGTCACGCCGAGCGAGTACTGGTCGCTCGCCTCGGAAACCTTTCCGCCATCCAGCACTTCCGGCGCCATGTAGCGTTTCGTCCCCGACTTGTCCTTTTCGCTTTCGGCGGCAAGGCAGGCTAGGCCAAAGTCCCCAAGCTTCACCATCCCATCATCGCCGACGAAGATGTTGGACGGCTTCACGTCTCGATGGAGTATGCCGCACCGATGGGCGTAGGCGAGCGCCTCGGCCACGGCAACGCCAAGGCGCGCAACTTCTTCCGCTGACGAAAACGTGCGCGCGTCGGCGCTTTCGCCTTTGACCAGTTCCATGGCAAACCAGGCGGAATCGGCATCGAGCCCCGCCGAAAAGACCTGTACGATGTTGGGATGGTGGAGCTGTGCGACCGTCCGTGCCTCTTCCGGAAGAGAGGTGCCTGCATCTGCCGAGACGACCTTGACCGCGACATCGCGTTCAAGCGAGAGCTGCCGCGCAACATACACCGTCCCCATACCGCCGCAGCCGAGGAGGGCAATCGGCTCGAAATCCGAGAGGGCAGGGAATGGATGCTGCGACGAGTTCTCGTCACCGGCCAGTTCATCCAGTTCCGCCGCCAGCTGGCGCAGAACAGCTGTCAGTTCTTCCGGAAGCATGAGACCTCCACGAGTTTCTTCTGCAAACGCTCCAAGGCGCGAACATAGCGGATCGATGCGGCCTTTTCAGTGAGTCCGAGCGCGGCGGCGCATTCAGCGTTTCCCATGCCGTCAAAGTGCCGCAAGACGAGGATCGCGCGATCGCTTTCCGGCATCGCGGCAAGTGCGCGGCGAAGGATTGCGTGGCGTTCGTCCCGGTCCACCCGCGAGACGGGAGACGTGATGTCGGCGGGCAGTTCTCTCACACAGACGCCGCCTTCCGGCTGCATTTCCTCCCCCTCGACGCTCAACCCTCCACTCTCCACGCGCAACTCTTTATATGCGTCGCGCCCTTGCGCCTTGAGATGGTGACGCTCGATGTCGGCAATCGTCTGAATGAGAATCGTGCGCAACTTGTAGTAGATCGGCACGTCGTCATGTGCCGCCAAGTAGTCAAGCCGCTTTGCCGCGTGGACATACGTCTCCGACAAGACATCCTCCGCACTCATCCGCTTGAGCAAGATCGGGTTGAGCCGTTTCTCGGCGAGCGCGAACAGCCGTTGCCTGTTTTCAGCAAAGGCGGCGGCAAGGTTGTCCTGAGAGAAGTCGTCCATGCCGTAGATTATATCATAGAGTCAGCGACTCATGCATTCGCCCCAATGCAAAGCCACGCGGGACGAAGAGACCTCAAGCGCGGAAGGCGCCGCGGGCGGCGAGTTCGCGGATGAAGCGGGGAAGATAGCTGGGGGAGAACGCCGAGCCGTGCGGGAAGCGGAAGAGACCCGGCAGATCGGCGGCCAGCGGCGAGGAGGCCGTGAGCGGCTCCTTCTTGAACACATCCAGAAACGCCGCCGCGATCCGACGCCGCCGGAGCGCCTCGGCGAGCGCCGCCTCATCCACCGCATTGCCGCGCCCCACGTTGATGAGGACCGCGCTGCGTTTCATCCGACGCAGCACCTTGGCATTCACAAGATCGTCCGTCCCCGTATCGGACGGCAATACGCAAATGAGCCAGTCGGCCTTCGCCACGGCCTCCGGAAGCGCGGCGATGTTCCGGCGACGAATCCCCGTGAAGTCCACACCCAGCGCCGTGAGCTTCTCCGCAATCGCGTGCCCGATCTTCCCGTAGCCGAGAATCACCGCTTTCGTGCCGACGAGGGAGAAGCAGCGCTCCCCCAGCGCCACGCGCGGCCAAAGGTTCGCGGCACCGCCTTTCCGCTGCCAGTCGTAGGCGGGATAAAGTCCGCGGCACCAGGCCAGCATGTAGGCGATCACCGTCTCGCTCATGATGGCACCGTGAAAAGCGCCATGGTACTTCTTCACGCCCTTGGGCAGTTCCGCCTCCGTCGGCAGCAGCTCGCGTCCCGCACTGGGCGTGGCCAGCACGCGGAGTTCCGGTGCCCGCACAAACCATTCCTGGTGGAATTCCCAACAGAGGACATGGGTCGCGGAAGGCAGTTCCTTCAAGAACGCGCGTTCCGACCGGACCGCCTTCACTTCGCCGCGAAACAGGGACTTGACCAGTTTCAGGTCGCCAGCGTTGAGACGGAATGGTCGCTCCGCCATGTTCAGCCAGATGAGGCAGCGGTTCTTCATCCCTCGGTGGGGAGTCCCCACTCCTCCAGCTGCGCTTTGATCCAATCAAACACCTTCTGGTGCATCTCCTTGGACGAACCGGTGATGGGAGGGCCGCACCGCAGACGGATCTCCTTCGAGGGATCCACCGTGCCGAAATCCTTGAGCCAGCCCTTCCCGTCTGGACGCGTCGGCGAGCAGTCCGTCTTCACGGCGATCGGAATCACGGGCACGCCGGCCTTCTCGGCGAGTTTTGCGCCGATGGACGAGTAGATTTTGCGCGAGAACACACGCTCACGCGATCCCTGCGGGAAGATGAGCACGGAATTTCCCTCGCGAATGCGCGCGACACCTTCGTTGAACACCTGCATCAGGTCCTCGCGCGGCGACTTGCGCCCAAGCGGGATGAGCCCCATGTGCACCGCCGCACGCTTGAGCGCCGGCAGACGCGAAAGCGAGGCCTTCACGAACACGTTGAACGGGCCGTAGGTGAGCAGGATCGGCGGCAACATGATCGTCTCAAGCGTGGACATGTGGTTGGCAAGATAGACGACCGGCCCCTTGTAGTCCTTCCGGTTCTCCCAGCCATCCGCCGTCACCTTGATACCGAACTTCTCCGCCTTCTGGTACGTCCGGAAGCAGCAAAGCCCCCAAAGCTTCGTGGTGAGCGAACGGAAGAACTCCCGCACCGCGCAGTACGGGAACACGAAAAACATGCTCCAGTTGAAACTGAGCGTCGTCCAGCGCCCCTTTGGACGGGGCACCGGCGCCAAGGTCTCGGGCGAGGAAACGTAGGAACCCTTGTCGAGAAGCGCCGCACGGAAATCCTCAAGCGTCACTTGCCTCATTCGGGCGCCTCCTGTTGCGCCTGACGCGCCGCCTCCCGCTCTTCGCGCTGCTTCCTCAACTGTTCCTGAATCTGCAAAAGTGCCTCGCGCTGCTGCGCACGCTCTTCCGCCAAACGCTGCTTCTCCTCCTGTTCACGCGCCTCGCGTTCGGCCTGCTCGGCCTTGACTGCGGCATCCGCCTCACGCTTCCGTTCGGCCTCCTCCCGTTGCTTGGCTTCCATCTCCATCCGCTGCTGCCGCAAGCGGGCAAGACCGCCCAACCGCGCGGGTGGCGGTGGAGCCCCCCCGGCCCCGTTGCCGTCTCGGTTGCCACCAAACGGCATGAAGCTGCGCCGCGCCGCGCCACCCTTCGCGGCCTCTTTCGCGCCTCCCTTGCCGCCGGATCCCTCGCCCAGCTTCATCGTGACCTCCAAACCGTCCTTCTCAAGCGTAACGGATTCCGTAGCGGGTTCAGCGCCCTTCACCGTCCAACCGTTCTGGCTAGCGCCGACCTTCAGATAGTAATTCTCAGGGGGATTGGCAGACGAATCAGTGAACCCCACCTTCACCGTACCGTCGGGCGCAACATTGAGGATGGAAACACGCACTTTTGACGCCAGATTCTGCTCCTCCGCCGAGCGTTGCTCAGGGGTCATTTCACCCTCACCCGCCGCACCCGCGCCCGAAGCCGTGCCTGGCGCGGCATCTGGATCGAAGTTGGCCGGCTCGGGGCCGAACGGCTTTCGGTCGATGATTGTCTGATAGCGATCAAACGGCTCGCCTTCGGCAAAGGCGGCAAACATCGCAAATGCAAACAACAATGTCTGATATGTCTTCACGCCCCCTATTATACCACATACGCGCATCAATGACAGACGAAACGCCAATCTGCTTCGTGAAGATTTGAAGAATTGAGGCCACCGGGGCGGAATCAGTGGATGTTTCCGCGCGACGGATGGGACTTCTTCTTCGGCGGATCGAGCTTCAGGAACGTGGCGAACTTCATCGCCTCGGCCGGGATTTCAGCGCCGGTGGTGTCCGGCATCTCGCCAAGGTCCGGCTTGTCCTCATGCGGTGCCTTCGGCTTCACCACCTCGCGCAGCTTCTCGCGGAAGGCGTCCATGCCAAGCGGCCCTTCCCAACCCTTCAGATCGGCATATTCGTGCAAATCCTTCTGCCCCGCCTCGCAGCAGAGCGCCACGGGCGTCACGCCCGTCTCCTTCACGAAACGGCGGAGGTTCTTCCGCGCCGCCGCCTTATCCATCTTGTTCGCGACGACAAGCGCCGGACGCGTCGGAAGCTCCGTGTTGTATTCGGCGATCTCGTTTGCGAGCGTGCGGTAGTCCTCCCACGGCTCACGGCCATCCGTGCCGGCCATGTCGATCACATAGACCAGCACACGGCTGCGCTCCAGATGCCGGAGGAACGCAAACCCGAGCCCCACGCCCTTGGAGGCGCCCTCGATGATGCCCGGCACGTCCGCGACGCGGATCTTCGCGAAGTCGGGATAGACCATCGTGCCGACGATCGGGTTCAGCGTGGTGAACGGATAGGAGGCGATCTTCGGCGTGGCCGCCGAAACAGCCGAGAGGAGCGAACTCTTCCCTGCGTTCGGGAAGCCGAGCAGACCGACATCCGCAATCGTGCGAAGCTCCAAATGCAGACGGCGCTCCTCCGCCGGTCCGCCGGGCGTGTGCTCCGTCGGCGCCTGATTGACGGAGCTCTTGAAATGCACGTTCCCATAGCCGCCCACGCCGCCCTTGGCCACCACGACCTTCTGCCCCGGCTCAACGATGTCCGCCACCAGAAGCCCCGTATCGGCATCGGTGACCAGCGTCCCCGGCGGCACATCGACCACGAGATCCTTCCCGCGGCGCCCATAGCACCGCCTTCCGGAGCCCGGCACGCCGTCCTCCGCGAAAAGATGCGGATCGAAGTAGAGCGCCACGAGCGAACTCACGTGCGTGCTGGCGCGCAGCACCACATCGCCGCCGCGTCCACCATCCCCGCCATCGGGTCCGCCATACATGACAAGCGCTTCCCGGCGGAACGTCGCCGCGCCATCGCCGCCCTTTCCGGAGCGAACGATGACGTCAACCTGGTCGATGAAAGTCCTTGTCTTCATGTCTTTCAAGAAAACGGACGTCCGACATCAAGCCGGGCGTCCGCCGCTCTCCGCGTCTGTGACGCCGGAGGATTACTTCTTCACAAGCTTACGGACGGCCTTGTGCGAGCAGAAGGTGCGCTCGGTGTAGAGCTTGGAACGCCAGGAGGCGGTCTTCTTCACCACGCGGATCTTCTCGATCGCCGGGCTGTTGAACGGGAACAGCTTCTCGACGCGCACGCCATAGCTGTCGCGCGACACCGTGAAGTTGCCGGAGGCGTTCTTGCGGCCGTTATCGACGGCCAGCACCTTGCCCTCGAAATCCTGCACACGCGTCTTGTCACCTTCGCGCACGCGGATGGAGACACGGACGATGTCCCCGGCCTTGAACTCGGGAAACTGCTTCTCCTCGAGCTTCGCCGTCTGTTCGGCGTTGATCTTATCCAATATCTTGATACCCATTTGAAACCTTCTTTCCGATTAGGCGGCCGGCGCCTCTTCCTTTTTGGCGGGGGCCTTGGCCTTGACCGCGTGGTGCGGCTTCAGGGCCGGGTTCTTGGCACGGCGGATCAGCGAGGCGACCGTCTCGGACGGCTTGGCGCCCTTGCTGAGCCAGTGCTCGACGCGCTCGAGATCGAGCTTGAAGTTATTCTCCTTGAGGGCCGTATCGTACCAGCCGAGGATCTCAAGGAACTTGCCGTCGCGGGGCGAACGCTCATCCGCCGCCACGATACGGTAGGCCGCGTGATTCTTGCATCCGGTGCGGCGCATTCTGAGTTTGACCATTTCGTTTTCCTGTTCTTTTTTTGGTAAAGAGGGCGCGTATGGTATCATATCCCGCCTTCGAATGCAACAAAAAACAACGTAAACCGAAATTTCGGCCGGAACCGGTCGGCTACTGCGCGGCCAGACGCGCAGGGTCGGTGTTCATGCCGCACAGCAGCTTCGTCAGTTCACAGAGGAATTCACGGTCGAGTTTGGGCACCACGAGCATCGCGCAGAGCTCCGCGCCCCTATCGTAGGCATCCTTCAACGTGAACGAGAAGCTGTCCGCCCCTTCCGCAAACTTCAGCACGCGCGCCTTGTAGCGGGGGAAGTACGGATGGTAGCCCACATCGGAGAGCACATAGTCCCACTTGAAGTTCGCGCGCCCCTCCAGCTTCCCGTAGCGGGCCTTGTAGAGATTCACCCCCTGATTCCCCGCTGAACCCGTCATGACGTTCTCTCCCTTTCCGCGTCCTGGCCAATCGGCGGAAAACACCTGACGGTTGAGATCGCCAGCGCCCTTGATTTCGCTCGGGAAACGGTCCACCATATACACCGTGTATTCGCCGGCGCGCACGGGCGCGAACTTGAACTGCGCACCGTCGCCCTTCGCCTTGCACAAAAGCGAGGACTGAATCTGATCGGCCGAGGCAGGAACGATCTTCGCGCCGCCGAGCGGCTTCGCCTCCGCCAGCGACGCAAAACGCAGCGCGGATGAGGTCACCACATAGAGATCGCGCACAGCAGGACCGTCGGAGATCCGCACGCAGGAGATGGACGGCTCCGGTTCGCCTTTCGCCGCCGTCAGCTGCAGCTTACCGCCGGCCAGCCGCACCGTCGGCCCCTGCTTGGCGCCGCCGCCCGCCGCCCCCTTGAGCACAAATGCCGTCGCCTTCGCCGCACCGGAGAACCCTGTGACGTCAAGCGTCTGCGGCTGGCCCGGATCAAGAAACACCACCTGCTTCTCAAGTCCCGGGATCACGCCGGTGAAGACGCCGCCCGCAACCTCCGCACGCTTCACGTTCTCGCGCCACGCGACCGTCACCTTTGCCGGTGCCGCCCCTTCGGTCGGCAACCCGATAACGGCGGGGTCCGTGCACTTGAAGAGAAGCTCGTTAGATCCCGCATGGACGCGGCCGGTGAACACGCGCGGGTTCACCATCACCTCGGTCGAGGCGCGGAAGCGCTTCACGGAATCGATCGGCGCCTTCACGCGCACAAGATAGGCCACCCGCGCGCGCACCTCGTAGTCGAGGATCTCCGGCACGGCGCGGAACGTCTTGCCGCCATCGGTGGAGAGCTCGATCTCCGCCGCGCGCCCATCCTTCAGCGCGGCGGCGTATTCGCCATGCACGATCGGATAGCAACTCTTCACGCGGTAGCAGAAGGAGTCGGGCTTCACGTTCGTGAAGGCCGGGTTGGCGGCGGCGGGCTTTCCGTCGAAGGAGACGAAGCCGCTCAGGTAGTGCGGGAAGAAGCGATCCATCCGCGTGATGAAATACTTTTCCGGATCTTTGATAGTGGCGTGTATCCGCGCCGCATAGTCTTCCCGATAGCTTGACTTTTCGGGGACTTCACCCTTCGCCCATCTGTGGCTGTGCAGGTCGTTCACGTGGCCGTCGTTCGCCTGCCACACGCGGAAGCGCTCACCAGGGTTCAGCACCATCGCCACCTTCTCCTGGTATGAGGGGTTCTGCGCCGAGAATCCGCGCGTGAAGATGCGGATGAAGCTTCCGCTGTCGCCGCCGAGACGGTTATGCAGATAGGGTTGCACCTCGCTCTCGCCGAGACACGACGGGGTTTCGTTATCCATCGACGGGAAGAACTTCTGCGCCGAGAGGTCGTAGGTGTGGTTCTTGCCGTCGAAGTGCACCTGCTCAAAGGAGTGTCCGTAGCCACCCGTCTGGGAAGCGGGGCAGCGCGCCACGCACGCGAGCATGTTCGCCGCCATGTTGTTCAAGGGGCCGCACTCGAACCCGCAGTAGCCATTGAGCATCATCAGCGCCTTGTACACCACGCTCTCCGGAACGTCGCTGCCCGCCGGGAAAGTGATCGTGTGCTGCATGAAGTAGTCGCTTGCGCCCAGCACGAACTGGAACACGGCGTTCGCGCGTTCGCGGTCGGAGAGGCCTTCCCGCCCGTTGAGCAGCGAATCCGCAAGGTCCCCGAAGCTGCGGGGATCGAACTCACCCTTGTTCACGAGCGCTGGATAGACGAGCGGGCAAGTACCGCCGTTCGCGATCTCCACATATTCCGGCGTGGTTCCCGGCGGACATTCCACCTTCGCGACGGCGCCATTCGCCAAAGTGAAGGACCGGCTCACCACGCGCCGCGCAAAGCGGAAGTCGTCCGCCGCGGGAAGCTGCTGGTAGTTGAGGTTCGTGAAGACCTTCGCCGGATTGTTCTCCGGCACGATCGCCTCCGGGAAATACCAGACGTTGCGCCCTTCGACGGCCAGCTGATGGTCGATGCGGTCCTTCTTCGCAAAAAGCGTGCCGGAGATGAAACCGCATCCGCCGCCGGAAACCCCGTCAAAGGTGCGGTCGAAGGCGAACAGCGCACGCGTGTCGGCATCGACGCGGAACGAGTCGGCCGGCTGGAAGTCGCTCGCATAGCGACACACGGAGGAGACCCGCAGTCCATCGATCGCCCCCACGAAGAAAGGCGAGTTCTGGGGCTCACCATCGGTGACGCGACCCAGAACGTAGTTTGAGCCGATGTGCAGCTCCAGCGGGATTCGGCCGTTCGCCTGGACCTCGGTGCGCGTTTTCAGGTCCCACGCCTCAAAGCCCTTCAGCGGGAGGGCGAAGAGGCGCTTGCCGTCAAGATACAGGTCGGCGGTCTGCGCCGGATCCCACTGGATCGCCACATGGTGCCAGGCCCCGACGGTGAACGGCACCTTGACGGACGTCTTGAACGCCTTGCCGTCCCAGTCGAGGATCGTGAACTCAAACAGCTCCTTCGACGGCGTGTATTTGAGCGTCATCGCGTCAAACTTCGGCTTGATGTTGCGCGACTCGTTTGAGTTGTAGCGATGGTTGGCCGTGAAAAGGTTGTACGTCCGCTTCAGGTTCTCGGTCCAGGTCGGCTTGAACCAGGCTTCAACGGTGCCGGCGCGGTCGGGATAGAACACCTCGTCGAGATTTCCGATCTGCTTCCCCTGGCTCCAGCACGCGTGGGAATGGGTGGCGTACCAGAAGGCACGGTTGTCGCCGAGCATGAGGGCGGTATCGCCCGGCCGGCCGGAGGGACCCGGCACAAAGAAGGAATCGTCGTACTTCGGGAACGGAAGCCGGGCGGCCGGGCGCACCGCCAGCTTCGTGATCTTCAGCGCCGGCCACAGGTCGGACGGCGCCTTCACCGGCAGGCCATACTCGTCCACGCCACCGGAAATGTCGCGCATCGCGATCGTCAGCAAAAGCTTGCGCGCCTTCGGATGTATCCGGCCCTCCTCGCGCAGACGCTGGAGCTTGCCCACCGGCCGCATGTGGCTGAGCCAGCGCGGGTCGGAGAGCGCCTCGGAGAGCACCTTCCCGGCGGCGTCCAGCTGGTCAATGCAGATTGGGCTGCCGGACGTGAGCCGCGCGATGTTCTCGATGTCGATCTCGATGAACACGGGCTGTCCCGCAAGCCGTTCCGGCACACTGGTCTCGTACGAAACCCGCGTTCCGCCCGCACGGACGGCGGAAAGCGACACCCCACCTTCCGGCAGCGCGGCGGCCTTTCCGCCGTTCGTCAGCTTCCATCCGCCGGCGGCGGACGGCGCAAGCGCCCCGTCGAACAGGTTGTCGAGATGATCCGTGGCGGTCATCTTCAGCTTGCCGACGCCGGCCTCGCACGACAGCGCAGCCGTGCCCGGCGGCACGTTGAACCGCAGCGCGACCGTGCCGGGCACGCGCCCTTCAAGCGCGACCACCCGCAGCTTCTTCTCTCCGGCGGCGGTTTTCGCCGTCACAGTGAACCCGCTCCCCTCCTGCACGCCCGCAAGCGCGGACAGCTTGGCCGGCGAAAGCTCCACCTCCCAAGGCACGTCCACCGGATAGGTGGGATTCCATTCCAACGACAGGACTGCCGCAATCGCCGCGAACGGCAACAGCACGGCCAGTCCGCAAGCCATCCTGTAATTTCCTCTCATATCATCGCTCCTTTCGTCTCTTCACATGGTTTGTTTCTCGTCAATTGCACGCCGCTCCCGTCAGACGCGCAGGAAGATCTTCTTGCGGTAGAGATACAGCAGAAGAAGCCACCCCAGCGCGATCAGCCCCACCTGCGACACGAACTCGGCCACCGGCGGCGAGAGGAACTTCGCGATCCCACCGAAGAAATACGCCTTCTCGAACTCATACGGCAGGATCGTGCGCACGAGGATGTAGATCGTGATGGCGTTCATTCCGATCACCTTGAAGAAAAAGCCCCACCGCCGCCAGCCCTTCACGTCAATGATCCAGTAGAAGACGGCCAGCAGCAGCGCGGAGATGCCGCCCGCAACGAGCGCGAAGGAGCTGGACCAGATCCCCTTGACGATCGGCATCGACCAGCTGCCGAACGCGAACGCCACCAGAAGGCCGAACCCGGTCAACAGCGCCGCGTAGCCCATCAGCTGCAGCGTCTTGCGCGTGGGTGAGGCCACGCCGCGCAGGATTTCGCCGGCGAACACGCCAAACATGGCCGTCGCCACCATCGCGATTGTGGCGACGCCCCCCTCTGGACGATGCGCCGTGGTGAGAAAGTTCTTGTCAAACCAGCGCGCCCACATCCATTGCCGGTCGATCATCGGGTCCACCCCGTCCGGTGCGCCCGGCGCCACCGCGAAACGCATCAGCGCCCACATGCCGAGCAGGATCGCGACCGCGATGAAGATGCGCGTACGCCGACCGAACCACAGGTAGAGAAACGCCGACACGCCCCAGGCGATCCCGATTCGTCCAATCACGCTCCACACGCGGAACGTTGCCCCGTCGAACTGCAAGAAACCGGTTTCCTGTACGCCGTCGATCTTCGTCTGCACCATCGCCCCCAACAGGAACAGGAGAAACGCCCGGCGAAGGATCTTCCAGGAGATTGCAGCCGTCGACGCACCCTTCGCACGCTGGGCGGCGAGCGAATAGGGCCATGTGACGCCCGCGATGAAAAGGAACAGCGGAAAGATGCAGTCGTAGAAGTGGAGCCCGCTCCACCGGACATGGTCGAACTGCGCCGCAAACGCGGTGTCGCCCAGACCGATCATGGCCAGGAACACAAAGACGACGCAGGGCGCCGGATCCGGCAGGAAGATGAAAAACATGTCGAATCCCCGAAGGACGTCCAACGATTCCAGACGCCCCCCCTTCGACACCACCGGCTGTTCATTTGCTTCGCTCATTTTGCTCCTTCGTTCGTTGATCGTCTATCCTGTCAATCCCCCAACCCTCCAATCCCCCAATCCTCCAATCCCCCAATCCTCCAATCCCCCAATCCCCCAATCACCCAATCTCTCCCGTAC